>VXMQ01000012.1 GCA_009841015.1 Candidatus Palauibacter denitrificans | reverse complement strand
TCCTGTCGCGGGCGGGCCCGCTCGGCGACCTGCAACTGCTCTACACGCCGGCCGCCATGATCGGCGCCCAGGCGATCCTCGCGGGCCCGTACATCGCCGCGGTGAGCCTCGCCGCGGTGGAGAACATCCCCCGCGACATCTCCCTTCCGGCGCGGGCGCTCGGCGCGAGCCGGCGGCAGGCGATCGTCCTGCAGTTGAGAGAGGTGCGGACCTCCCTGGTGGCCGCGGTGGCGGCGGGGTTCGGGGCCATCATCAGCGAGGTGGGCGCAGTGATGATGGTGGGGGGCAACATTCTCGGAGAAACCCGCGTGATGACGACCGCGATCGTGCTTGAGACGCGGCGCGGCAACTTCGACGTCGCGATCGCCATGGGGATCGTCCTCATGCTCATCGCCCTGTGCGTGAACGCGGTGCTCCTCCTGCTCGGACGGCGCACGATCCGCCGGGGCCGGGCCGCGTGAACGCCGCGACGGGACCGCTGCTTGGCGGCGTCGGCCTGCGCCGCGTCTACGGCGGAAGGACGGCCGTCGAGGTGGACCGCATCGAACTGCGGGAGGGCGAGATGCTGGCGGTGTTCGGGCCCAACGGGGCCGGCAAGTCCACGCTGCTGCGCCTCCTCGCCATGCTGGAGAAGCCCGACGCGGGAGAGGTCACCTTCCGGGGCGGGTCGGGGCGACCGGCGGAGCGGGCGCTGAGGGCCGCGTCCGCCGTCGTGTTTCAACGCCCCCACTTCTGGAGCGATTCCGTCGAGTACAACGTCGGGCTCGGCCTGTCCCTGCGTGGCGTGCCCCGCGCCGAATCGCGCGCCCGCTCGCGCGCCGTGTGCGAACAACTCGCGATCTCGCACCTGCTGGGAGCCCCGATCTCCCGGTTGTCCGGAGGAGAGGCGCAGCGCGTGGCACTCGCGCGGGCGCTGGTCCTCGACCCCGAGATCCTCTTCCTCGATGAGCCGACGGCGAATCTCGACACCGATTCACGGCTCGATCTCCGCCACGACCTGGAGCGCGTGGCCCGGGAGCGCGCGACGAGCGTCTTTCTCATCACCCACGATCGGGGCGAGGCCTTCCACCTCGCGGATCGGGTCGCCGTGATCCGCGACGGGGAGCTGGTCCAGACGGGTACGCCCAAGGAGATCTACGAGAATCCAGCAGACGTCTACACCGCGCGCGTCACGGGGGCGGAGTTCACGATCTCCGGCGTCGTGGCCCGGGCGCACGAGCGCATGGTCACGGTCGACATTGGGGGGGCCTCGCTCGTGGCCCTGGGCGAGGCGGCGGCGGGCACGCCCGTGAAGATCGCCTACCGGCCGGAAGACCTTGTCCTCGGACCCCCGGACGTCCCTCCGGCCGACCTGAGCACGCGCAACCTGGTCGTGGCGACCGTGGAGGAACGGCGCGACATGGGCGGGCTCGTGCGGCTGCGGCTCCGCGGCCCCGTCGAACTCGTGGCCCTCGTCACGCTCGACGCCGCGGAGGAACTGCGCGTCGAACCGGGGGCGCGCTTCGCGGTTCGAGCCAAGGCCACCGCATTGCATGCATTCGCGGCGGCCCCGGCGGCGGCGGGCTAGGGCGAACGCCGCCTGATTCCCGGGCCCGTCCAGATGACGATCGCGCCGCAGCGTCCCACGGCCCCGCCGAACTCGGCCGGCAGCTCGCTCGGGCCTCGATAGACTTCGATCCCGGCGATCTCGGGCGGCGTGACGAAGTTGTCGATCGATTCGCCGGCCCCGCCGTCGCGGATCACGCGCACTCCGTCCAGGTAGACATTTGCGTTCTGGCACCCGAACTCGGCGCGGCTGCTTAGGCTCGGCGCGCCCCGGGTCATGCGGATCGTGCAGTTGTTGTTCGCGCCTCCGGTGCACTCGGCGCGCACGCCCGGAATCCGTCCCAGGTAGTGCGTGACCCGGATCGCGCCGGCGTCCTGGGTGTCGTCGCGGGTGAAGAACACCCCGGCTCCGATCGCCTCGCCCAGTTCACGGCGGTCGTAGAATCCCTGCAACTCCAGTCGCTTCTCCCGCATCGCCGTGACGACGATGGGCGCGAGTTCGATCGGGTCGACGCTGAGTTCGAAGTCCACCTGCACGGTCCGGTCGCTCGGAAGGTCCACCAGCTGGTCCAGGGGATCGAAGGTGAGATGATCCACGGTCACGCGGTACATGCCCGGAGTGAGGTCGGTGAACATGAATCGGCCGCTGCCATCGGTCATGATCTGCCGATCCTCCGCCAACAGCGTGTCCGAGAGAACGATGTTCGCCGCTTCGACCGGACGGCCGGAACGCCGATCGAGCACCCGACCCACGATGCGGCCCGGCACGGTGAGCAGGCTCGCGAGCACGCCTGCCTCCACGCCCACCAGAATGTCCCACCCGGCGGGGGGGCCCGGCGCGATGCTCACATGCACCGGCTCCGTGCGGAAGGACGGGAACCTCGCGCTCACCGTGAGGTCTTCCAGCGGTGGAAGGCCGCAGAGGACGTACACTCCTTGGTTGTCCGCCTCCACGGAGACGGTGCGCCGCTGCCCCTCGCCTTCGGTCCAGGTCGCGGAGACCGTGGCTCCCGGAAGGAGGATGCCCTGAAGCGTATCGCGGACGATGCCGGCGAGACCGGTGAGGGACGGATCCATCTCCGTCGGACACGTCACGAAGTTCCGGGGAGGGATGGGAAGCGGGCTCTGTGCGGCGAGGTGGGGTTCGGCCAGTGTCAGGATCGCGCCTGCGGCCAGGACGCAGAACACGGCATGGCAAGCGGCTCTTCTCCGAGCCTGCCTCTCTGAACAACCCTCTCGCAGTCTTCGCATCCCGCGGTCTCCGCCGCTACGTCACCAAACCACGCGTGGAAGGTAACGCAGACGCGCATCGCGCACACGACGCGCCCCGGGCCGCGGGCGCGCCTGACCCCATGGGGATGCTCGGTATTGCGAGACCCTCCCGCCCGCTGTCACACTTTCGAGGGTTCTTCGGCTGCGGAGTCTCGTTTTGAAACACGTGGGAAACCGGCCAGGGCGCCGCGCGATCGGCGTCGTCTGCATCCTCTCCGGATTCTCCGGCTGCCTGAATCTGGGGGTCGGACTCTCCCCGATGGTGGGGAACATGCTCTCATCCGTGGTCAGCGAGGGGTCCGCCCTGCCCGAATTCGCGCGCGCCGCCGGGGGGCCCGGCTCCATGCGCATCTCGGGCCAGATCGTGGGCCGGTTGCGGTGCGATTACCTGTCCCCCGATCTGCGGGAGGTTGACGGTGGATTGAAACTGGTTGTCACCATCGTGTCGGGCCGGCAGGGCTGCAACAGTCTGACACCGTCGACGCTTTCCTACGTGGCGAACATCTACAACGTGGAGCCCGGATCCTGGTCGATTCTCGTGGAGCATCGCTACGAGGGCGTGGACGGCACCCCCGGCGAGCGGCTACACGATGTCGTCACGGTGAACTAGCGCCCGGCGTCACTCCAGAGGCGTCGAGCGGGAATGGAGTCCGAGGAGATCCTCGTCGCTCATGCCGGCCAGCGCGCGCGTCGCGTCCGCCACGTTGCGACTCTCGTGCGACAACCAGCGCGGCGGCTCGAAGGGGTCCTCGAGGCACACGAAGTAGATGCGGGCCGCCTGGGGCGTATTCGGCTGGCCGCCCGAGACGTAGGCTTCCCAGCGCACCATCCCCCCGTCGAGGAACGTGCGGGAGAGCGCCTTCCTCGGATCCACCGTCGCACCGCTCACACCTTCACCGAGCGCGCGAGCAGTTCGCGGAGCCCCGCCTCGTTCATCTCGGCCACGGCCTGCTTCGGCACCTTCGAGATGCCCGGCGGAGCCTGGTTGTAGCGCTGCGGAATCGTGATGTCGTCCCGGTTGCGGAACATCACGAGCAGCCGGGGCGACTGCTGCGTCGTGCCCGAGAAGATCGAGAACTCGGCCTCCCAGGTGGCCCCCGACTCGCTCTTGAACCGGGTTCGGGCGCTGTCCGCGGCCCCATCCATCCGGAAGATCAGTTTCTTCAGAAGCGACATGGGCGCCACACTAGGCGAGTCGGGCGCGACCCGCCAGCCTGAAGGCTTCCGATACGGGCAAGAAGCTGCGACCTTGCATCGGATTCGATGCCCGGCGGGGGGGTCCGGCCGCCCGCGGGTCACGCAAGGAGAACGTCATGCCGCTCCACCGTCGCCCGTCCCGCGCTTCCACGGCGCCCCGCCCGTGCCCCCCGAAGATCGTCTTCCTTCTCGTCTTCCTCCTCCTTCCGTCCGCCGCCGCCGGTCAGGACGCGGATGTCATCGACGCATTCTCGCGGCAGATCGCGGCGGACGTTGAAGCGGACGGCATCGGCGGGATCACGGCCGCGGTCTTCAAGGGAGACCAGGTGCTGTGGGCGCAGGGGTTCGGCTGGGCCGACCCGGCGAACCGCGTGCCCGCGGGAGTACGAACGATCTACCGGACCGGATCGATCTCGAAGTCGGTGACGGCGATCCTGATGGCGGACCTGGTGGAGGAGGGGACGGTCGCGCTCGATGACGCGGTGGTGGACCACTTGCCCGAGGCCGCCGGCTTCGGAGACCCGCCGGCCGGCATGGAGCCGGTCACGTTGCGGCAGCTGGCCAGCCACACCGCCGGCCTCACTCGGGAGCCCGAACTCGAGGGGGCCGCGGCGGGGCCGATCGAGGACTGGGGGTACAAGATCCTCGCCTCGATTCCGCATACGCGGTTCCATACGATGCCCGGTACCCAATACCAGTACTCGAACATCGGGTACGGCGTGCTCGGCTACGCCCTGCAGCGGGCCGCCGGGACGTCGTTCATGGACCTCGTCGAGGACCGCCTGTTCGAGCCGCTGGGGATGCGCTCCTCGACCTTCATCGTCGGCCCCGACCTGTGGCGGCGGGTCGCGGTGGGCTTCGCGAACGGAGCCGACGGCGAGGTGAACGCCGACTTCCCGGCGCTCGAGCACGAGGGGCGGGGATACAAGGTGCCGAACGGCGGCGTCTATGCGACCGTCGGCGACCTCGCGACGTTCGGTGCCGCGGTCATGGGCATGACCGAACACGAACTCCTGGAGCCGGCGACGCGGCGGGAGGTGATGACGGTCCAGACCCCGGAGGATCCCGACTCGGGGTACGGACTCGGGTTCTCGATCCGCCCGGTCGCGCTCGAGGGCGGCGACGACGTGCGGTTCGTCGGCCACGGCGGTTCCGTGGCGGGGTACAACATGTACCTCGTGTTCGAACCCGAGAGCGGCTACGGGGTCGCGCTCGGCCGCAACTACAACAGCGGCGCCACCAGTCTCGGCGAGGCCGGGAACGGGCTCCTCAGGGCGCTGCTCGAGGCGGGCAGTTGAACGGTAGCGGGCCGGCCCTCCGCGGTGTCGCGCCGCTCCTCGCGCTGGCGGCGGCCGCGCTCGTGGCTTCGCCGGCCGCGGGCCAGGAAGAGGAAGAGGAGCGGATCCTCCGCGCCTGCCGGCAACTCGGCCAGGCGGAACTCGAGGTCGGCATCGAAGGCATGGTCCGCGACGATGAGAGCCAAGTCCCGTTGCCGGGGGCGACGGTCCTGATCCGCTACGAGGCCGAAGGCGGGCTCCAGACGCCGGAGGACGTGCGGGTGGAAGCGGACGAGCGAGGGCGATACCAGGTCTGCGGCCTTGAAGCGTTTCGGGAGATCCGGGTGCGCCCGACCTTTCGGTCCCGGCGCGGGAAGGAGCGCAAGATCGAACTCGACCGGTCGCAGTTCGTCGACCTCGAGTTGGACATGGGGGACGCGGCTTTCGTGGTCCTCTCCGTCGTGGACGCCGCGGACGGGCGGCCGGTGGCGGGCGCGCAGATCGATTTCTCCCCGCTGCCGGTCTCCGGGGTCACGGATACGCTCGGACGCGTGGCGTTTCGCTCGATGCCACCGCTGACCTACGGTCTGCGCGTCGCGCACATCGGCTACGCGCCCATCGAGACCGAGATCAACATCCTCACGGACCAGCGCGCGGAATTCCGCGTCGAACTCAACACGCGGGCGATCGCACTCGCGCCGATCGAGGTGAGGGTGACTGGCCGCGACCCGTTCCTGATCACGTCGGGGTTCTACGAACGCCGCCAGTCCATCGACGATGGCTACTTCGCGACCCATCCGGAGATGGACCAGTTCATTCACCTCGGGCAGGTGTTTCAGTTCAAACGGGAACTCTCCATCCGGTACCGCCGGAACCAGCTCATTCTCCTGAACGGAAGGCCGGCCAGCCGCCTCGGATTCAATCGGAGAAACCTGAGCGAACTGAAGTTCGACACCGTTCGGGGCATCGAAGCATACAGGTGCAGCGAGGCGCCACCGGAGATCATGAACCAGGTTCCGAACACCCTGCTCCTCACCAACTGCAACCTGGTCGCGATCTGGACGTACTGACTCCCCGAGACCGCTTTCCTCCCGACAGGACGATTCCTTGAGCGACACCGGCCGGCCCGAAGGGGAAACTGCGGCTCCCGGCCGTTCCCGAGTGTGGGGAACGGTGCGGGCGCTGCTGTGGGGCACGCACGAGGATTTCACGTCGGGGAGCCTGAATCGCGGGGTCCTCCTCCTCGCCATCCCGATGGTGCTGGAGATGGCGGGGGAGTCGCTGTTCTTCCTCGTGGACATGGCGGTCGTCAGCCGGCTCGGGGCCAACGCGCTCGCCGCGATCGCGCTCACCGAAGCGATGCTGGCGGTCATCTACTCGGTCGCGGTGGGACTGGCGATGTCCACCACGGCGATGGTCGCGCGCCGCACGGGCGAGAAGGACGAGCGCGGGGCGGCGACGGCCGCCGTGCAGGCGATCGTGCTCAGCGTCGGCATCGCCGCGGCCCTCGGCCTGGCCGGTGCGCTTCTGGCTCCGTGGCTGCTCCGGATCCTGGGAGGATCTCCCGAAGTCGTCGCCCAGGGCACCACCTACGCCCGCATCCAGCTGGGCGGGATGGTCGTCATCATTCTCCTCTTCGTGAACAACGCGATCTACCGGGGCGCGGGCGACCCCTCGATGGCGATGCGTTCCGTGTGGCTGGCGAACGGGATCAACATCGTGCTCGATCCCGTGCTCGTGTTCGGCCTCTGGATCTTCCCCGAACTGGGACTCCCGGGCGCCGCCGTGGCCACGACGACCGGGCGCGGGATCGGGGCCCTGTACCAGTTGTGGCATCTGTCTCGCGGCAAGCGCATGCGGGTGCGGCGGGAGGACCTCCGGGTCCGCTGGCCCGTGGTCGGGCGGCTCGCGCGCGTGTCGATCGGCGGCGTGGGGCAGATGCTCGTGACCCAGGTCAGCTACATCATTTCGATCCGGTTTCTGTCGGAGTTCGGGACGATCGCCCTCGCGGGCTACACCATGGCGATCCGCGTCGTCATCTTCATCATCCTCCCCGCCTGGGGCCTCGCGAACGCCGCCGCCACGCTCGTAGGCCAGAATCTCGGCGCCGGGAAGCCCGACCGCGCCGAGCGGGCCGTCTACCTCACCGGCTTCTGGAATATGTTGTTCATGGCCGTGGTGACGGTGGTCTTCGTGGCCTTCCCGGAGCCGATTCTGGCGCCGTTCGCTCCGGACCCGGAGACGCTCGACGTAGGCGTGCGCGCCCTCCGGATCATCAGCTACGGGTACATCTTCTACGCCTGGGGCATGGTGACGATGCAGGCCTTCAACGGCGCGGGCGACACGGCGACGCCGACCTGGATCAACATCGGCGTGTTCTGGTTCTTCCAGCTGCCGGTCGCGGCGCTGCTCGCCTTCGTTATCGGGTGGGGCGAGACGGGCGTGTTCTGGTCGTTCGCGGTCGCCTACTCGCTGTCGGCCGTCGTCGGCCTCTGGATCTTCCGCCGCGGCCGCTGGAAGCAGAAGGTCGTGTAGCTTCCCCGGCCCCGGCCTGCTACGCGGAGCAGCGCGCCCGGCCTGCCGCTCCCTTCGACCGGAGGCCGATCACGACGCTCGCCTGCTGTCCCTCGGCGAGTTCCACCTCCCGCACTCTGAGGTCGAAGCCCCCGCAGAGGGCGGTGATCCGGTGCGTTCCCGGCGACAACCCCTCCAGCGAGAACCGGCCGGCTCGGTCCGTCGTGACGCGGACATCCGTGCCGGCCACCGTCACGCTGGCGGCCTCGAGCGGGTGTTCGGTGCGTTCGTTCACCACGATGCCCGTGATCCGCCCCGGCGAGGTCACGGTCACGGCGAGCCCTGCCTCGACGCCGGCCTCTGCAACGACCACCGAGGGCTGCCCCCTGTGCGGACCGTAGGCGGCCGTCAGTTCCAGTGCCGCGTCGGCGGGGATTTCGCACAGCCGGTATCGTCCGAGCGAGTCCGTACGGACCACCGTTTCCACGCGTTCGAGGCCGGTCGGATCCCCGGGATTCGCGTAAGAGGCGGACACATGGGCGGCGGGTAGCCGGACCCGGGTCACTTCGTCCTCCACCAGGCCGTCCACCGCCACCTGGCCGGGCCGGCCGGCCGGCTCGCACAGCTCGACCTCGATTTGCGGTATCTCCGGCGTCTCCGCCGTCCAGTTGGACCACAGGATGATCGCGCCGCAGAACATGGAGGCGCCGTCCCAGGCGAAGAACGGGACCTTGCTACCGGGTTGGTACAACTCTGCAGCTCCGAGGTCGTGCACGGAAAGTTCTTCCAGCAGTGTCGGAGGCGGGGCGACCGGAGAACGGAAAGTCCCGGCCGGATTCAGCGAGTGCGGCCGGCTCGTTCCCGAGCCGTCTGCCCCTCCGACCAGCCTCCGGTCGAGGTATACCGGGATCTTCGGGCACCGCGGCAGAGGGGCGCGCATCTGGAGGGTGGACATGAAGTCGGCGAGACGCACGAAGCCCCGCTTGTTGGCTTCGATCCACCGGGGCTCGAGGAACACGCCCCAGCCCTCCTCCATCCGGTCGTAGAAGCCGGACTCCACCAGGCGCGGCGGCCGTCCTTCCACGCCGACTTCCAGCGGCTCCAGCGGGATCGCCCGCGGGGTCAACTGTACGTCCAGCCGTGGCGGGGCCGCCGGTCCGATTTCGAGCGGCATGGAGAGAACTTCATAGCCGAGGCGACGGACGCCGAGCGTGTATGTGCCGGGCGCAATCCGAGCGAAGGCGAACGCGCCGTCGGGTCCCGTGATCGTTTCGCGAGCCGAACCTGACGGGTCGGCCAGCCGCACCGCAGCGCCCTCGACCGGCGCCCTTGTCCCCCCCTCGGTGATGATTCCCGCGATCCGGACCGCCTCCTGGGCGCTCGCGGCGGCGGACAGGAAGACGTTCCCCGCCGCCATGGCGATGGCCAAGGCAAGCAACTGCGTCTGCTTCGTCACTTGCAGCGGCTCCTTCCGGCTAGATCGAGCACGTACCGCGTCTCGCGAGGTCCGTTGCGCGTAGCCGGAAGACCACGGGGACGTTCCCTCCCTCGGCCAGTTCCACCTCCTGCACGGAACCGGTATACCCGGCGCACACGGCCCGGATCCTGTAGGACCCCGGCGGAAGGTCCTCGAGGGAGAATCTTCCCGCGGCGTTCGTCACGGTACGGAAGTCCGTGTCGACGAGTACGATCCGCGCGCCCTCGATCAGCTCCGAGGTCGCCTCGTTGAGGACCAGGCCGGTGATGGAAGCCGGAGGTGTCACCGGCACCGTCAGTCGCGTCGCTTCGGCGCCCCCGCCCGCCACGGCGACGATACCCCGTGTGCTCGCGTGTGGACCATACGCCGCCACCAGGTCTACCGCCGTGCCTTCCGGCAGGTCGCACACGCGATACCGTCCGAGCGAGTCGGTGCGGACTTCGATCCGTCGGCGATCGAGCCTATCGGAAAGCGTGTACCGCGCCGACACCGTCGCGGCCGGCAGCCTGACCTCGGTGATCTCGTCCTCCACGATTCCGTCGAGCGCCACCTCACCGGGACGGCCCCCTGGCTCACACAACTTCACGTCGATCTTCGGGATATCCGCCGCATGCGCGGTCCAGTCCGACCAGAGGATGATGGCGCCGCACCACGTCGTGGTGTCGTTCCATGCAAAAAACGGGATCTTGCTGTGGGGCGTGTAGAACTCGGCCGCTCCGAGGTCCGAAACGGACAGTTCGCCCAGCAGCGCGGGAACGGCGGGCTTCTTCGCGTTTGGATCGTGGCGGGGCGGCCGGCGCCAGGACCGGGGATCGCCCAGAGACCGGTGCCTGTTCGTGCCCAGTCCGGCGGAAAAGCCGATCTGGACGCGGTCGTAGTAGACGGGCACCTGGGCACAGCGGGACTGGGGGGCGCGGAGCTGCAGCGTGGACAGGAATTGGCCCAGACGGTCATAGCCCGCTTTGTTGGCTTTCATCCACACGGGGTCGAAATACGTTCCCCAACCCTCCTCCATACGCTCGTAGAAGCCGGACTCGACGAGGCGGGGCGGACGGCCTTCCACGCCGACTTCCAGCGGCTCCAGCGGGATCGCCTGCGGGGTCAGGCGTACGTCCAGCCGCGGCGGGGCCTGCGCGCCGACCTCCAGCGGCGTGCTGAGCAGCTCGTATCCGAAGCGCCGCACGGCGATCGTGTAGGCACCCGGTGCAACCTGGGCGAAGGCGAAGGCGCCATCCGGTCCCGTGGTGGTTTCGCGAGCCGAACCGGACGCGTCGGCCAGCCGCACGGTCGCGCCGTCGATCGGCTCTCCCGTCGCCTCGTCAACGACGGTTCCGGCGACCTCCACAGCCTCCTGAGCCGCCATTCCGTCGGGAACCACGGCCGGGATCACTGCCAGCGCTGCGGCGAACAGGGAGGCACGGACCATTACGGCTGCCGGTCCGCGCCTGTCCCGCGTCAGGGGTTCTGTCATGTGAACGTCCGCGAGGTTGAAATGGTCCGGAGCCCGGACCGGGAGAATAGACCATGGCACCGCCCGTGAGTAGACGCCGCAGCCCGCGTTCGCGTCACGTTCGAGGAGTCCGATCCCCCGTCCGCAGTTGGGCATCCGGGGCCAGTCGGACGACGCGCACGGTCGGGTAACCCAGGTCGTGCGTGTCGACGTAGGCCATGAGGCCGCCCGGGCCGAACGCGTCCGGGATTCGGAGCCCTCCCGGCGGGATCGTGCCCGGGTAGCGGGCGTCGGGCGTCACGATGTCGATCGGTTGCCTGCGGGGCGCAAGGGCCGCCGCCTCCCGCTAGATCACCTGGAAGGTCACCCACTGGGAGATCCAGACGGCGGCCGGTTCACCCTTGTTCCTCGCGGGGCGGAACCGCATCTGCTGGGCGACTTCCGCGGCGGCGCGGTCCAGCGCATCGCTGTCGCTGCTCGTCTTGATCTCGTGGTTGGCCACGGCGCCGGACAGGTCAATGTACAGCCATAGCTCGACCCGGCCGCCGATGCCCGCGTCCTTCAGGTCCCTGGGATAAGCTCTCTCGAACACCCGCCGGACCTCGTCCACGTTCTGAAGGACCGGCGGCGTGTCGAACGCGATCAAGGTCGGCCGGTCCGCCTCCGCGGCTCTCTCGGCCAGACGGACCAGCGGGTTCTCCGCGATATCGAGACCTCGGCCGGCCTGGGGCGCGGGAGCATCCATTGGCGCCTCGGGCCGCGGGGTGCCCAGGACGAGAATGATGGCGAGCGCCGCCACCCCGGAGGCTCCCAGGGTTCTCGGAACGCGGAGGCGGGCCAGCGGTTCGGTCATGCGGCGCAGCCGCTGCTCCACGGCCGGCTTGCGCTCGGCGAAGGCGGCCGCGGCCAGCAGGGGCGCGGAGACGCGGCCACCCACCGTGATGAGGGCGTCCGCGTAGTCTCGCGCGGACTCGCCCCGCGCCAGGACGCGACGGTCGCAGTCGAACTCGATCGCCAGCCGCAGCCGGGAGAGCTGCCACCACAGGAAGAGGTTCCACGGCATCAGCACGACAGCGGCAACCGCCACGGCGAAGAGACGGTGGTCGCCGGCGCGCTGGTGTTCGCGCTCGTGCAGGAAGACCAGGCGCAACAGCCTGGCGTCGAGTTCGGGGATCCACCTCGGCATCACGACCACGGGGCGCCGGATCCCGACCACGGCGGGGCCCCGGTCGTCCGCGATCAAGACCGGCGATCCGAGGACGCGACCCGGCGTCCACGTGCGCATCTCCAACCGCAGGCGCCAGTACCCCCGCCCGATGTGGAGGAGCATCCCGGACACGAGCAATACCCAGACGCAACCGGCGAGCGCGCTCGTCGCGCCGGCGTGGAACCACGCTGCGGGTTGCGCCGCTTCGGGCGCAGCGGGCGCGGACGCCACCACCACCGCTTCACCCAGCTCCACTAGAGGAGCCCACGGTGACGCGCCGAGGCCCGGGAGGAGGCCGGGAGCGAGGAACGCCGCGAACGGGAGCGCCACCGAGCCGACGACGGCCGCGAACCAACCCCAGCGCACGGGCTTCCGGAAGTGACCCAGCGCCCGCTCGGTCGCGAAAGCGGCCAGGGCGAGGAGTCCCGAAATCAGCAGGCAGTATCCGATCCAAACGATGACCATGTCGCTACTCCTCCTTGCCGCTGTCCTTCGCATCCGACTTCGTCGTGATGTGGATCACTCCGCCCTGGGCGCGCTCGCCGTACAGTTCGGTCGCCCGTTCTCCCCTGATGATCTCGACGTCCGCGACATCGAGCTTGCCGAAGCTGACGTCTTCGAGCGTCACGTCGTCCGACTGGATCACGCCGTCGACGATGATGAGTGGATTGTCCGTGCTCACCACGCGACGGCGCGTACCATCGTCGCCGATGTAGCCGCTCACGATGATGCTCCGCCGTCCATCGGCGAGCGCGCGAGCGCGGCCCTCCGCGACCGTCCCCCGAGCCTCCATTGCACGGGCGGCGCCGAGCAGGAGATCCGCGGCTGCGTCGACCCCTTCGGGCGGGGAGTCGCTGTCGGGGGCGCCGTTCTTGGTCGTGATTTCGACAACGCCGTTCGTGGCCCGCTCGCCGTACAACTCGATCGCCGCCGCTCCCTTGATGACCTCGACGTGGTCGATATCGAGGGCCTGCAGGTCTCCCAGGCTCGTGCCCTCGGATTGGATGACTCCGTTGACGACGATGAGGGGAGCGCCCTCATCGCCTACGGAAATCCCGGAAGCGGGGGCCTCGTCCGCATCGCTCGCAACCTGGAAGGTGATCCACTGGGCGACCCAGACGTCGGTCGGCTGGTCGCGGTTCCTCGCGGGCTCGAAGCTCATCGTCGCGCCGACGTCCGCGGCGGCGGCGTCCAGGACATCGCTGCCGCTGCTCGTCTTGAGCTCCGTGTTCCGGACCATGCCGGACGTGTCGATGTAGAGCCAGATCTCGACTCGCCCGCCGATGCCCGCTTCCTTGAGGTTCTGCGGGTAGGCTTGCACCAGCGCGTCCCCCACTTCCGTCGCGTTCTGAAGCACCGGAGGCCTGTCGAATGCGATGAAGGACGGCCTGTCGCCGCGTCCGATGGCGTCCTCGCCGGGCACCACCGGGGGCACCCAGTCACTGGCTTCTGAGGGCGGAGTCACCGTCGCGGTGGGCGCTTCCGGCGCGTTCACGCCGCTCTCGGGCCCGGGGCAGCCGAGGACGAAGAGGACCGCGACCATGGCCAGCCCCGAGGCACCGAGCGTCCGCAGCAGGCGCATGTTGGCGGGCGGCTCGGTCATGCGGCGCAGGCGCCGTTCCACGGCCGGCTTCCGTTCGGCGAACGCGGCCGCGGCGAGCAGCGATCCGGAGACGCGGCTCCCGACGGTGATGAGGGCGTCCGCGTAGTCGCGCCGCGATTCCCCCCGACCGAGCACGCGGCGGTCGCAGTCGAACTCGATCGCGAGCCGCAGCCGGGACAGCTGCCACCATACGACCGGGTTCCAGGGCATCAGGACGAGCGCGGTGACCGCCGCCGCGAACAGCCGGTGGTCGCCGGCGCGCTGATGCTCGCGCTCATGGAGGAAGACGAGGCGGAGCAGCCGGTCGTCGAGTTCGGGGATCCACCTCGGCATGACGACGACCGAGCGCCGGATCCCGACGACGGCGGGCCCCCGCTCTTCGGAGATCATGACCGGCGATCCCGCCACGCGGCCCGGCCGCCACGTCCGCATCTCCGACCGCAGCCGGGCGTAGATCCGCCCGAGATAGCCGACCATGGCGATGGCCAGGGCCAACCAACCCCACCCCAGGACCGTGCCGACCGCCGCCGCATCGAAAACTCCACCGGCGGCCCCGGCCGCCGCAGGCAACTCCGCAGCCGTGGTTGCGACCGCCAGACCGCTCAACCCGACCGCGGGCGCCGCCGGCGACACCCCGAAGCCGGGAAGGAATCCGGGCGCGAAGAAGGCGACCACGGGCACCGTCACGGACCCGGCGATCGCCGCGAACCACGCCCAGCGCACCGGCTTCCGGAAATGGCCGAGCGCCCGCTCCGACGCGAGGGCCGCCAGGGCGAGGAGTCCCGAAATCAACAGGCAGTATCCGATCCAGGCGATGACCATGTCCCTACTCCTTCGAGCTGAGGCGTTCGTCCACTATGCCGCGCAGGTTCTCGAGGTCCTCCTTCGAGAGCGCACGGTCGGAGACGAGGTGCGTGAGCAGCAGTTCGGGCGACCCCTGGAACATCTTCTGAACCAGCCGGCGCACCGCGCTCGCGCCGGCGCAGTCGCGCCCCACGAGCGTGTGATAGCGGTAGGCCTTCCCCTCCTGGGTGTGCCCCACGTACCCCTTCTCCTCCAGCGTCCGGAGGATCGTGAGCACGGTGGTGTAGGCCAACTCGTCGCCGAGGCGTTCCTGCACCTCCGCGACGGTCGAGTCCCCTCTCTCCCACAGCACCGCCATGAGGTCGAGTTCCCGCGTCGTGAACTTGATCTCCACGAGTCTCGTCCTTTCCCTCCCGAACCATCAGCGTCGCCTGCCCCGGCCGGCCGCCATCGAGACCCTGGCGGACCGGGCGAAGCGTCGTTCCCGATTCAGCGTAAACGCGCCGGTGCGCCGCTGTCAACTAGGTACATAGTAGCAACGTCCGAAGGAGTCCGATTCGGACGCGGGCGGGAAGGTCCGGGCTGCGCGTGGCGGAAAGCCGGCCCACCCGCGGCGGAAAGCCGGCCTACGCGCACCGCCACCGGCCTACGCGCGCAGCCAGTTGTGTGCGAAGCGGACGAACCAGGCGGCGCCGGCCGACCGCAGGAAGCCGCAAGCCTCGCGCTGGTCGTCGGGGCCGTTGGGTGGGCAATAGGTGCTGGCCAGCACTCTCAGCTTCTCGGCGCTCAGTCGGTCGATCTCGGCGGTGCGGTCCGCCGCTTCGATGAGATCGGCGACGGTTTCCCGGCGGTCACGAGTACGCATCGCCGCGGCACGAAACCAGGTCACCAGGTAGAGGTCGTTCTCCCCGACACCATTGGAACCATCCCCCAGCAACTCGAGGCAGGCGTCTACCTCGCGCTGATCGTCATCGGTCATGGCCAGGAGTCCGGCGAGTGCCCATGCCTGCGCCCCGAACGGGTGTTGACCCGCGTGCCCGGGACGCCGGAGTAACGGCTCCATGTAGTCTCGGCAACGAGCGTAGTCTCCCTTGAAGAAGAAGCACTGCGCCTGATTCAGGAGGGCGTAGGCCCGGGCTTCGGGCGGCGTTTCAAGAGCCTCGTCCATTTCGCGGCAGCGGCCCAGTTCATCGAGCGCACGCTCGAAGTTGCCGAGTTCGAGCAGCACCGCGCCCAGGTTATTGAGGTTCGCGGACTCGTGTCGGTTCTCGTTGAGGGTCTCGGAGGTGTCTTCCAGCAACTGGAGGGCGTCGTGAAGACGCGCCCCTCGCATGGCCACCCAGAACTCCGCGGCGGTGGAGGCCCTGAGGCCTTCGTAGCCGAGCCGGCCGAGCCCGTGACGGTAGGTCCCCAGCACCAGGCGAGCCTCCGCGAGACCGCTTCGACTCCCAACCCGATGGAAGAGGAGCCGAAATGCGTCGCACCAGACGCCCGCGTAGTCGGCGTCCTCCCGGACGATTCCGCGGAGATGCGCGCGGATCCTGTCGAAACCGGGCTTCCCGTTGCGCCGAGGCGTGGTGTCGGTCGCCTCGAGTACGGCCATCTGCAGGTTCAGCGCGCGGAGGAGCGCCGGGTCGGTCGCATGCCTGCACGCTTCCTCCAGATTCTGCCGGTGCAGCCCCGCCGTGAGCCGGTCTCCCGTCGCCACATCTGCCCGCGCCAACGCCAGTTGGACGCGGCTCAAGTCGTTCCCCGTGTCCGCGACCGCGGCAACCTGGTGCAGCACGCTCATGGCCCGCCGAAATCGTCCCCGCTGAAACTCGGCCTCCGAGAGCAGGAAACCGGAGCGCAGGCGGTCGGCGCCGGCTGCGGCATGCTCGAACGCCAACGCCGCCGCCTGACCCGCTACCGGAGACCTGCCTCTCCGCAAAGCCTCCTGCGCCACCTCGCAGGCCACGCTGAAGGCGCGAGAAGGCTCTCCGGCCGCGGCGAACTCGGAGGCGGCCGCCGCACGCCCGCCGAGACCGCCGTTCTCGAGGGTTCGGGCCGCTGCCAGGTGTACTCTTGTTCTCTCGTCCGACCGCAGATTCCACGCGAGCACGGCGCCGGCGAGAGGGCGGCTCACAGTCCATGGGCCGGTCTCGGAGTGTAACCAGCCCTTGGCGCGGAGCCCTTCCAGGGCATCCCGACTCGAATGTCCGGCCACGATCGGTTCGGCGTGTGCGCGCGCAGGGTGCGTGAGCAGCGTCAGCGTCGTCGCCAGTCGTTCCTCCGGGAGCGAGAGGATCTCCAGTTGATCGCCGACGCGCGACCGAACTTCGGCAGACCGCTCGTAGGCCAATCGCCCGCCCGATTCCCGGTCGCTCACGGTCGCGGGACTGAAGCCGTGACGCAGCCACGCCTTGAGGATGGCTCGAGCCAGAGCCGGGTTCCCTCCGGAGAGCCTCGCGCTCTCGACCGCCTGGGGAAGACTGCAGCCCCGCACGGTGGCCTGAAGCGACGCCGCGCACGCGTCGGTGGTGAGTGGATCGAAGGGGATCACGAAGTCGACCAGACGCGCGGCTGCCGCTTGTCGAGCCACCTCCGGGTTCGAGAAGCCCACCACCATGACGCCCGCAAGATCCGCGGTCCGTACGACCTCATCGACGGCGGCCCAATCCCCCACATCGGCCCTGATGACAATGAGCCGGGTCTTTCCGGGGTATCGGCTCAACTCCGAGGCCAGCTTCTCCCGCTTCTCCGCAATATCGGGCGGAAGCCACCGCACCAACCCTCCACCGCTGTTCACCAGTCCGGCGAAGTTCCGTACGACATCCTCCCGCCCAAGACCGCGCTCGCCGGCCAGGACGAGCCGTATGGGCGCGGTGCGGGACGAACGGAACGCAACGCTCAACTGGCGGAACTCGCTTCCTCGATCCGACATCGGCGGTTCGTGACGCTCGCGGACGACGGGAGGTGCGGCATCGAGCTGGCCCCTGGCCCACGCCGCCGTTTCCGTCAGCGCCGGGGCGCTGGCGACCCAACCGCACTTCTCCAGCGCTCGGTAGTAGGCGAGGGCGGATGCGTGGTCGCCCCTCATGCATAACGCACGCATGAGGGTGCTGTGCGCATGTTCGTCGAACTCGTTTTGTCTCACGAGCCGGAGCGCCGCCAGGCACGTCTGGTCCCAGTCGCCTCTCTCCTCAGCCGCCTGTTGCACGTTCTTGAGCGCCATGGCGACCAGGACGCGACAACGCTCCCGCTCGCCGTCCAGCCAGCGCTCGAACTCGTCGGCTCCCATGTTGAGCAGGCCGGGGGCGAACTCTCCCCGGTACAGATCGATGACGGTCTCGTGGTCCCCGGCCTGGAACGCTCGTTCGAAGGCATCGCGTTCGTAGGTGACCCGCTGCGGGACGAGCCGGACCGTGCTGGTGTCCACGGCGATCACCGGACCGATGGACGACCGGATGTCGTAGAGCGCCTGGCTGAGCGAGTGTCGCGCCTTCCGGTCGCGACTATCCCAGAGCAGGTCGGCGAGCGTCTCCCGCATGTGAACGGTTCCGGGGTGCGCCACGAGATAGAGCAGGAGCCCCATGTGCTTCCGTGACCGCAGCGTGATCCTTGCCCCACGTGTGTCCGAGGCCACGACTTCGCCGAAGCAGCGCAGCGTGAGCATGTTCCTCCTTCCCGCAGTGATTGAGTTGACGCCGGTTGGTTCCGTCGCCTGAAAACGATCCTACGGGGGGGTGTGTATTCGGTATCAACACGCTGTGCCATAAGAGGATAAGGGCGTGCGGGCAAGTTCTTCGAGGCACACTCATACCCCCCCAAACGAGGGGAATGGACGACAGTTACGTGAGTGTGCCGAGCGCTGTGAGGATGGCTTCCTCGATCTCGTCCAGCAGGTCCGGCCAACCGAGCGTGGCGGTCTTCGTCACCGTGATGAAGTTCTCGACGATGAGCAGGGCGCGGACGCCCTCCACCTCGAACAGGCGCGCCGCGAGCGGATCTGCCGCGGCGGACTTGGGATCGAAATAGCTTCGGCTCCCCTCGCCGGGGATGTCGCGGTCCAGGACGAACTTTGCCGCGTGCGGGTTCGGGGTTCCCTCAACCGTGATCTGGATGTCGGCGTCTGTCATCAGGGTCCGGAGTTGGCGGCCGTGGAACGATCCGTTTGAGTATCGGCGGGCTGGGCTCGCTCGCAAGACCTCCTTGCCGGGACTTCCCCCCGCGGGCACGATGCGAATGCGGACCCTCCGACCTGGATGATCCATGATCGATCGCAGGCAGCTCCGACTCGGCGCCGTCCTTCCGGTGGCGGCCCTGGCGACCCTCGCGGGGGCCGCGGCGGCGGCGGCGCAGTCAAGTCCCGCCGGCCGGGCGCCGGACCGCGTCCTCGCCTTTCCGGCCCCGGTGGGAGAGGAGCGGCTGGACGTGGACCGGGGGGCCATGGGCGCCTGGCACCGCATCCGCAAACTCGGCACGACCGCGAGTCTGCTCCACGTCACCGCGCATCCCGACGACGAACACGCCGGCATGCTCACGCTGGCCAGCCGGGGGTGGGGCGCCCGGACGGCCCTCCTCAGCCTCAACCGCGGCGAGGCGGGGGCGAACGCGATCGGCCCGGAACTCTTCGACGCCCTCGGGCTGATCCGGACGCGCGAACTCGTCCTCTCCGGCCGCTACTACGGCCTGGACGACCTCTACTTCACGACGGCGGTCGACTACGGCTACTCCAAGTCGGTGTACGAAGCCTTCCGCAGTTGGGACCGGGAGGCGGTGCTCGAGGACATGGTCCGCGTCATCCGCCTCAACCGGCCGCTCGTTGTCGTGAGCCGGTTTCACGGGTCGGCGCGCGACGGGCACGGGCACCACCACGCGGCGGGGCTGCTGACGCCGGAAGCCGCGGCCGCTGCCGCGGACGCGACCCGCTTTCCGCGCCAGATCTCCGAAGAGGGGCTCCGGCCCTGGCGGGTCCTCCGCACGTTCCGCGGAGGGGTGCGCGTCGACGAGCCGTACGATGTGGCGGTGAACGCGGCCGGGATGAGCCCGTGGCTCGGCGATACGTACCAGCGCTGGGCCAGCCGGGGGCTCGGCCTGCAGCGTTCCCAGACGGCGGGGCGCGTGCGGACGGGCGGCGGCCGCTATTTCTACGAGCGCCTCGACGGAATCGGCGGCGGGACGGGGGCCGGGG
>VXMQ01000196.1 GCA_009841015.1 Candidatus Palauibacter denitrificans | reverse complement strand
GCTAGGCCCCGACGGGGGCGGGCAGACGCTCTCCGACGAAGCTCGCCAGATCTACGAGACGATTCGAATACCCCCACTCGTTGTCGTACCACGAAATGACCTTCACGAGCGTGCCGTCCATGACCGACGTGGACTGCGCATCGACGATCGCGCTGGCCGGGTGTCCCGTGAAGTCGACCGACACGAGCGGCTCCTCGGTGTATTCGAGCACGCCGTCGAGCGGGCCCTCCGCGGCCTCGCGAAACGCGGCGTTGATCTCGCCCGCCGACGTGTCCCGCGACACGGTGGCGACGAGGTCCACGATCGACACATCCGGAGTCGGTACGCGCATCGCCATCCCGTCGAGCTTCCCCTTGACCTGCGGCAGCACGAGGCCCACGGCCTTCGCCGCGCCCGTCGTCGTGGGGATGATCGAAAGCCCGGCGGCGCGGGCGCGCCGGAGGTCCTTGTGCGGGAGGTCGAGGAGCTGCTGGCCATTCGTGTACGCATGGACCGTCGTCATGAGACCGCGCTCGAAACCGAAGCTGTCGAGCAGGACTTTCACGACCGGCGCGATGCAGTTGGTCGTGCAGCTCGCATTCGAGATCACGTCATGCTGCGCCGGGTTGTATTCGTCCCCGTTCACGCCCAGGACGAGGGTGATGTCCGGCTCGATGCCCGGCGCGGAGATGATGACTTTCTTCGCCCCGGCGCGCAGGTGCCGGGTTGCGTCCTCCTTCTTGCGGAAGATGCCCGTGGATTCGATCACGATGTCCACGTCGAGTTCCGTCCACGGGAGGTCGTCCGGGTCTCGTTCGGAGCAGACGCGCACGCGTTCCCTTCCCAGCACGAGTTCGTCCCCGTCCACCCGGACCTCGCCGGGAAAGCGGCCGTGCACGGAGTCGTACTTGAACAGATGGGCGAGCGTCGCCGCATCCGTGAGATCGTTTATTGCGACGAAATCAAGGTCCCCGCGCGGGTTCTGGAGCGCCGCGCGAAGGATATTCCGGCCGATGCGGCCGAAACCGTTGATGGCAACCCTCACACTCATTCGGATTCCTCTCGGGAAGAACTATGGGCGAAGCCGCCCGGTCGGCGATTCGTCCCCGTCCAGGGGACGCAAGGTGCGCGCAAAACTAACGGTGGCCACGCTGCGGAATCCAGCCTCGGCCAGCGCCTCGGCGCAGGCGATCGCGGTGGCTCCGGTCGTGAGCACATCGTCGACGATGATGGCACTCCGGCGCCCTTCCGGGAGGCCGGCACGCAACCGGAAGCGACCCTGTACGTTCGCGCGGCGCCGGGCCCCGCGGACACCCGCCTGGCGACTGCCCCCCGGGCGGCGGTCGAGGAACCGCCCCAGCCCCCCGACGCCGCGGTCGGCCAGCGCTCGGGCCAGCTCTCCGGCCTGATTGAACCCCCGTTCCCGCTGCCGGGCAGCCGTGAGAGGCACCGGGATCAGCCACGGGGCGCCTCCGCCGATCCGGGACGCCATCGCTTCGGCGCCGGGGGCCATGCGGGCGGCCATCCACGGGGCGAGGGAGCGCCAGCGGTCGTACTTGAGCGCGCGCACGGTCCGGGCCGCCAGGCCCTCGAGAGCAAAGGGCGCGTCGGCTGCCACCAGGATGTCCGGCCACTCCTCGCACGTGCCGCACCGCACGGGCGCCCCGGCCGCCGCTGCGAGGTTGCCGAGCGGCTGAGCACAGCGCGCGCAACGGGGACTCGCCAGCCGCGGGAGCCGTGAGCGGCACAGCGTGCACAGCGGCGGGCCATCGGGCGCGACGCCGCGGCGGCACCCGACGCACGCCGCGGGCACGAGGGCATCGAAGGCCGCGGCGGCCACTCTGCCCACGAAACGGAGCCGGCCGGGGCGCGCGGCGGTCCTCACTCGGCGCCCGATCCGTCCTCCGGCTCCGACCCGGCCCGCCTGGCGAGTTCCGCCACGGCCGCCTCTCGCATCGCGTCGAACGGGGCCTCCCGGCCGGGGAACCAGCGCTCGAGCGAGAGCGCCGCCTGACCCACGAGCATGTCGAGTCCGCCCGCGGCCGGGAAGCCGAGGGCTCGCGCCTGTCGAACCCACGCGGTCTCTCCCGCCGCGTACACCATGTCGAAAGCGGCGTCGAACCCCACCCGATCCGTCTCCCCTTTCAACTCGAGGGGGAGCGGATCCCCGGGAGCAAGCCCGAGACTCGTCGAATTCAGCACGAGGTCGTACGTGGTGCCGGCGTGCGGCGCCGCGACCACGCGCACGGCGTCCGCCGCCCGGTTCGTGTCGGCCGGGACGTCGGCGCCGGAAGCGTGGGCCAGCGCCCGGTCGCGCAGGGCGCGCGCGCGTGCCTCAGTCCGGTTGAGGATCTCGACGGACGACACGCCGTCCTCGATCAGCGCATGAACCGCGGCCCGGGCCGCGCCGCCGGCCCCCAGAAGGAGCACCCGCGCGCCCCGCGGCCGGAAGCCGAAACGGGAGAAAGCGATGCGGAGTCCACCGACGTCCGTGTTGTCGCCGGCGAGTTCGCCATCCGGTCGCCGCCACCAGCAGTTGCACGCCCCGGTCGCCCGCACCGCGGCGCTCGGCCGCGCGAGCGCCCGGGCCGCCCGAAGCTTGTGCGGGAGCGTCACGTTGCCGCCCGCCAGATCCGCGCTCCGCATGACCGGTCCGACCTCGTCGGGAGCGGTCCGCCGGGCCACGTATTCCGCATCGAGACCGAGGACCTCGAAGGCCGCGCGGTGCATGGCGGGTGAAACAGAGTGCCGCACGGGGTCCCCGAGAAGGGCGAAGCGGCGCGTCACGGCCCGGAACCTTCGCGTCCTCCCCGCTCTTCGCCGAGCGCGTCGAAGAGCCCCCGCATGGCCCGCATCAACAACTTCCGTGTCGCCTCGTAGGTCGCGATATCTCCGCCGTACGGATCCGGGACCCCACCCCCGCGCCAGTCGTCGTCCGCGGGCAGGAAATCCGTCATGACGCGGACGACCGCGTCCGGCGCGAGGCGCGCGGCCGCCCCCGCATGCGACGCTTCCATGCCGATGACCAAGTCAGCCCATTCAAGCAGTTCGAGCGACAGTTCCTGGGAGGCGTGCGCCGCGAGGTCGAGTCCGTGCGCGGCGGCGACCGCGACCCCGGGGCCCGAGGCCGGCTGGCCGGGAAAGGCGAAGGTGCCGGCCGATACGCAGGAGACCTCCGCCCACCCCCGCGCTTCGGCCTCCGCCCGCGCGATCACTTCGGCCAGCGGGCTGCGGCATATGTTGCCGGTGCAGACGAAGAGGAGGTTCATTGGCGAGAGAGGGCTCGGGTCACGTCCGTCGCCGGTATGGCGCCTTCCCGCAGGATTTCGAAGTCCTCCCCCGTAACGCGCACGAGGGTCGACGGGGTCGAACCGGCGAGATCGCCCGCGTCGAGCCAGCCCACGGTTCCCGCCTCGGATCCGACTCCCGACAGCGCGGCGCGCACCTCGCGGCCCGTCCGCGCCGGGGGCTTCCCCGTCTCGTTCAGGCTCGTGGACGTCAGCAGCCCGCCGGCCCCGTCGAGGAGGCGTCGCACGACCGGATGGGGGTCGACGCGCACGGCGACCCCGGTGTCGCTGCCGTCCTCCAGCACCAGGGTGAGCGGCCCCGGCCAGAAGGCCTCGGCGAGACGGCGCGCCGCCGCCGTCCAGCGCATCTCCGGCAGCGCCTCGCGAAGCGCTTCGCGGCTCGCGGCGAGCCGGATCAGCGGCCCCGGCGGCCGGCGCTTGATCGCGGCGATCCGCGCATCGACATCCGGCCACGGCCGGCCGCCCAGCCCGTACACCGTCGAGGTCGGGTGAGCCAGGACCCCTCCGGCGTCGAGCAGCGCCGCGGCCCGGTCGAGCGCTTCAGCTTCCGTCGCCAGCGCCCGGCCCGGCCTGCCTGCCGCCGCCGGAGCGCCCGTCCACTCGCGCCATTTCACCACGTCGAACCCGCTCCCGCCCCCGTCTCCATGAAGTCACGACGATACGACATTAGCTCCCCGCGGCGATCAACCCGGTCTCAATCATGGCCCGCGCGAGCGCCAAGTCGCGCGCGGTCGTGATCTTCAGGTTCGCCGGATCCCCCTCCACTGTGGAAACGTCGATGCCGAGGCGCTCGCACAGCAGCGCGTCGTCCGTCATGGCGGCGGCGTCCTGCGCTTCCCAGGCGCCCGTATCGTCGAGCGCGTGGGTACGGTTCAGAACTTCGGCCGGGAACCCCTGTGGCGTCTGTACGCGGCGGAGTCGGCCGCGCGGCACCGTCGCCTCGATCCAGCCTCCCTCGTCCACCCGCTTCACCGTGTCCTCGACGGCGATCACCGGCACCACGGGGCCGTTCCGGGCCCCCTTCACGACGCGGGAAACGAGTTCGGCCGACACGAACGGACGTGCCCCATCGTGCACGAGCACGGTGTGGACGTTCCCCGCCAGCGCCTCGACACCGGCGCGCACGGAATCGGCCCGGAACACGCCGCCCGGCACGACGCGCACCCCATCCGGCAGCCAGACCGGGGGCGAGGCCGCTCGCGTCGGCGCCAGGACGACCACGACCCGGTCGACGTCGGGATGGTTCACCAGTGTCCGCACCGACCAGGCGAGCACCGGCATGCCGCAGAGGTCGACGAACTGCTTGGGCCGCGACGCGCCGAAGCGATGTCCCTGCCCCGCCGCGACGACGACGGCGCCGACGCCGCGAACGGCCATCCGGCCCTCCGCCGGCACTAGTCGGGTTCCGGACGGCGGCTCACGGATTCGAACGCCGTGAAGGCCTTGTGGAAGTAGAGTTCGACAGTTCCAGTCGGCCCATTGCGCTGCTTGCCGACGATGAGTTCGGCCTTCCCCGCCAACCCCCGTTCCTCCACCTCTTCCGGCTTCCGGTGCATCTCCTCACGGAAGATGAAGAGGACGACGTCCGCATCCTGTTCGATCGCGCCCGACTCGCGCAGGTCGGACAGCCGCGGCCGGTTCCCTTCGCGCTGTTCGGGCGCCCGCGAGAGCTGCGAGAGCGCGAGGAGCGGCACGCCGACTTCCTTCGCGATCGCCTTCAGCGACCGGGAGATCGCGCTGATCTCCTGCTGGCGGTTCTCGACCCGGGCCCCGCCCGACATCAGCTGCAGGTAGTCGAGGACGACGAGCCCGACGCCGACCTCCGCGTGCAAGCGCCGCACCTTGGCGCGGAGTTCGATGGGCGAGATCGCGGGCGTGTCGTCGATCCAGATCGGGGCCGTATTCAGGTGGCCGGCCCCGCTCGCCAGCCGCGTGAAGTCGTCGGAAGTCAACCGCCCCGTCCGGATCCGGCTCGAATCCACCTTGGACTCCGCGCTCAGCATCCGCTGGACGAGTGATTCCCTCGACATCTCAAGCGAAAAGATCGCCACCGGCACGTCTTCGCCGATCGCCGTGTGCTGGGCGATGTTCAGCGCGAGGGCCGTCTTGCCCATCGAGGGGCGCCCGGCGAGGACGATCAGGTCGGCGGGCTGGAACCCCGCCGTCATCCGGTCGAGATCGGTGAACCCGGACGCGACGCCGGTGATCGTGCCGGGGTTGCGCACGAGTTCGTCGATCCGGTCCATCGTCGAGCGCAGGACTTCCTTGATGCGGACGAAGGTCCCGCGCTGCTCCGCCTGGGAGATCTCGAAGATCCTCTGCTCGGCGCGGTCGAGCGTCTCGTCGACCTCGCCCGATCCCGATTCGTAGGCGTCCTGGATGATCTCGGTGGCGCTGGAGATGAGCCGCCGGAGCACCGTCTTGTCTCGCAGAATCCGGCAGTGGTGGCCGACGTTGGCCGCGGTGGGCACGGCGTCCACGAGTTTCGCGAGGTACGCCATCCCCCCGACGGCGTCGAGTTCCGCGGCCGTCTGCAGTTCGTCCGCGAGGGTGACGGCGTCGATCACGTCCCCGCGCCCGTACAGGCGCACCATCGCGCGGAAGATCCGTCGGTTGCCCTCCCGGTGGAAGGCGGAGTCGTCGATCTGCTCGAGTGCGACGGCTACGGAATCGCCATCGATGAGCATCGCCCCGAGGACCGAGATCTCGGCCTCCTCGGACCAGGGCGTGCGCCGGGCCTCGATCGCGTCGCTTGGGAGACTGATCGCCGTATCAACCAATGCCGGCCTCACGATCTCCGGCGCCGTCCAGCATGCGGCGCACAATCTGCAGATCTTCCCACGTCGGCCGGATCCAGCTCGGGTTACGGAGCAGCGCCGCCGGGTGATAGGTGGCGACGACGGGATACCCGGAGTAGCGGTGCACGGTGCCGCGGAGCCGGCCGAGCGCGGATTTCGTCTCGAGCAGCGTGCGAGCGGCAAAGGCGCCGAAGGCGATGATCACCTCGGGCTCGATGAGCGCCAGCTGCCTCAGGAGATAGGGAGAGCAGGCCGCGACCTCCTCCGGGAGCGGGTCGCGGTTCCGGGGTGGCCGGGACTTCAGCACGTTGCAGATATAGACGGATTTTCGCGGAAGCCCGATCGCCAGCAGCAGCCGGTCGAGCAGACGGCCGGCACGGCCGACGAAGGGGCGGCCGGTCTCATCCTCGCGCGCCCCGGGCGCCTCCCCGACGCACACGACGCGGGCGTTCGGCGCCCCCTCGCCGAACACCGCGTTCTTGCGCGATTCGTGGAGCGTACAGCGGGAGCAGGAGGCGACGAGCGCAGCCAGCGTGTCCAGGTCCGGCGCTTCCCCGATCATCGGCTCCGTCACCGCAGGGCCGGGGCCGACCTCCGCGTCCGGGAGGACGGCAGCTCCGTCAGTGGAGGCGGCGGCGGCTGCCCCCACCGAGCGCCGGGCGGCGGCCAGGCGGCGCACCACTTCTTCGCGCGTCGCATGCTCGAGCATGAGGGCATTCCCTTCGGCGGAGAGCGTCTGCTCGAGAAAGGTGCGCGCAAGCGTCCGGGCGTCGGCGTCCGGCGGGTTCACCCCGCGGCCGGCGCCGGGATCGAGGCTTCGACCCGGTCGAGCAAATCGTCCGCCAACTCGGTCTTCTTCGCCATAGGCAACTCCTCGACCCTGCCACGCCGGTCGATCAGCGTGATGCGGTTCGTCTCGGACTCGAACCCCGCGCCGGGCTCCGCGGCCGAGTTCACGGCGACGAGATGCATGCCCTTCCGCTCGAGTTTCTCCCGTCCGCGGGTGAGAAGATCCTCCGTCTCGAGCGCGAAACCCAGAGTAAAGATTCCCTTCTGTTCGCGGAACGCCCGCGTCTCCATCAGCAGGTCCGGACCCGCCCGGAGGGCGAGTTCGAAGCCCTTCCCTGCCCCGTCCGTCTTCTTGATCTTCGCGTCCACCGCGCGGGCCGGCTCGAAGTCGCCGACGGCGGCGGCCATCAGGAGAATGTCCGCATCGGTCAACGCGGTCTCCAACGCGGCCAGCATCTCCGCGGCCGTCTCCACCTCCACCACGATGGGACCGGCGGGTCGCGGCATCCAGCCGGGCCCGCTGATGAGCGTGACGTCGCCCCCGCGCCGCCATGCGGCCTCGGCGAGCGCGAACCCCATGCGCCCCGAGGAGCGGTTCGTGATGAAGCGGACGGGATCCAGCGCGGCTCTCGTCGGCCCCGCCGTAGCGACGACCTTCCGTCCGCGCAGACCGGTCGCCGGCTCGAGCGCCCGTCCGATGCGCGGCAGGATTTGCTCGGGCTCCAGCAGCCGCCCCGGCCCGCTTTCTCCCTCCGCGAGCGGACCATCGGCCGGCCCGGCGATCGTGTAGCCAGCCTCGACCAGCCGCGCGACGTTCGCCTGCGTGATCGGATGTTCCCACATCCGCGTGTTCATCGCCGGACAGACGATCACCGGCGCGCTCGACGCCAGCACGGCCGTCGTCGCCAGATCATCCGCCGCGCCCGCCGCGAGCCTGGAGATGAGGTTGGCCGTCGCGGGCGCGACGACGACGACATCGCCTTCGAGCCCGAGATCCAGGTGCGCCATGGGCCGGTCCCACAGCGACGCGTGCACCGGGAGGCCGGTAATCCCCTCGAAGGTGACGCGTCCGATGAAACGCTCGGCCGACGCCGTGAGGATGACCTCGACTCCGGCCCCGGCCTCGATCAGGCGGCGCGTGAGGATCGCGCTCTTGTACGCGGCGATCCCGCCGGATACGACGAGCAGCACGCGACGACCGTCAAAGGGCCGCACGGAGCTAGAAGTCCGGCAGGGGTTTTGCCACGGGCTGCCTGCTAGGGCATCAGGGTGGGGCGCGCCCGGACGAGCCGGTACTGCAGCTTCTTCTCTTCCGAGGTCAGCGCGTCCGCGGCGACCGTCGTCAGCTTCTCCGCGCCGTACGGCGAGCGTTCGAGCGGGAGGGCGTTGAGTTCGCGCGCATACTTCGCCGCAACGAGCACGCCCAGGTACTTGTTCGTCGCCGCCTTCGCCACGGCGTCCGGGGTAAACACCTTCATTCTATCTCTCCTCGACCATCACGGTGGTGCGCAGTCCACGGCATTCCGCGGCGCGGTCCCGTCCGGCCCGCGCCCGTCCCGAAATCTACCACATGGGTCGAAGGGCATCCAACTCCCCGATGATGCGTTTCACGTACCGCCACTCCGCCGCTCCGAGACGGCGGCGGGGCACGAGCCCCTTCGCCACGAGCGCCGACACTTCGTCAACCGCCTCTTCGATCCGGTCATTGACGACGAGCCGGTCGAACTCCGCGGCGGCCGTCAGCTCCGACCGGGCGTTCGTGAGCCGGCGCCGGAGCTGCTCGGGGTTTTCGCTGCCCCGCGCCCTGAGCTGCCGCACAATCCGTTCCGCGGTGGGCGGGACGATGAAGACCGAGAGGGCCTCCGCGACGGCCTCCCATACCTGCCGGGCCCCCTGCACGTCGATGTCCAGCAGGAGGTGGGCGCCCGCTTCCCGCGCCCGGTCGAGGTTGTCGCGCGGCGTCCCGTAGCGTTCGCCGTGTACCGTCGCGTACTCGAGCATGGCCCCCGAGTCCACCAGCGTCTCGAACCGGCTGCGCGAGACGAAGCGGTAGTCCACGCCGTCCCGTTCGCGCGGGCGCGGCGCGCGCGTAGTCATCGAGACCGAGAACAGGAATCCGGGGGAGCGGGCTTCTGCGAGCAACCGATCGCGGATCGTCGTCTTCCCCGCCCCGGAGGGTCCGGAGAGAATGACGGGAAACGGGGAATCGGACCCGGATTTCGCCGGGTTCACTCGACGTTCTCCACCTGTTCCCGGAGCCTCTCGATCTCGTTCTTCGCTTCCACCACGAGTCGTGAGATTCGGGAGTCGTTCGCCTTTGCGCCCAGCGTGTTGAACTCGCGCTGCAACTCCTGCACGACAAAGCCGAGCCGCCGCCCCACCGGCTCGTCGACCGGGGCCTCGAGGAACTCTTCGAAGGCCTCCACATGCGAGCGGGCGCGCACGAGTTCCTCGCTGATCTCCCAGCGGTCCGCGATGAGGGCGATCTCGCGCATCAGCCGATCCTCATCGAGACCCTTCCCCGCCAGTTCCCCGACCGCGTCGCGAAGCCGGCGGCGCTCGCGTTCGAGCCGTCCCGGCGCCAACGCCTCCGCGCCATCGATCGCCTCCCGTAGCCCCGACAGCCGTCCCCGAAGATCGACCTCGAGCCGGGCCCCTTCCCCATCCCGCATCTCCACCATCAGATCGAGCGCCGCAGCCGCCGCGCGTTTCACATCTTCCATCTCCGGCACGAACTCCGCGCCATCCCCGCCCGTCTTCCGGAAGATGCCGCCCACGCGCAGCAGCGAAGCCATGTCCGGTTCCCCGGACACGCCGAAGTCATCGCGGAGCCGCGCGCACGCATCGAGCACTTCCCGCACACGCGCCTCGTCCAGGCTTGCGCCGCCCGCATCCGGCGTGCCCTCCGCCCGGACGAAGAGGTCCAGGCGGCCGCGGCGGACCCGGGATTCCGCGAGGACGCGAAGCCCGCTTTCCGAACGCTCAACGCCGGGGGGCGCCTTCACCACGACCTTCAGCCCCCGCGAATTCACCGAGCGCGCTTCGACCGTGACGGTTCCGCTCTCCCGCGTCACGGTCGCCGAGCCGTAGCCGGTCATGCTGCGAATCACGTCGACCTCCCCCGGCCCGGCGCCCGGCCGATCAATTGAAGAACTCCCAGCGAAGGCCGAACACGTTGAGCTGCCGGGGGAAGAGCGCGCCCTGAAAATCTCCGATTTCGTCCGCCCCCAGATTGCCGAACCGCCAGAAGAACCGAAAGTCGGCGATCTTGAACATCAGGTGCCCGCCCATCCAGCTGTCGGCTTCCAGCATCGCCGGGTCGGGCGAGCCCGGGACGGGGACCAGCCGCTCCCCGCGGCGGTCGATGTGCAGCGACACCCAGATCCGGAGGTTCTCGTCAAAGAAGGTGTCGGTCAGGTACAGCTCCGTGCGGAACAGGCGATCGGGGAGGAAGAGGGTCTCGGCGCCGCGGGAGTCGAACTTCCGCCATGAAGCGCGGAGGCGGATCGGCTCCACCCCCCGAAGCAGCACGCCGAGGGGCACCACCGGTCCGTCGAAGCGCGCCTCCAGCGACGTGATGTCCACCTCCCCGGAGTCCGCGACGACGAGTCGGTCGAAGGGGGCGCCGAAGCTGACCTGCCGGTCCAACCACTGCTCCGAGTAGCGGCCTGCGAGGTTGAACGGCCCGATCTCGAAGGCCGCGGAGGCGCCGCGGGAGTCGAACCGAACGCTGTCCGCAAGCGGGAATTCCGATGCCTCGAGGCCGTCGAGCATGGGATGCTGGGGAAAGCCGATGCCCCGGGTGCCCTTCGCCGTGAACGCCCTCAACTCGATCGGAAAGAGGAGCGTGTCCCTGAAAGCCAGCCCGGTGCGCCAGGACTCCGTCGGGAACTCGTTCCAGCTCGCGAGCTCCGCCCCTCCCTCGAGCGCGAAGGGGCCGATGGGCTGCCAGGCGGAGAGATCCGCGAGGCGCGATGCGTAGGCGTCGCGCCCGGCGAAGCGGAGGCCCATCGAGACCCCTCCCGAACCGGGCCGGGCCGAGAACCGCAGGCCGACGCCATCCGCGCCCCGTTGCGGCGGCGAAACGCTGTCCGGGAGGTTGGGGACGACATCCGTGAAGCTCGTCGCCTGCCCGTAGGCTTCGAACTGCGCTCGTGGCCCGAGGTTCGCCCGTGTCCGGAGCACGAACTCCCGGCGCGAGAACTCCAGCGTGTCGAGCCCGGTGCGTTCGATGTTCTCCGAACGATAGTCGAACTGAACTCCGAAATCGTTCGAGCGCGGCATCCACGAGAAGCGGCCCTGTACTGCGAAGCGGTTCTGGTCGTTCTGCCGGTCCCGGACGTCATACCGCTCGAAGGAGGCTTCCACGTTGGACGCCCCGCCCAGCGAGTTGGCGAAGACGGCGTCGAGGATCTCGGAGCGCGGGTCCCCCGTCAGCCCGCTGACGCGCGAGTAGGCCTGGACTCCGTCGTGGCGGATGAGGTCGACGTCGATGACGAGGCCGTCCGCGCCGCGATATACGCGCACCCGGTCGACGTAATTCAACGACACGCGCCGGAGGTCCGCCTGCCCACGGGAGAGCGAGAGGACTTCGCGGCCGTCGATGTAGAGGGTCGCGAGCCCCGGCCCGAAGCCGCCGTCGAAGACGTGGTGCGGCCCCTGGTAGAACTCGCCGCGAACGCCGGTGATGCCCGGAACGTGCTCGAGCAGGAGTTCGAGAAGGGTGAACGACGGTGACGCGTGAACGCACTCCCGGTCGCAGTCGAAGATCTCGTGCGTGGGGCCGCGCAGGCCCGTCAGCCGCGCCGGAAAGCTCTGGGCCCGGGGCCGCACGCTGTCGGCGAACGCGGCGAGGACGGAGTCGGGGACGACTTCCAGGGTGTCCGAAACCGGCGGCACGCTGTCCGGGACGGGCGGCTCCTGGGCATGCGCCGCGGAGACGCTCCCGACCGCGAGCAGCAGCGCGCCAGGCGGCAGCACGCGGCACAACCCCGCGGCAGCGCCGAGCGCGCGGACGAAGATCTTCGTCACCCTCGCTGGCGCAGCCATTCATGGACGAGCCGGACGCCGACCCCGGTGGCGCCCTTCGGCTGCCAGCCGCGCGCTTCCTTCGCCCACGCCGTGCCGGCAATGTCGAGGTGGGCCCAGGGCACGTCGTCCGACACGAACTCGCGCAGGAACCAACCCGCGGTGATCGTGCCCGCACCCCGGCCGCCGATGTTCTTGATATCGGCGATATCGGAGTCGAGCTGCGCCCGATACGCCTTCCACAGCGGCAGGGACCACGTCCGTTCCCCGGTCGCTTCGCCCGCCTCCGACAGCGCCCCCGCGATGCCCTCGTCGTTCGCGAGTACCGCCACCGCGTGGTGGCCGAGGGCGATGACGCAGGCCCCGGTCAGCGTGGCCATGTCGATGATCGCCACCGGGTCCAGCCGTTGCGCGTACGTCAGGGCATCCGAGAGGATGAGGCGACCCTCCGCGTCCGTGTTGATGACCTCGATCGACTTCCCAGACAGACCGCGGATCACGTCCCCCGGCTTCACGGCATCCCCCGCCGGGAGATTCTCCGTGGCGGGCACGAGGCCGATCAGGCGCTGCGGGATTTCGAGGCGCGCCGCCGCGATCAGGACGCCGAACACGGCCGCGGCGCCGGCCATGTCGTACTTCATGTCCTCCATGCCCGAGGCGGGCTTGAGCGAGATTCCTCCCGCATCGAAGGTCACGCCCTTGCCGACGACGACGACGGGGTCGCCGCCCGATCCCTCGTGCTCCATCTCGATGAAGCGCGGCTCTTCGACGGACCCGCGGGCCACGGTGAGGAGGCCCCCGAACCCTTCCTCCTCCAGCCGCTCCAGGTCCCGCACCTCGACCCGGAAGCCGTGTTCTTCGGCCAGCCGCTCCGCCTCCGCCGCGAGGTAGCGCGGCGTTGCCACGTTGCCCGGCAGCGTCACAAGTTCGCGCGTGGCGTTCTGCGCCTCGGCGAGCACGCAGCCCCGCCGCACCGCGGCCTCGGCCTCCGGGCCCGCCTCGTGCCCCGCGATGAGGACCCGCTCTTCCGGCGCGGCGGTGCGGCCCTCCGCCTCGCGGAGACTGTCGTAACGCCAGTCGCCCAGCGCGAGTCCCTCGGCCGACGCCTGCCACACCGCGCCGTCGGCCGTCTCCGGCACGCGGAAACCGACGGATTCGAGGCCGCGCTCTCGCGCCGCTCGGACCCCGGACCCCGCCGCCCGCCGGCACGACTCGGCCACCGGCCTCGCCCCGGCGTTGAGGCGAACCACGAAGACATCCGGTGCGTCCGCCGCTCCGAGCCGCACCCAGCCCGACGCTTCGCCGGAGCCGCCACGGCCCTCAAGCCACGCCGCCGCAGGGCCTTCCCACCACTCTCCCGTCGACTCCGCGTCATCGAACCACGGGACGACGAGAGCGTCCACTTCCCGTTCGACGGGCAACCCCGAGCGTATCTCCACCGACACCTTCCTTGTCTCGACCCTTGTATCAACGAAAGAAGCGGGCTCGGCAGCCCCCTGGAGGCCTGCGGCCCGCTTCCCCTGGCATGATGGCCGACGCCGGACGCGGCGGGTTCCGGCCCCTTCAGCGACTCCGGCTCAGCGCTCGTCCATCGGTACCCAGCGCAGGTCCGTCTCACCCACATACTCCGCACGCGGCCGAATGAGCCGGTTGTCGGCGTGTTGCTCCATGACGTGTGCCGTCCAGCCGCCCATCCGCCCCATCGCGAAGAGCGGCGTGTAGAGGTCGATCGGGATGCCCAGCGCGTAGTAGACTGTCGCGCAGTAGAAGTCGACGTTCGGATTGATCCCCTTCTCGGCGATCATCCGGTCCTCCAGCCTCCGGGACATCTCGTAGAACTTCCCGAGGCCCGCCTGCTGCGTGAGCACGCGGGACATCTCGCGCAGGTGCGTCGCCCGTGGATCCTCCGTCTTATAGACACGGTGGCCGAAGCCCATGATCTTTCGCTTCTCGGCGAACGCCCTGTCGAGCCAGGGGCCAACGTTCTCCGTGTCTCCGATCTCGAGCAGCGTGTGCATGGCCCTCGCGTTCGCCCCGCCGTGCAACTCGCCCTTCAGCGCTCCGACGCCCCCGGTCACGGCCGAGTGCATGTCCCCGAGCGTGGCGGCGATGACGCGGCAGGCGAAGGTCGACGCGTTGAACCCGTGGTCGAGGTACAGGAGCAGCGTCCGGTCGAGCGCATCGACGGCTTCCTCCGTGCCGGGCTCGCCGTTCGCCATCCGCACGAAGTCGGCGGACAGCGAGAGCGACGGGTCGGGCTCCAGCGGCTCCAGCCCCTGCCGAATGCGGTGTATCGCCGCGATGATCGTGGGAGTCCGCGCCACGAGCCGCTCCGCCTTGCGCCGGTTCGCCTCGCTCGAGTTGTCTTCGGCGTCCTGATCGTACACGCCCTCGAGGGAAACCCCGGTCCGAAGGGCAGCCATCGGTACGGTCTCCGCCGGTAGACCCTTCAGGCCGTCTATCGTCCTCGGATCCAGCGCCCGTTGGCCGGCCAGCGTCGCCTCGAACTCGTCGAGTTCCGAACGCCGCGGCAGCCGCCCGTTCCAGAGAAGGAACACGCTTTCCGGGAACGAGACGTTCGGCGCGAGTTCGTGGATGTTGTAGCCCCGATAGACGAGGATGCCCTTGAGTCCGTCAATGAAGCTGAGTGAAGTTTGCGAGGCGACGACGCCTTCTAGCCCTTTCCCGGCGGCGGCGGTCATTCGGTCACGAGGCCTTTCGGTGTGGCGCGGGGGTTTCTAGCGGATGGCGGGATCGAGCTTCGCCTTCTTGAAGTGCTTCTTGAGATCATCGAGACTGAGTTCCTCGAACGACCCCTGCGGGAGCCGGAGCCGCCGCTGGGTCTGGTACGGGTCGGAGAAACAGACGAACACGACCGCCTCGAAATCGTCGGGCGGAGCCTTTTCGTTCGGGTCGGGCCAGAAAACCTCGCGGGAAGCGAGCCATGCTTTCCACCGGCGTCCGTCGTCATCCTGGAAGGTCTTTGTCATTTCCACCTCTGGCGGCCCGGATGCGTCGCTCGCGAACGGGCAACGGGACGTTTCCGGCCTGGATACGCATTCATCGCAGCCGATAAAGATAGCGTGCGATCACGGAATCGGGAAGAAGGTTCGCGACTCGGAGGGACTGGCGAATGCGGTCTGATTCGGTCAGCCCGGCGGGACCTCCCGATCCGGCGCATCAGGCGCGGGGAGCCGGCATCCGAACGCGAAACCGCCGCCCATGAGCAGGCCCACGAGCAGTCCGAGCAGAATCGTCACGAGGACGTAGTACAGTGTGATAGTCATGCGGGAAGAATGTCGGATCTGACCGCGGATGTCCAGCGCTCACAGGCCGGGGCAAGACTCCGCGTCAGCGCCGGGAGCGGCGCAGGCGGCGGAGGACGCGCTGCTGGAAAGCGATCCGTTCCATCACCCGGTCAACGATCTGCTGGGCGCTCTCCCGCGAACGGCCCTCGGCGGTCAGGTCGTCGTAGGGTACGGGCCGGCCCACGTAGATGGAAACCCGCTGTCCGATCCGCGGCAGGCGGGAACCGATGGGAAGGACGCGATCCAGTCCGTCCAGCGTGATCGGGACGACGTGCGGGCGGGTCTGGAGAATGACCATGCCCGCGCCGGCCCGCCCGCGTCCGACCCGCCCGTTCCGCGAGCGCGTTCCCTCGGGGAAGAGCGTGAGTATTCCCGCCCGCAGCACGTTTGCCGAGCGGATCATCGCGCGCAGGTCGCGGCGGCCGCGCCGCACCGGAATGCACTGGAACTGGTGGAACACCCACCCGAAAACCGGGTTCCTGAAGAAGTTCTCCGCCGCGGCCGCATTCCAGGGCGCGAGGTGGGGCCTGAACGTCTTTTCGGGAAAGAACAGGTAGTAGGCGATCGGAAACGAGTCGATCATCGACTGGTGATTCGAGAGGATGAGCGTGTTCGGGAGGTGGGGAACGCGTCGCCGCCCGTAGACGCGCGTGCGATTGAGGAGACCGAAGAGGAGGAAGACGCAGGGTGGAGCCAGGAGGTTCGTGATGAGCCAGCGCGTGACCGGCGTCAGCCACCGCGTGATGGGGCCAGGGGCCCAGTCCGGAGGCGATGCGCTCGCCCGCTTCGGGTTCTCGCGATCCATCATCGCCTGAGAGTAGGTTGCCTCGGAATCGGCGGGAAGGCCGGACGGTCGAAACGCCGGCAAACCACGGAGATCTGGAGCCAGCGCGCGTGCGAACGATGGATCTTGCCATCATCGGAGGAGGCCCGGTCGGGCTCGAGGCCGCGGCCCGCGCGGCCCGCACGGGACTCGCGACCGTCCTGCTCGAGGCTGGGGAGGTCGCGGACCACGTCCGGGCCTGGGGCTGGTTGCGGCTCTTCTCTCCTTTCGAGTGGAATGCCGGACCGGCCGGGCTGGAGGTACTGCGCGGCCAAGGGGCGGAACTGCCGGCGGCGGAGGCGCTGCTCACGGGCGCGGAGCTGCGGACGCACTACCTGCTGCCCCTGGCCGCGGCCCTGCGGCCGCGCGTGGAGGTCCGCGAGGGCGCGCGCGTACGGGACGTCGCCCGGGCGGACCGGCTGAAGGGCGAGGCGCTCGGCGAGGCCGCCCGGGCCGAGCAGCCCTTCCGGCTTCTCGTGGAGGAGGGCGGCGCCGAGACGGAGGTGTTCGCGCGGGCCGTGTTCGACTGCTCGGGGACGTACGGCCGGCCCAACTGGGCGGGCCCGGGCGGCACGCCCGCCATCGGCGAGCGATCCGCGCGGCGCGCGATCGAATACCGGATCCCGGATGTGCTCGGCGCCCAGCGCGGGCGCTACGCCGCGCGGCGCACGCTCCTCCTCGGGAACGGACATTCCGCCGCCACGACCGCGTGCGGCCTCGGCGCGCTGGCCCGGGCCGTGCCGGGGACGCGCTTCACGTGGGCCAGCCGCGAGGCGCACGGCGTCCCGCTGCGGGCGATCCCGGACGATCCGCTCCCCGAGCGAGTGAAGCTCACGCGCCGCGCCAACGCGATCGCCGCCGAACCGCCTCCCGGCTGCGAGTGGCTCGCCCGGAGCCGACTGCTCGCCGTCCGCCAGGCCGATTCGCGGAGGCTCGATGTCGACCTGGAGGTCGCCGGGAACGTGCGGCGCGACCGCTTCGACCGGATCGTGGCGAACGTCGGCTACGAGCCCGACGACGGTCTGTACCGCCAGCTCCAGGTGCACGCCTGCTATGCGTCCCTCGGCCCCATGGGAGTCTCCGCCGCGCTCCTCGCCGCCCAGGGCCCGCCGGGTGACGCACCGGCGGACTGCTGTATCGATCCGGACGCGCTCGGACCCGAGACGCTGCGCAACCCCGAACCCGACTTCTTCATCCTGGGCGCCAGGAGCTTCGGCAAGAACTCCGCCTTCCTCATGCGGACGGGGTACGAGCAGGTCGCCGACGCGTTCGCGCTCCTCGGCTGGAACGCCGCGCGCGCGACCGGGGCACGCTGACCTCGCAGGCCGGGTCGCCCGGCCGCGCTCACATCCTCTTGTAGGCCGGGCCGCTGCCGCCTTCGCGCGGCGTCCAGCGTGGACCGAGGATGTCCGTCGCCTTGCAGTCGATGCAGTTCGGCGCGTTCACGACCAGCCGCTCGCCGTCCCGCTCGTACACGCCGGCCGGGCAAAGGCTCGCGTACAGGTCCGCCATCTCCGGCGACACCGCCGCGCCCCCTTCGGCGCCCGCCGCCGCACCCGCGTCGGGGCCCGCCGCCGTGCCCGCTTCCGCTCCCGTCAGGAGGTGCGAGGGGATGTCGTCCCGGGTCGCGTTCCCGGAGCGGAAGACCGCGTCGACCTTGGCGACGGCGTGCTCGCCGTCGTACGCGGACCCGAGCCCCAACCGCCTGTGACGGGGGCCCGCCGCGTCGGGCTCGCTCGCGATCCGGCCGCCGGGAAACGTTCCGCCCGTCGCCTGCATGAGCCCCGCCTTGACGCCTCCGGCGAAGAAGCCGGACTTGAAGGCGAGCCGCTGGTTCCGGTTCCGGTACAGCGGATCCTGGATGAGGCTCTCCCTGAGCGCCGCGTCGTAGGACGCGAGTCGGGCGCCCGGGACCGCGCCCTCCGCCCCGTCCGCGCTCCCTCGAGCGTCCGCCCCGTCGTCTCCGTCAGCGCCTTCGCCTCCCTTCGCCCCGTCTCCCCGGTCCGAGAGAGCCCGGCCAATGGCGCCCGCCGCGAGGATTCCCGATCGCATCGCGTAGTGGATGCCCTTGAGGGAGGCGACGTCGACGAGGCCCGCGGCATCTCCCGCGATAAGCAGGCCGTCCCCGCTCAGCCGATCCGGGATGGCATGGTATCCTCCCTCGGGAATCGTCTTCGCGCCCCACTCCACGAGTTCGCCCCCGTCCAGGATCCCACGCACGAACGGGTGCTGCTTGAAGCGCTGCAACAGCGCGTGCACATCGAGGTCCACGTAGGGCGCGTCGAGACCGACGACGAGGCCCAGGGACACGAGATTCTCGCCCATGGGGTAGATGAAGCTGCCCCCGAACCCGTCCCGCGGAAGCGGCCAGCCCATGGTATGTGTGACCGCGTCGGGGGGGCGCGGAACCTCCCACAGTTCCTTGACGCCGAGCGCGAAGATCTGCGGGTTCGCCGAGCCGACGCCCTCCTGCTCGAACCAGGCCTGGCTCAGAGGCCCGCGGGTCCCTTCGGCGAGCACCGTGACCCGGGCCGAGAGGTCCGTCGCCGGCATGTAGCCCCCCGCCGGATTCCCCTCCCGGTCGAGACCGGCGGGGGTCGTCCGAACGCCGACGACCTGCCTGCCGCGCATGAGCAGCGCGTCGGCGGGGAAGCCCGTGAACACGTTCACCCCCAGTTCCTCCGCCCGCGCGCCCAGCCAGCGCACGATCTCGCAGATCGACGCCACGTGGTGGCCGTGGTTCCGCATCGAGGGCGGGGTCGGGAGCCGGATCCTGCCGCGCTCCGTGAGGAGCAGCACCCGGTCGCCCGCCACGCGGCCCCGGAGGGGAAGCTCCGCCTCGTCGATATCGGGGAAGAGCGTGCGAAAGGCCTCCGGGTTCACGACGGCCCCGGAGAGGCAGTGCTCCCCGAGTTCGCCCGACTTCTCGAGGACGCCGATCTCCAGGTCGGCGAGTGGCCCGCCTTTCGCGCGGTCGCGCGCCGCGAGTTGCGCCAGCCGGATCGCTCCCGCGAGCCCGGCGGGACCGCCGCCCACAAAAAGGACATCCAACGGTACGGCTTCCGGATCGGGATCCTCTTCGACGATGAAGCGCCCCGCCGGCAGCGGTGGCTGCTCGAAAGCGGGAATCAACTGTTTCACCGCGGCGTCCCGAGAACGCCCGCCTCGCGGAGCAATTCCAGCGTGGGTTCGAGCGGGAGCGCTTCGATCGTCCGCCCCCGGTGCCCCGTCACGGATGTCGCCCTGAACAGGGAGTTGATGACGGCTTCGTCCGTCGCCTCGACCACCGCCTCGAACACGCGCGACAGCGCGCCGCCACCTCGAACGGCCTCCCCCTCCCCCGTCGAGAAGGCGATCGCGTAGTCGCCGGAGCCGTGCGACATGTACGACCCCGTGCGTGCGAGCCCCATGAAGGCGCGGTCGGCCAGCCGGTCGAGTTCCCGGTGCGCCAGCGGCAGGTCCGTCGCGATCACGATCATCACGGATCCGTCGCCATCCCCCTGGTCGCGCACCCCACGCAGCCCCGCCGCGGCGAGCTTCTCGCCCACCCGCACGCCGTCGACCCGCAGCGAACCCCCGAAGTTACTCTGCACGAGCACGCCGACGTTCACGATCCGCCCGCCGATCTCGACCCGCCGCGACGAGGTTCCGATGCCGCCCTTCCAGCCGAAGGCGCTCGTCCCCGTCCCCGCCCCGACCGCCCCCACATGCACCCGGGCGGGGCGCGCC
>VXMQ01000087.1 GCA_009841015.1 Candidatus Palauibacter denitrificans | reverse complement strand
TCGGGGCCGCCCACGCCGAGGGGCTGCTGGCCGTCGTCCACGTCAGCGACCTTGAAGCGGCGCTCGAGGCGGTCTCGCTGGGGGCCGATGGCCTGGTCCACACCTGGTTCGACGCCGCGATTTCCGAGGACGGCGCTCGCAGCTTCGCGGAGGCGGGCGTCTTCGTCGTCCCCACGCTTTCCGTCATCATGGGACTGTTCGGCGACTCCACCGGTCTGCGCGTCCTCGACGAGACGGACGAAGCGCTGGTGTCGCCGATGCAACGGCAGGGCCTGAGCAACCGGTTCGAGATGCCCGAGGGGCCGGGCGCCGGGGTCGCGCTGGAAAACGTGCGGCGGCTCCATGCGGCGGGCGTCAGGATCGTCGCGGGCACGGACGCGCCGAATCCCGGGACGGCGACCGGCCTCTCGATGCACGGGGAGCTTCGGCTCCTCGCGCGGGCCGGCCTGGAGAGCCATGAGGCGCTCGCCGCGGCCACGTCCGTCGCCGCGGACGCATTCGCCGTCCCCGAGCGCGGCCGCATCGCCGAGGGCACCATCGCCGACCTCCTGCTGGTGCGGGGCGACGTGGAGGAGGACCTCGCGCGCACCGCCGACATCGTCACGATCTGGAAGGACGGCTATCCGGTCGTCCGCGAGACCGCCGCGATGGCGATGTCGCCGGAGATGCCGCCGGCTCCGGAGGGGCCGGTCGTCGTCGACTTCGAGGACGGGCTCGACTCCGGCTTCGGCTTCGGCTGGCAGGTGACGACGGACGCGATGAACGGTGGCGACTCCACCGCGGATCTGGCCGTGGAGGAGGGCGTGCTCGTTGTGCACGGCGAGACCCGAGCGGGCTTCGCCTTCCCCTGGGCGGGCGCGATCTGGTTCCTCGGCGACCAACCGATGCAGGCGGTCGATTTCTCCGGCCGTAGCGTCCTCCGCTTCCGCACCCGCGGGGACGGCCGGAGCTACACCGTGATGCTGTTCGGCGAGGGGGCCGCGGCCACCGTGCCGCCCACGGTCCCCTTCGTCGCCGGACCGGAGTGGGCCGTGGTCGAGATCCCGCTCGAGAGCTTCGCCACCGCCGACCCCTCGACCATCGCCGCCCTCGCCTTCGTCGCCCAAGCCCCGCTCGGCTCGTTCACCTTCGAACTCGACGACGTAGAAATCCGCTAGCGGTGGGGGGTCAGCGGACGCCGACCTGGCCGGCGACGGCGGCGGTCAGGCTGTCCGGGTCGTAGCCGAGGCCGTCCTTGAACACGATGCGGACGTTGCGGATGTCGGAGGGTCGCAGCTCGATGTCGCCCTCGATCACGATCAGGTCAGCCAGCTTGCCCGGAGCGACGGTCCCGAGTTCGCCGTCGAGGCCGAGGATCCGCGCTCCGTTCGCGCTCACGATCCGTACGGCGTCGGCCGGCTCGAAGCCCGCTTCGACGAGAATCTCGAAGTTCCGCTGGTCGCCGTAGCCGGGTAGCGCGCCCCAGGCCGGGTCCACGCCCGCCGCCAGCACGCCTCCCGCCTCCACGAACGCGAGTTCGAACTCGAGCATGTTCTCGAACAGGTCGATCATCCACGGCATCTCCGTCGTCCGGAAGATCGACCGCCGCTCCATCTCGGCCTCCACGACGTGAGCCGGGAGCACCTCCAGGTCGCGCTCCGTCAGGTCCGGCACGAGCGGCGTGGCCTGCTCGGCGACGGCCAGCGTGGAGGTCATGGCGACATCGGCGGCGACCATCTCGGAGATCGTCTCGGCCACGCGGGGGTCGTCCATGTCCAGTTCGGCGATGCTGCGCTGATAGTTGGGACTGCACCGGTCCGGCTCACGCGTGGTGTCGTACTCGGAGTTGGCCCACAGGCCGTGTTCGAGGTTGTCGATCCCCATCGCCGTGGCCTCGCGAAAGCCCACCGAGCAGAGGTGCGCGGTCACCTTCATCCCCTGGCGGTGCGCCTCGTCGATGATCGTGGCGAGCGCCTCGCGCGTGATCTGCGTGTAGGCCTTGATCCACTCCGCTCCCTCCGCGGCCCAGTAGCGCACGTACCGGCGCGCCGCTTCCTCGTCCCGGATCGCGTACATGCCGAGGTCCCGGAGCCGCTCGTCGGGACCGGGGCTGATGACGTACGGGGCGGTGATGAGGAGCCGCGGGCCCGGCGTCTCGCCGCGCTCGATGGCGCCCTTGAGTGAGAGATCCTGATACGGGGCCACGCTCCCCGTCGTCCGCACCGTGGTGACGCCGGCTCCCAGATAGAGCCGGGGACCCGAGTACTGCATCTGCGAGGCGCGCGGCGTGGACTGGTAGTAGAACATGTGGTTGTGGAGCCCGACCATGCCGGGCATGACCGAGTGGCCCTCGAGGTCCAGCCGCTCCGCCCCCGAGGGGATCTCGACCTCGCCCGCCGCGCCGACGCTCTCGATCCGGTTCCCGCGGATGACGATGGTCTGCCCCGCGCGCGCGGGTCCGCCGGTGCCGTCGAACAGGAGGACGTTCTCGAGCGCCACGACCGGCGCGGAGACGCTGAGATGGGACCGGACGTCGTCGGAGAGGGCGTCGCGGTCCTGCGCCGCGGCCTGGCCGAGGCCGCACAGGGGCGCCGCAAGCGCCGACAGAAGTCCGCGACGCAGCCTTGCTCCACGAAGAGACGCGCCTTCGGGCATGATGTTCTCCTTGTGCCGAGTCGTGATCTTTCTCAGCGTAGATGCGGTCGGGAGGGCCGGAAAGACCCGCGTCCTCCCAGATGCCGTCGCTGACGCGGGAGGCCACATCGTGCGCGCTGCCAGAGCTTCGTTCGTTCTCTGCGGGATGTTGGCGGGAGCCGCTTCACTTCAAGCCCAGGAACGGTGGCTGGCGATCGAGGGAGGCACGATTTTCGACGGCACGGGCGCCGTTCACGAGAACGCGACCGTCCTCGTCCGGGGGGACCGGGTCGAGCGCATCGGACCGGCGGGCCACGTCGAGATCCCGGCCGGGGCCGAGCGCATCGATGCGGCCGGCAAGTTCCTCACGCCGGGGTTCATCGACCTCCACTTCCACTACTCCCCGGGTCCGCATGCCTCGATCGACGGGACGGGGACCGACGCGAACCCGGAACTTCCGCTCCTCTTCCTGGCCAACGGCGTCACCACGCTGCGGGAGATGGGGCAGTGGATCGCGGACAACGAGGCCTGGCTCGGCACGGTGGAGGCGAGGGAGCTCCCGGCGCCGCGGCTTCTCTATTCCGGGCCGATCCTCGACGGGTTCAACACGGCCTATCCCACGATTTCGCGCGTCCTGCTGGACGAGGCGGACGCCCGGATGGCGGCGAACGAACTGATGGATCGGGGCGCGACGTCGCTGAAGGTGTATTTCCGGCTCTCGCTCGCGCAGGTCGCGGCCGTCATCGAGGAGGCGGACCGCCGCAACGTGCCGGTCCACGGCCATCTCGAGATCGTCGACCCCGTGGCCGCGATCCGGCTGGGGCTGGACGGCATCGAGCACACGAGATCCCTGGGCCGGGCCCTCGTCGCGCCCAAGCAGGCGGAGGAGTTCCGGCAGGCGGTGCTGCGCGAGAGCATCCACCGGGGCGAGGGGGGATTCGCGCTGTGGGCGGCGCTGGACCCCGCCGGGCCGCGCGCTGACGCGCTCATCGAACTCATGCTCGAACGGAACGTTAACCTCGATGGCACGCTGGCCGTCTTCGAGCCGGAGTTCAGCGAGGAGGGCCGCGACGTGCAGTGGGCGGCGATGCGGAACATGGCCGCGTTAACGGTGCGCTACGCGAAGGCCGGCGGTCCGGTCACCATGGGGTCGCACGGCCTGGTCGCGAACGCGCCGCCGGGGCTCGCCTTCCAGCGCGAGATGGAGTCCCACGTGGAGGCCGGCATGACGCCGTCGGAGACGCTGATTGCCGCGACCCGGGCGGGCGCCGAAGCGCTCCGGCTGTCCGACAGGGGCACGCTGGCGCACGGCATGCTGGCCGACATCGTGCTGTTCGACGCCAGTCCGCTCGAGGACATCGCCAACGCCCGTCGCGTGCACGCCGTCATCCTCGGCGGCGAGGTGCTCGACCGCGACCGGCTGCTCGCCACCGCGGACGGCCTCGTCCCCTGATCCAGTGTCGCGTCGCAGCTAGTCTCCGCCGCCTCCGCCGCCTCCGCGGGCGGGGCCTTCGATGTGGACCGTGACGATGTCGGCGTCGTGGTACTTCTGGTGCCTCACGGACGTGGCCAGGTGCTGCAGAATCCGGAGCGAGATCTCGTGCTCCTGCGGTTCCGCGGTGCCGTGGCTGGCCAGGACGGCGATCTGATCCTCGATGTTCCCGGCGCCGCCGGCCGAGATGAACTCCAGTTCGGCCCCGTTCTCCCATTTGCGGGCCACGACGCGCAGGCGCCGATCTTCGGCGTCTTCCCCCTCCTTCGCCTCCTCCAGCAGGAGCAGCAGCGTCTCCTCCGCCGCCTGCAGCAGCCGGTCGCTCATCTCCATGGGCCACTTGCGCCGGATCGAGAACTTGTCGAGGAGGTTCCGGATGGCGGGGAGCGCCTCCACGTTCAGCGTCGTCTCCACGCGCAGGGGCCGCGCGCCCGTGAACTCGAGCAACGCGGTGAGGAGGATCGCGACGAGGCCGCCCGCGGTCATCCCGTTCTCGAGCAGCGGCGCCAGCCCGGGACTCAGGTACTCGTTGAAGAGCGCGCCCTCCTGGAACGCGACGCCGGCCCAGAACGACACGCCGACGATCGCCGCCTTGCGATAGTCGATGCCGTCCTGGATCACGACCCGTGCCCCGATGACGAACAGGATCGCGATCAGCACGAACCCGTAGGCGGCGATGACCGGGTCCGGGATGGCGAGCACGATCGCCGCGATCTTGGGCAGGAACGCCAGCACGACGAAGGTCAGGCCGATGCACACGCCCACGCGGCGCGCGGCCACGCCGGTGATCTCGGCCAGCGAGATGCTCGACGAATAGGTCGTGTTGGGGACGGTGCTCAGCAGTCCCGAGAGCAGGTTGCCGAGCCCATCGGCGGCGACCGCGCCCTGCACCGCCCCGAAGTCCGTGGCCCGGCTGCGCCGCCAGGAGACGCGCTGAATGGCCACCGCGTCGCCCACCGTCTCGATCGCGCCGATCAGCGTCACGAACACGAACGTCGGCAGCAGCGCCCAGAAGGCGGGGCCGATGCTGAAGCCGAAGCCGGGCCAGCCCGCCGCGGGGAGGCCGACCCACCGCGCGGCCGCCACGCGCTCGAAGTCGTAGATGCCGAATGACACGGCCGCCACGCACCCGACGAGGATGCCGATCACGGGACCCCACAGCCGCATGACGCCGCTGGCCCGGAGCACGATGAGCAGCGTCGCGACCACGGTCGCCCCCGCCGTCACCGGCGCCGCCAGCGACGAGGCGCCCTCGGGGACCTGACGCAGAAGGTCGAACAGGAGGGGCATGATCGTGACGGCGATCAGCATGATCACGGTGCCCGCGACCACGGGCGTGATGATCCGCCGCAGGAGCGCGAGGTGTCGCGAGAGCCCGAACTGGAAGAGGGAGGAGGCGATGACCAGCGACGCGAGGAGCGCGGGACCGCCTTCGACGAGCGCCGTCACGGAGGCCGCGATGAACGCCCCCGACGTCCCCATGAGGAGGACGTAGCCCGCGCCGATGCGCCCGATGCGCGCGGCCTGCACGGCCGTGGTCACGCCGCTCACGATCAGGACCGCAAAGCTCCCCCACGACAGGTAGTCCTCGGAGCCGCCGGCCGCCCGCACCACGATCGCCACCGTGATGACGATGGCCGCGATGGTGAGCACGACGTACTGGAGCGCGAGTCCGATGGCGATCCGGTACGGGGGGGTCTCGTCGGGTTCGTACTGGATCGCGCTGTTGAAGTCGCGGGGTTCTGCCGCCATCGGTCACATCCATCGTTGGGGAACGGAGATGCCGAACGCACGCGCCCGAAGCTCAAGCCAACGGCAGCGACCCGCAAGACGGTAGCACGCGCCACCCGGAACGCGAAGCCGTCCTTACGAACCCGTGGCTTTCCCGCTGAACCGGTCGGCTCCGGCGGCGGTCGACGCCATGCATCGTTCGGCCCGGCCGGTGACCCTGCGACGGAATCGCGACAGGGCATCCACATCAACCCCCGGCGTTGCCAGCTCCTCTGCCACTCCGGGTGCCCGCCGGATCACCGACTCTCCGAGTTCGGCAACGCGTCTCCGGATCAGGGGGAGTCCCAGCGTCGTTTCTTCGGCGAAGGCCGCCCAGTGGTGCGCGTCGATCTCGGCGAGGTTGGCGCACCCCCCGATGGGCATGGCGGGCGCGGGCGACAGCTCCGGGTAGGCGGCCGTCATCACGAGGTCGTAGAGCGGCGCGAGACGAGGTCCGCCGGCGTCATACAGGAGTGAGAAGTTCTTCCCGTGCGCGTCGGCGTTGCCGACGATCAGGTTGAAGATCGTGGCGTCGAGGAGCTTGAGAACGTTGACGGCGGGGCGGAGGGCAACCCGCCGCAGGAGCCCGAAGCCCTCCTTCAGACCCGGACCACCCTCCGCCGCGTATTTGACTTCGGGCGGTATCCCGAGCGCCTGGCAGAAATCCTCCTGATGGACGCGGCGGACCGGACCGTCGGGACCCGTGGATCGATCATACCGCGCGACCAGCAGGAACGTTCGGTCCCCGACTCTTCGCGGCTCCACGGATGCGACGTCCAGGCCCACCGACCGCGCGAGCCGCATGGCGAAGGCTTCGTTCTCCGTCGTGTGGGGGAAGTCGGGGATCGCCGGTTTCAGGATGTGGGTCGTGGGCTGCCCCGGCGCCGGAAGAGCGATCCGACCGTCGACCGTGACGACGGGCAGTTTCGACTGGGCGCCGGCGAGCGACAGGCGAAGGCCTGCCTCGCCGGCGAGCAGGGGACGCCATGGCAGCCTGTCGAGCAGGTCGATCAGCGCCGCGTCGTCAAGCGGTTGAGGCGAATGGTCCGATTCGAGATCTGTCGGCGCTTCTCCGGGCGGCAGGAGTTGGAGCGCTCCCGCCACGTCGCCGCCGAGGCGATCGAGAAGGGCGAAGTCGTTCAGGGGAGAGACGCCCAGCGACCGTGCCACCCGGTCCCGCTGGATCTCCTCAGGCAGGAGGCCGGCAAAGAAGGGGCGGCATTCGCGGCGGGGGTACGGTTCCGCACGCCTGGGGAGCGATGCGGACAGCGCCGGGGCCCCGTCGTCCCGCAGCCAGTCGTCTGCGTACGCGAACTCGAGGGTCGCGGGCCGGGGCCGCGTCAAGCGACCGACGAGCCGCCCATCCCACCAGATGTCGAGGACGCGGTTCATGTATCGCGAACGCTGGCGGGTGCGGTCGCGTCAGCTTCGGGTGGGGGAACGATCTCGACGGAGCAGCCGAGCGCCGCCAGAACCTGAAGAACCTTTCCGATCTGCGCGGTCGGTTTTCCCGCTTCAAGGTCTACGATGAAGCGCAGACCCACCCCCGCGGCACCCGCAAGCTCATGCTGGCGCAGCCCCACGTCCTTGCGCGTTGCTCGGACGATGTCGCCGATATCGGAAGGTGTGACGGTTCGTTTTCTCATGATATTCCCGATCGGGAATATCGGGTGTCGTTATGCCGCTTGTCAACCTTATTTTTCCCGATCGGGAATATCGATAGGTATTTGGAGCTGACGTGGGGTAAAATTTCCCGATCGGGAACACGAAGGAGGGGAAGCGTCGCTTCGCAAGGTCCGAGAAAAGCGGGCGACCGGGGTCGAACCGGCGACCTTCAGCTTGGAAGGCTGACGCTCTGCCAACTGAGCTACGCCCGCGAGGCCGTCGAATCTGGCGACCGGGCCCCGCGAGGGGCAAGTTTTCTCGCCCCGCGCGGTAGACCGCCACCATCACGCGCAGCAAACCGCGACCGGGGGTGACGAGTAATCCAGCGGGAGGGTCCGGTGAGTGTCAAACATGTCTCGGAGTTCGGGCTGACGCCGGTCGCCGCCGGGTCGGGGACCGAAACTCAAGTGCTCATCGGTCCGGATCAGGGGCCGAACTTCGCGCTGCGGCGCTTCGTCATGCAGCCGGGCGGGGGGATGCCGCGGCACACCAACGCCGTCGAACACGAGCAGTACGTGCTCCGGGGACAGGCCCGCGTCTCGATTGGCGACGAAACGCACGACGTGAAGGCGGGAGACGTCGTCTACATTCCCGCGGGAACGCCGCACTCCTACGACGCCGTGGGAGATGAGCCCTTCGAGTTCCTGTGCGCGGTGCCCAACCAGCCCGACAGGATCGAGATCGTCGACTGCTGATCCCGGGTCAGGTCGCTACGCGGTAAGGACGACCCTCCCCACGACCCGGCCCGCCTCGAGGTCGCGCAGGCTCGCTTCGGCTTCATCCATGGGCCGCGTCGCGTAGGGGATCGGGTCGACGCGCCCGGCGCGGACGAGTTTCATCAACTCCGCCATCTCGGCAAGGCTCCCGAGATCGGACCCCTCGATGGTGAGATCCTTGAGGACGAGCAGGGGGATAGGGACGGAGAGCGCGCCTCCGAGCAGGCCTACCACGACCAGGCTTCCGCTCTTGGCGACGGTCCGGAAGCCCAGGGCGGCGGACGCCGAGGAGCCGGCGAAGTCGACGACCGCGGCGCAACCGCCGTTCGTGAGCTTCTTCAACTGCCGGGGCGCGTCATCCGCGCGGGCGTCCACGACATGCGCGGCCCCCGCCCGCCGCGCCGCTTCGAGCTTCGTGTCGTCGACCTCGACGACGATGAGTTCGGCGTCGAAGAGCGCCTTCGCGAGCTGGATGCCGGCGAAGCCGACGCCGCCGGCCCCGATGATGACGAGCTGGTCCTCGAGCCGGCGTTCCGCCTTGCGGAGGGCGCTGTAGGCGGTGAGGCCGGAGCAGGCGTACGTGCCGGCCAGCTCGGGCGCGATGTCTCCGAAGTCGAAGAGATAGCGCGGGTGCGGGACGATGACGTGGTCCGCGAAGCCGCCGTCGAGGTGCGTGCCGAGGGCGCGCGGGCGGTGGCAGAGATGCTCCCGGTCGGCGTCGCAGAAGGTGCACGCGCCGCACCCGATCCACGGGAAGACGACGCGGCGGTCGCCGATGGAGACGCCACCGGCATCCGGCCCGGCCGCGACGGCCTCGCCGACGATCTCATGGCCGAGCGTGAAGGGGAGTTCGCGTACGGCCCGGACGTCCAGCTTTCGGCCGCCGCCCATCTCGAAGTAGCCCTGCCACAGGTGCAGGTCGCTGTGGCAGAGGCCACAGGCGTGGACGCGGACGAGCACCTCGGTGCCCGTCGGGTCGGGGGTCGGCCGCTCCGCTCGTTCGAGTGGGCCACCGTACTCGCGGAACTGGTAGCTCTTCATCGCCTTCCTCGGTGTGGTTTCAGAAGCGGGGTGTCAGAACTTTCGCGAACGCGTCCACGACATCCTGCATCTGGGCGGCGCCCGCGAGCAGCACCTCGTGCTTGATCCAGATCGTCGTGCGGCACAGCAGCTCGCACACGGGCTGCCCGCGGTGGAGCGGTGTGGTGTAGCCGGGGTGCGCGGGGATCCCCTCGGCGCGGAGCGCCTCGATCACGCGGTGTTTGTCGAGGCTCTTGTCGCGTGGGTCGGCCGCCGGCCGGGATTCGTCGAGCCGGACCATGAAGATGTGGCAGCCGTGCGCGGTGATGCGCGGGTCCGGGTCCGGCGTGCGCAGGCCGTCGATGTCGGCGAGACCCTTCGCGAGCGCGTCCATGGCCTGCCGGCGGATGGCCTGCTCGGCGGGGAGGCGTTCGAGTCCGGCGAGGAGCAACGCCGCCTGGAACTCGGTCATGCGGAGGTTGAGCCCGACCGCCGCGTGGTCGTGCGGCGAACCGCCGGGCTCGCGGCCGCAGTCGTGCCACGACCACGCGCTCCGGTGAACGGATGCGTCGTCGGTGAGGACGATTCCGCCCTCGCCGGCGGTGAGGTTCTTGCTCGACTGGAAGCTGAACGCGCCCGCGTCGCCCAGCGTGCCGACCGCACGGCCCCGCCAGCTTGCGAGCCACGCCTGCGCGGCATCCTCGATGACCCGGAGGCCCCGGCGGGCGGCGATCTCGTTCACGCGATCCATGTCGGCCGGGCGTCCGCCGATATGAACGGGCAGGATGGCCGTCGTGCGCTCCGTGATCGCATCCTCGATCCGCGCCGGATCCAGGTTGTGCGTGCCGGCCGCCACGTCGGCGAAGGCGGGAACCGCGCCCAGCGACCGGATCGCGTGGGCCGTCGCCACGAAGCTGTACGGGCTCGTGACGACCTCGTCGCCGGGCTGCACGCCGGCGGCGACGAGGGCGGCCTGAAGCGCCATCGTGCCGTTGCAGCAGGCCACGGCGTAACGGGCGCCGTGCAGCGCGGCGAAGCGGGCCTCCAGCTCCGGGACGGCCCCGCCGCCCAGCCCCCAGCGGCCGGACTCGAGCACCTCCGTCAGGGCGCGCCGCTCCGCCGCCCCGGAGCGCGGCCACGCGGGCCACGGCGCCGTGCGGACCGGGGTGCCGCCGTCGATCGCCAGCCGGCCGGTCATGCGCCAGGAAACCGCGCGCGGCCTACGAGACGGCGCGCGGCCGGCTCCGTGCGATGATCGCCGGGACGCCCGAGTCCCGCGCGAGCTGGTTGAACGCGTCGAGCATCTCGCCGAGCACCCGCGAGAGGGCGGCCTCCTCCACCACCCACTCGGCCTCCAGGTCGCCCCAGCGCTCCAGCACGCCGGCGCGGGGCGGCAGGTCGGAGCCGTCCACCTCACCCATGAGCGCCGTCAACTGCATGTTCAGCAGCCCTTCGTAGGCGACCATGTCCTGCTGCGCCGCCCGCCGCTTCTGGAACAGACGGTCTTCCAGCACGGTGATCGAATCGGTGAGCGCGGCGCCCGCCGCTCCGAGCGCCTCCGCCCCGGAGAGGCCGGCCTCGGACGCCTGCCCGACTACCGCGTTCACCTGCGCGCGCACGTCCCGGATGTCGTTCAGACCGGTGTGGAGGTCCACGATCGCCCCGAACACCGACTCCAGGAAGCGCCCGTTCGCGGCGAAATCCGTCTCGGAAAGCGCGATCCGCGGATCCCCGCGCACCTCGAACGACCGGGACTGCGCCGGCGCGTCGCCCACCGTCAGGCGGGCGCTGTACGCCCCCGGCATGACGCGGTAACCGGGCGCGTCCCCGAAGAACGCGTACGACTCCGCGACCCTCGGCCCGCTCTCCACGCGCAGGTCCCAGTACACCCGGTTGTGCCCCGGCGCGGCGGGCGCGGCGGAGCGCCGGATACCCGAGGCCGTCATCGCCGTATCGGTGGTGAACGTGCGGATCACCGCGCCCTCCGCATCGAGGATCTCGAGCGCCAGCGCGATGTCCTGCTCGGCTTCCGTCCCCTCCGGCGCGGCGCCCACGACGTAGTCGATCGCCACGCCGGGCGTCTTGTTCTGTCCCGATGTCGTCGGGCCCACGGGGCCGCCGAGTCCCGCGCTCACGCGGTACGCCGTGGAGGGCGTGTACAGGTGGTGCCCATCCGCCGCCTCGGCGTCCGCCTGCTGCCGCAGAGGGGAGAGGTCGTCGAGCACCCAGAAGCCGCGCCCCTGCGTCGCCACGGCGAGATCCCCCGCCCGCACCTGCAGATCCGTGATCTGCGTCAGGGGCATGTTCAGGTCCAGGCTCCGCCACGAGGCGCCGTCATCGAAGCTCACGTACATCCCGAGTTCCGTCCCGGCGTAGAGGAGCCCGCGGCGCTCGGGGTCCTCGCGCACGACCCGGGCCCAGGCGTCGGAGCGGTCCGCCCCGATCCCGGCGTCGATGCGCTCCCAGCTCTCGCCGTAGTCCGCGGTCTTGTAGATGTAGGGCGCGAAGTCGTCGAACTTGTAGCGGGCAAGCGTGATGTAGGCGCCACCCGGCTCGTGCGGCGACGGGTCGAGGGAATTCACCATCCCCTCCGGCATCCCATCCGGCGTGACGTCCATCCACGTCTCTCCGTTGTCGCGCGTCACGTGGACGAGGCCGTCGTCCGCTCCCACCCAGATCGTCCCCGCCTCCAGCGGCGACTCCGCCATCGCCATGATCGTGTTGTAGACCTCGCCTCCCGCGGCCTCGTTCGTGAACGGCCCGCCCGCCGCCACGTGCTTCTCCGGCTCGTTCCGCGTGAGGTCGGGCGAGATCTCCTCCCACGTCACCCCGCGGTCGCTCGACCGCAGCAGGTGCTGCGCCCCGTGGTAGATCACCCCCGGATCGTGCGGCGACACGACGACCGGACCGTTCCAGTTCCAGCGGTAGCGCATGTCCTCGGCATCCATCCCGAGCTGGAACTGCGGATACGCCTGCACGCTGCGCGCGGAGCCGAGTTCCGTGTCCAGCTCCGTGATGATCCCCTGGATCGACGTCGCGTACAGGTAGCGCGGGTTGTCGGGATCGAAGGCGACCCAGGCCGATTCCCCGCCCCCCGCGTCGATCCAGTCCTTCCAGCCCAGCCCGCCGGCGTGCGTCGCCCAGCCCAGCATGCCCACGCTCGTGTTGTCCTGCTGTCCCCCGTACATGCGGTACGGGAACCGGTTGTCCACCGCGAGCCGGTAGATCTGCGCCGTGGGCTGGTTCTCCTGCGTGGACCAGGTCTCGCCGCCGTTGAAGGTGACCGTCCCTCCCCCGTCGTTGGCGGAGAGCATGACCTCGCTATCGAACGGGTTGATCCACAGGTCGTGGTGATCGACGTGCGGCGTCTGGATCGTCTCCCAGGTACGCCCGCCATCGATCGACTTGAGGAAGGGCGAGTTCATCACGTAGACGGTCTCGCGGTCCAGCGGGTCGGCATACAGTTCGATGTAGTACCAGGCTCGCCCGCGCAGCTGGCGCTCCGAACTCGTCAGCGACCAGGTGTTCCCGCCGTCGTCCGAGCGGTAGACGCCGTCCACGTCCTCGTCCGCCTCGATCAGCGCCCACACGCGGTCGGGGTCGGCCGGCGAGACGTCGATCGCCGTCTTCCCCATGAGGTCGGGCAGGCCCGCGTTGATCTCCTCCCACGTGTCCCCGCCGTCCGTCGACTTCCAGAAGCCCGAACCGGGGCCGCCGCTCCGGATGTACCACGGCTCGCGGTCGTGGTCCCACATGGAGGCGTAGAGGATGCGGGGATTCGTGCGATCCATCGCGAGGTCGGAGGCTCCGGTGTTCTCGTCCACGTGGAGGACGAGTTCCCAGGTCTCTCCGCCATCCGCCGAGCGATAGATCCCCCGCTCCGGCGACGGCGCGAAGGGCGACCCCTGGGCGGCGACGTAGACGAGATCCGGATCCCGGGGATGCACGCGGATGCGGGAGATGACGCGGGTTGGGGCGAGGCCCAGGTGCGTCCAGGTGCGGCCCGCATCCGTCGAGCGGTAGACACCGTCGCCGTGCGACGTCGTGACGCCGCGGATCGAGTGCTCGCCCATCCCGACGTACACGACGTTCGGATCGGATTCGGAGACGGCCACCGCGCCCACGGACGAGGTGCCCACGAAGCCGTCCGTCACCGGATGCCAGCTGATGCCGGCATCGGACGTCTTCCATACGCCGCCGCCGGCCGTCCCCATGTAGTACGTGAGACGGTCGCCGGGGACCCCCGCCGCGGCGACGGCCCGCCCGCCGCGAAACGGCCCCACGTTGCGCCACCGCATCGACTGGTAGCGTGCGGTCTCGCCCTCCGCATCGCCGACCGGCTCCTGGACGGGGACTGTCGCACGCGCCTCCGCCGCCGGCGCCGCAAGGATCAGCGCCACGAGGAAGCCGCGCGCGCGTCGCGAGAGGTCGGGGAGAGGGATTCTCAAGTCGATCGAGCACATGGGAGCGAACCTCCGCGCTGGGATGTCGGCGCCGCGCCGACCCGGGTTCATATTGGGCGCGAAGAATACACCGCGGCCCGACGCCGCCGACAGAAGAGGCCGACAGAGGATAGGGTTCATGCACATGCTCCTGAAGCGGTTTGGCGGACGCCTCACCCTCACGCTGTCGATGGTGGTGCTGGAGTCCGCGGGCTGGCTGCTCTTCCCGCTCGTCATCGGCCGCGCCATCGACGGCGTTCTCGCGGGCTCGACGCGGGGCCTGTACGAACTCGCGGGACTGGGGATCGGGACGATCTTCGTCGCGATCGGCCGCCGGATCGTAGACAGCCGCGCCTATGCCGGCATCTACGTCCGGCTGGGCGAGGAGATGGTCGCCTCCACCGCTGAGCGCAGCACGTCGACCCGGACGGCGCGGCTCGGGATGCTCCGGGAGATCGTCGAGTTCTTCGAGCACTCCCTCCCCCAGCTCATCACGAGCGCCATCGGGCTCGCCGGCACCGTCGTGATCCTCTCGACGTTGAACGTTCCCGTGTTTCTGGGCTGCCTCGCCGTCGCCGTCGCCACGGGCATCCTGTACGCGCTCACTGGAAAGTTGACGACGCGCTACAACGAGGGGCTCAACGATGAGCACGAGCGGCAGGTCGACGCCGTCGACAGCGGCGATCCCGTCCGCCTCGGCGAGCACCTGCGCGCCATGACGCGGTGGAATATCCGGCTCTCCGACCTCGAGGCCGGCACCTTCGGCATCAACTGGGTGCTCATGATGGGCCTGCTGGTGTTCGCGGTCGGCATCTCGGCGGAGCGCACCGTCGAGTACGGCGCCGTGTTCGCCATCGTCATGTACGTCTTCCAGTTCGTGGAATCGCTGATGGCCCTCCCCTTCTACTACCAGCAGTGGCTGCGGCTGCGGGAGATCTCGGGCCGGCTGGCCCGCGTCGGCACCGAGGCCGGCGTCGAGGCCGGCGCCACCCCGTGAGCGGGAGGTTCAGTCGCGGCGAATGGCCTGGCCGGGGAAGGCGGTCTCGATGAGTTCGGCGTCGCGGACCACGAAGGTGCCCGCGACGACCACGTGCTCGATCCCGGAGGACGGCTGCGTGGGCGACTGGAAGGTCGCGTTGTCGATGACCGTGGCGGGGTCGAAGACCGTGATGTCGGCGTCCGCCCCGACCCGGATCCGGCCCTTGTTCGCCATCTGCGGCACGTAGCCGTCGAGCCGCCGCGCCGGCATCAGCGTCATCTTCCGGAGCGCGTCCATGAGCGTGAGGAGACCCTCCTCGCGCACGTAGCGGCCGAGCACGCGGGCGAAGGTCCCCGCCCCGCGCGGATGTCCCTGGCCGTTGACGAAGGGAACCCCATCGCTCGCCACCATCACGAGCGGATGGGCGAGGGCGAGTTCGAACATCTCCTGAGGAATGATGTGGGCGATGATCCGGCCGCCGGCCTCTCGCCGCTCGTTGAACGTCTCCTCCGTCAGACGTTCGCCCGTCGCGTCCCACTCGATGTCGCTGAAGTCGCCCCCGAGCCGTTCCCGCCAGCCCGGATCGAAGATCGCTGCCCGGATGTCGGTGGAGGCCGCCGTGTAGGGATAGACCTCGGTCGTCACGTCCAGCCCGCTCGCCTGCGCCCCCTCGATCATGGTGAGGAGCGTCGGCACCTGTCCCAGGCCGCTCGATCCGATGTGGACGATGTGGACCCCGCCCCCCGTCGACGCCGCGTTCGCGATCATCTCGTGCACCGCCTCGATCGAGCTTCCGGGTTCGACGAGTCCGGCGTAGCGGACGTGGACGAAGCTCGTCACGCCTTCTTCCGCCGCGAGCTGGAACAGGCGGTGGATCTCCTCGCGCCGGGCCCCGGGCGTGTACTGGATGCCGAAGCCGAGGCCGAGCGCTCCGCGTCCCAGTTCATCGCGCAGCCGCCTCTCCATCACCGCGACCTGCTCGAGGTCGGCGGCGAGCCGGACCGCCTGCCGCTGCCCGCCGAGGGCGAGTCGGCGGGCCGCCCCGTGCGAGGCCGTGGCGCCGTAGTGGATCGCGGCCTGCCCTTCCCGGCTCGCGTACCACTCCTCCACGTCGCCGGTGCCGCCCTCCAGTTCGAGCGCGGTCGTGACCCCGTCCTGCGCCTGCAACTGGCTCGAGAAGAGGTCCTGGCCGTGGGCGTGGAGGTCGATGAATCCCGGCGCGACGACGAGACCGGACACGTCGACCACCGTCTCGCCGTCCAGCGGAGACTCGGAGATCGCGGCGATCGTGCCGCCACGGATCCCGACGTGGCGCACCGCGTCGAGACCGGACTCGGGGTCCATCACGCGCCCGCCCGCGAGGACGAGGTCGTAACTCTGGGCCGCCGCCCCGGAAACGGTCGAGGTGAGGGCCGAGACGAGGGCGGCGGCGATGGCGGTCAGCGTTCGGAACTGCATGGGGAGGGCCCTCCGTTCGTGGATCCGTTTCATCCGGGCAACGGCTTCATCCGAGCAGCGCAGGGAGCACGCGCGCGACCGTCAGTCCGAGGAAGGTGCCGGCGGCGTTGCCCAGCGACCCGATCAGGACGGCCGGGAGCACGAGATCGCCGCGCCCGAGGCTGCGCGCCAGCGCGAGCGCGGAGGTGCCGCCGCCCACGTTGGCCTGCGACGCCACGGCCGCGATGTCCACGTCGAGCCGGAGAAGTCGCGCCGCGCCGAAGGTGATGAACCCATGCACGACGACGATCGTGAGGGTGAAGACGAGGAGCGCGAGACCGAGCGGGCCGATGTCGGCGAGCGCCCGCACGTCGCAGTGGGCTCCGATCACGCACAGGAAGAGGTAAACGGAGAACAGGCCCAGCGTGCGGCTTCCGGCGAGGTCCGTGATGGCCCGGAACTGGGCGAGGATGAGGGCGATCACCGTGAGGATCAGGATGTCGGGAATCGCGAAGCCCATGGCGGCGGTCCAGGCCTCCAGGCGCTGCGAGGCCCACAGCGTCCCGAAACCGATCGCGAGGACGAGGGAGAGATCGACCGGATGCACGCGCTCGGTGTCCTCGTCGACTCCGAGGTCCGGAGCCCGGTCGGCGGAGCCCGGTGCCGCGTCGGCCGGCCCGCCGGAGCTCCAGCGGGATTTCGGCCAGTGCGGTCGCAGCCAGCGGGGAATCGCGATCGTCGCGGCCATCCACACCGTCGTCATGATCGAGTCCACGGCCGACGCGCCGCCGAACAGCACGCCCTCGCGCATGACATCGTACCTGAGCGCGACCGCGTTGAAGTTCACGCTGCCGCCCGTGTAGGTCCCCGTGAACATCCCGCCCAGCGGCCCGAACAGCGGACCGATCCGCTCCGGCCCGTCCACGAGGGCCATGCCCGCGATCACGCCGGCCACGGTCCCCAGCGACCCGATGAGGAAGAGCGTGATGATCGGCAGCCCCGCGCGGAGGATGTCGCGCAGGTTCACCTTCAGCAGGAGCCACACGATCGCGAGCGGGGCGACCGCGCGGAAGATCGCGTCGTAGGCCGGGACCGGATCCGCCTCGGTCGAGGAGGTCGGAAGCAGGCCGAGGTTCGCGATGAGCGCGGTGAAGATGATGACCATGAGCGCGGTGCCGCCGTGCCGCAGGAAGCTCCGGCGCACGAGCCACTCCGTCCCCGCGATGACGAGGCACAGGACGGCGACGATGTAGAGCGTCTGCGCGGTCACGGCGGGCCGTCGCCCGCAGCGGTCCGGGCGTGCCGCCGAAGGCCGCGCGCGAGGCAGTGCAGGCGGTCAGTCACCGGCATAGAGGGATTCCGCTTTCACGGCGGAGGTCGTGATGCCCTTGATGAAGGCGGAGGAGAAGCCGCGGTGCTCCATCTCGTTCAGGCCGGCGATCGTGCAGCCGCGCGGCGTCGTCACGCTGTCGATCTCGCGCTCGGGGTGACGGCCCTGGTCCCGGACGAGGGCCGCGGCGCCGAGCGCGGTCTGGGCCGCCATCCGGAGCGCCTCGTCGGGGTGGAAGCCGATCTCGATGCCGCCCTGGCAGGCGGCGCGCACCGCCCGCAGGAAGAACGCCACGCCGCAGGCGCAGAGGGCCGTGGCGGGGACCATGTGCTCCTCCTCCACGACGAGCGTGGCCCCGACGGCCCGGAACAGCGCCGCCACCCGGTCGAGCGCGCCGACGTGGGCGGGTTCCGCCGCGAGACAGGTCATCGACTCGCGCAGCGCGACCGCGGTGTTGGGCATGGCGCGCACGACCGCCACGTCCGGGCCCACGTGCCGGCGAATCGCCGCGATCGACGCCCCGGACACGACGGACACGAGGAGATGGCGCCCGGCGTCCAAATGCGGGGCGATCTCCGCCAGTACCGCATCGAGGGCCTGCGGCTGGACGGCGACGATCACCGTGTCGCAGGCGGCCACGGCGCCCGGATTGTCGGACGACACGGGGAACCCCCGTCCCGCGAGATCCGCCACCCGCTCCGTGTGGCGGCGCGTGACGTGGACTTCGGCCGGAGCGTGCGAGCCCGCGGCCACGAGCCCCTCGGCGATGGCGCGCCCGATGTTACCCGCGCCCAGGATGGCGACGCTGGCGGACGATGTCGGGTGGCGCATATCGGAACCTCTTCAAGTGTTTCGCAAGTGTGGTCCGCGCGGGACCGGTGGCGGTCGAGTCTGGCAGCCCGTGGCGGGCCGGGCCTGTCAGCCCCTGGCGGCGCGAGGCGCATTGTCGCGCGGGGGCCGCACGGGCCGCAAGGCGTTGCCGCCCCCGCAGCGCGGCGATGTCGCCGGACTCGGCCCGTGCGGCGACATTGGCGCTATCCCCGCAGTAAACGGAGGACAGAAAATGGGTCATCGAATGGCTGATTGCGGCACGGCCAGTTACCGGGGCAGGATTTGTGCGGCGGGCGTGGACTAATCCCTTGTAGGTCCAGGCGGCATCAGCAACGCCCGCAGTGTCACCTCAGGTTCCGACTCCATTCTCTCCGGTCCGGCCCGGCTCGCGGCGGCGTCGGCCGAAGCGGGAACGCTCATCACGGAACGCTTATCACGTAGATTTCATAGGGCCCGTCGCGGGTGGACGCGAACGCGATCTGGGTCCCGTCCGGGGACCAGGCGGGCGTAGACGCATCGGCGTTCGGCGTCAGCCGCGTGAGGCCGCTTCCATCCTCCACGTTCACCATGTAGATCTCGGCGAAGCGCGTGAACGCGATCCTGGTCCCATCGGGAGACCAGGCGGGCGAGCCGTCAGGGTTGTTCGTCAGCCGCGTGGGGTTGCTTCCATCCGTGCCCATCACGTAGAGGCGGCCACCGTCGCGGTCGGTGTAGAACGCGATCTTGGTCCCATCGGGAGACCAGGCGGGCTGCCCATCGTAGCCACCGTTGTTCGTCAGCCGCGTGGGGCTGCTTCCGTCCATGTCCATCACGTAGATCTCGTAGTCATCGTCGCGGTAGGACGTGAACGCGATCTTGGTCCCATCGGGAGACCAGGCGGGCTGGAAGTTGTAGCCACCGTTCGTCAGCCGCGTGGGGCTGCTTCCATCCGTGCCCATCACGTAGATCTCGGGGGACCGGTCGTTGCGGTCGGTGTAGAACGCGATCTTGGTCCCATCGGGAGACCAGGCGGGACTTCCATCTTCGGCGTTGTTGTTCGTCAGCCGCGTGGGGCTGCTTCCATCCGTGCCCATCACGTAGATCTCGAAGTTCCCGTCGCGGCTGGTCGTGAACGCGATCTTGGTCCCATCGGGAGACCAGGTGGGCTCGCCGTTGTTGCCACCGTTGTTATTCGTCAGCCGCGTGGGGGCTGCCGTCACGGTCACGCTGACACTCTGCGTCGCGGTCAGCGGGTCTCGTGCGGTGATCGTGACTGTCGCGACGCCGGGTGCGACGCCGGTGATCGTGACGGTCGACCCCGAGACGGAGACGGTGGCCGCGCCGGTGTTGGACGATGTCACCGTGTAGGTGAGGGCGTCGCCGTCCGGGTCGGTGAAGTGCCGGGAAGCATTGATCTCGGCCGTCCCGCCCGGGTTCAACGTTTGGGCGGGAATGCTGCCTACCGGCTGCGGCGCCTGATTTTCTTGCTTCACGGTCACGCTGACACTCTGCGTCGCGGTCAGTTCACCCGGGTCCCGTGCGGTGATCGTGACTGTCGCGACGCCGG
>VXMQ01000197.1 GCA_009841015.1 Candidatus Palauibacter denitrificans | reverse complement strand
AGGGCGACCGGACCGGCGCGCTCGTCGACCGCGAGACCGGGCGCGTGGTGAGCGCGAAGCGGCCGCGGCTGTGGGGGGCCGTCTACAGCCTTTCGGCGAGCTTCGAACGGGAGAAGCGGGAGAAAGAGGAGAACGGGGCCGCGTCGATCCGGATCCGGTTCGAGGACGGGACGACGCTGTCGAGCGCGGGGCGCGGGCGGCTGGAGGCCCGCCTGAGCGCGCTCCTGGGCCGGGAGGTCGCGTTCGCGACGGAGGCGGTCGAGACGGCGACGTGCGAGTACCACTGGCCGGACATGGAGGGACTCGTCCAGGACGGGCGGACGTACCGCGACGAGATCACGGAGTGGGAACTGCCGCCCGGGACGTTCTTCGACAGTTCCGGCCTCCACGCGCTGACGACGGCGAGCCTCGACCACCTGCGGGGACTCGTCCCGGGGAGCGATTTCGATGTCGGCCGCTTCCGGCCCAACCTCGTGATCGAGCCCGTGGCGGGGGCGGAGGGGTTCGTCGAGAACGACTGGGTGGGCGGCACGCTCGAGATCGGCGGCGCGCGCCTGCGGGTGACGAAGCCGTGCATGCGCTGCGTCATGGTCACGCTCCCGCTGGGTGATCTCCCCAAGGACCCGGGTGTGCTGCGCGCCGCCTTCGACCACAACGAGGGAAACGTCGGCGTGAAGTGCGAGGTGGCCGCGCCCGGCGCCATTCGGGTCGGCGACGAGGTCCGCCTCGGCTAGCTGAACCGCTGGCGGGGGCGCGAGTCTCGCCTCCGGAGAAGGGAGTCGCCGCTGGAGCATTTCGGGGTCGTAAGCCTGATCCCCACCGCCGTCGTCCTGGCCGTTGCGGTCTGGACGCGTCGGCCCGTGGAATCCCTCATCGTCGGGGCCCTCGTCGGCTTCGCGATCCTCGCGCCCCGGGACCCGCTCACCGCGTTCACCGACGGCATGGTCGCGGTCATGCGGAACGAGACCGTGGGCTGGATCATCCTCGTGTGCGCGCTCTTCGGCAGCCTCATCACGCTGCTCGTGCGGGTGGGCGCCGCGGCCCGCTTCGGCGACGCGGCATCGGCCCGCATCCGGACCCGCGGCGGCTCGCTCGCCGCCACATGGCTCCTCGGACTCGCCGTCTTCATCGACGACTACCTGAACGTCCTCGCGGTAAGCTCCTCCGTGAAGCGCTTCACCGACCGCCACCGCGTGTCGCGCGAGATGCTCGCCTACGTCGTGGACTCCACCGCCGCGCCCGTGTGCATCCTCGTGCCGATCTCGACCTGGGCCGCCTACTTCTCCGGCCTGCTCGAGGAGACGGGATGGGCCACGTCCGGCCGCGGCCTCTCCCTCTACATCGATGCGATCCCGTTCATGCTCTACGCGTGGATCGCCGTGGCGCTGGCGCTCCTCGTCGGCATCGGCCTCGTCCCCGCCATCGGCCCCATGCGGAAAGCGGAGCGTCGCGCCCGCGAGACGGGGCAGGTCGTTCCTCCGGGCTTCAATGAGGCGAAGCTCGAAGGCGAGACCGATCCGCGAGCCGCCGAGCGCGCCCGCCCGTGGCACTTCATCGTGCCGGTCGTCACCCTCGTGGCCGCCACCTGGTGGCTCGACCTCGACATCCTCAAGGGCGTCGTCGTGGCGCTCGGCCTCACCCTCGCCATCGTCGTGGGCACGAGGCTCCTCCCGGTGCGCGCCGCGCTCGACACCAGCATGGCCGGCGTGCTCACGATGATCGTCCCCCTGGCGACCGTGTTCGGCGGCTTCCTCCTCAAGGAGGTGAACGACGGCCTCGGCCTCACCGCCTACCTCATCGAGACCGTCGAACCGCTGATGACGCCGCAACTGCTCCCCGCCGTCACCTTCCTCACGATGTCGCTCGTCGCCTTCGCCACCGCGTCGTTCTGGGGCATCTTCGCCGTGGCCGTCCCCATCGTACTCCCGCTCGCCGATTCCGTGGGGGCGGACATGCCGCTCGTGATCGGAGCTCTCATCTCCGCCAGCGCCTTCGGCAGCCACACCTGCTTCTACGGCGACTCCACCGTCCTCGCCGCCCGAGGCAGCGGCTGCGGCGTCGTCGAGCACGCCCTGACCCAACTCCCCTACGCCCTCTTCGCCGCCGGACTGGCCGCCACGGGCTTCCTCCTCCTCGCTTGATGTCGCGGGGTCCGTATCCCAGTCTTGAGGGGAGATGCGGAGATTCGCGAGTGTCTGATCCCAGGTCGGTGACACGGTGGGCGGGGCGCCAGTTCGCTTGGAGCCTCGTTGCGGCGTGGGGGTTTGTCGTGGGCGCCGGGGCCCTCTCGGCGCAGGAGTCGGAGTGCGGCGATCGGGCGAGCTTGCGGGTCCTTGTCGTTGACGACGACGGCGCCGCCTCGGTCCCCAACGCGGTGGTGGTGATGCGGTGGACCGCGGCCGAGCGTGCGAGAAGGCCGGTCCGCGAGGCGGTCGGAGCCGATGGGCGCCTCGTCCTCTGCGCTCCACGGGATGCCACCCGGGCCACGCTCTGGGCGGAGCACGGGAACTCTTCGAGCGAGGAGGCGGTCGTCGCAATCGTCGCGGGGATGTCCCACGACATCACGCTCATGCAGCGCTCGGGGCCGGTCAGAACCGGCAGGCTGCTGGGCCAGGTGCATGACGCCGTCACGGATGATCCGATGGTCGCCGCCACGGTGTTCGTTCCCGACCGGCTGCGGGTGGCCGAGACGGATCGCCAGGGGCGGTTCGTCCTGAGCGGCGTTCCGGTCGGCACGCAGGAACTCAACGTGCGCCACCTCGGGTACGCGCCGCTGTCCTATGTACTGGAGGTCTCTCCCGGTCTCACCACGGAAGTGGAGATCGGCATGGTCCCCGACCCGGTGGAGATGGAGCCGATCGTGGCGACAGCGACGAGGTCTCGCCGGCTGGAGATCGAGGGCTTCTACGAGCGCAAGCTCTGGAGCGACGTCGTCGGCACGGGCACCTTCTACACGGCGGAGGACATCGATCACCGCAGGCCGGTGCAGATCTCGCAGATGATCGCGGACGAGTCGGGAATCCGGCTTCAGTGCGGCGCCCGACAGACCGACTGCAGGCTCGTCAACACGAGGTATTCGTCGGGGGTCACGGGCGCCTGTCCGCTGAGCTTCTATGTCGACGGTCTGCCGACGCGGGGGATCGCGCTGGACGACATGGTGAGGCCCGGCGAGATCGCGGGCATCGAGATATACAAGGGGCTGTCGTCGGGTCCGGCGGAGTTCCCGCCTTCCCGGTGCGGCCTCGTCGCGGTCTGGACGAAATGACGTTCGGAAGAGGAACACTGGAGGTGAAGAGATGAGGCGGAGCAGTGCGTGGTACCTCGCCGTTTTTCTGGTCCTGGGGTGTGGGGGAGGATCCGAGGCCGGCGAGGCGGAGATGGCGGAGACGGCCGAAGCCATGGCCGAAATGGCGGACACGGGGCTGGCCTGCGTCGTCATGGGTGATGTGGAAGGCCGGGCGAGCCCGCTGCAGGAGCTGAGTTTCTCGTACGAGGGGGGTGAGGGGCTGCTCTGCTACGGCGCGCCGTCGGCCCGCGAGCGCGTCGTCATGGGGGAGCTGGTCCCCTACGGAGAGGTCTGGCGGCTGGGGGCGAACGAGGCGACCGCGCTCCACCTCTCGGCCGCCGCCACGGTCGGCGGCGTGGCGCTCGAGGCCGGGAGCTACTCGCTGTACGCCGCGCCCGGCGAGACGGAGTGGGAGTTCCACGTGAACTCCGAGTACGACCGCTGGGGGATCCCGATCGACGAAGCGGTCCGGAGCACCGAGGTGGGCAGCTTCACGGCCACGCCCTCGGCGACCGCCGGCATGGTGGAGATGATGACCTTCGAGCAGGTGGACGGCGCCCTCCGCTTCTCATGGGAGAACACCCAGGTCGACATCCCCCTCGGCATGTAGCGTCGGCGCAGGCGGCTGACGCCACCCGCGAAGGGCGGGTCGTCAGCCGCCGTCAGCGGTGGCGCCAGAGGCGGGTTTCGAGGTGGCGCTTGATTCCGGGCCATTCGTGGAGGAGGACGGAGTACATCGCGTCGTCGCGCACGCTTCCGTCGCGGCGCAGGGAGTGGTTGCGGATGACGCCGTCCTTCTTCGCGCCGAGCGCCTCGATGGCCCGCTGAGAGCGCAGGTTCAGGCCGTCCGTGCGGAGTCCGACGACGCCGCAGCCCACCGCCTCGAAGGCATGCGTCATGAGGAGGAGCTTGCACGCCGTGTTGACGTGCGTGCGCTGGTGGCTCGCGCCGTACCAGGTGTAGCCGATCTCGACCCGATCAACCTGCGGCAGGATGTCGTGGTAGCGGGTGGAGCCGATCACGGCGCCGGTGTCCGCGAGCCGGACGACCCACGGCAGCATGTGGCCGGTGGCCTGGCCCTCGAGCGCGGTCTCGATGTAGTCGGTCACTTCCTCCGGGGCCGGGACGAAGGTGAAGAAGAGGTTCCACAACTCCCCGTCCGCGGCGGCCTCGGCGAGCCCGTCCGCGTGCTCGAGTCCCATGGGTTCGAGACGGACGCCGTGCCCCTCGAGGGTCACGGGCTGAAGTTCGATCACTCGGTCCCGGCCGCGAGCATGCGGGCGCTGATCCCCTCACGGTCGATCATGTCGCCGCGCAGGTAGACGGCGTCGATCCGGCGCGTGTTCGTGATGTCGTCGAGCGGGTTCGCGTCGAGCACGATGAAGTCGGCGCTCTTCCCGGCCGCGATCTCACCGAGTTCGTCCCAGTTCATGAGTTCGGCGGAGGTCTTCGTCGCCGCCACGATGACGTCGCCCGGGGTCAAACCGGCGCGGACCATGTCCTCCATTTCCTGGTGCACGGCCCAGGCCGCGCTGCCGTCGGTGCCGAAGGAGATCCTGATGCCGGCCTCGGCGAAGCGGGCGAGGTTCCGCGCCTGGACGCCGAAGAACTCCTGCGCACCGGGATTGTCCACGGACGCCGCCTGCATCTCGACCAGCCGGTCGGCGGGCACGGTGCCGCTGAGCCAGCTCAGGTCGAGCGCCACTCCCGGCCCGGGGAGGTTGGGGACGAGGACGACCTCCGGACGCTCGGCCCACAGTTCCATGAGTTCGTCATCCGCATCGAGGTCCCGCACGCCGTGCGCGAACACGTCCACGCCCGCGCGCAGGAGCTCCTTGGCGTCCTCCAGGTAGAAGACGTGCGCCGTCACCATGAGCCCGTGCCGGTGCGCCTCGTCGATGACCGCGCCGTAAAGTTCCGAGGAGAGCTGCTCGTAGCGCCCCCCGCGGTTGTCGACCCAGATCTTCACGATGTCGGCCTGCCGCTCCGCCAGTTCGCGGACGGCGGCCCGCCCCTCTTCCTCCGTCGCGATCCAGTAGGGGGCATCGGAACGGCCGGGCTCGGCCGTGGTGATCCCGCGGTCGGCCGTCTTCGCGCGCGCGGCGTCCGGGATGACCTCGTCGCGCATCTCGATCCCGATGCCGCCGGTCTCGGTGCCGAGGCTCACGACGGCCCCCGCGCCGTAGTACGCCATGTGCTGGAGTTGCTCGATCCGCTCGTCGCGTTCGGAGGAGAGGTGGAGGTGCGCGTTCACGATCGCCGGCATGACCGTCTTGCCGGACAGGTCCACCCGCGCCGCGCCGTCCGGCACCTCGACCTCGCCGCTCGCCCCCACCGCGACAAACCGCCCCGCTTCAACTACGAATACACCGGACTCGATGACCGAACCGTCGCCCGCGATCACGCGCGCCCCCTCGTAGGCGACCGCGTCGGTCGCGTCTCCACCGCCATCCGGCGCGCAGCCGGCAGCCAGGGCGGCGCCGATCGCGAGGACGGCGGGACGAATGACGGGGATCGATGTGACCGCATGGGTGCGAAGCATGTCTGCCTCCTGTCAGGCTCCTGTGGGACGCCATAAGTATAGAGGCCGAATGACTCCCCTGACACGGACGGACGATCCCCGGATGAGCCATCTCCGCTGCCCCCGTTTCTTCGCCGTATCGCTCCTGACCGTCGCCGCGTGCGCCCCAGGCGGTGAAGACCCCGCGGACGACGGCGGCATCGTCAGGACCGCGCTGCACGATTTCCGCGTGGAAGAGGTGGCGGACGGGATCGTGCGCCCGTTCTCGATGGCCTTCACGCCCGAGGGCGACCTCCTCGTGACGGAACGCCCGGGCCGGCTTCGCATCATCCGCGACGGCGTGCTGCTGCCGGATTCCGTGGAGGGTCTGCCGCCGATCCGGGCGCTCGGGCGCGGCGCCCGTTCGATGGCCGGCTTCGAGCAGGCGGGTCTGCGCGACGCGATCCTGCACCCGGATTTCGCGACGAACCGGCTCCTCTACCTGAGCTACGTGAAGCCGGGGCCCGATTCGTTGGGCACGATCGCGATCGCCCGCGGCCGTCTGGAGAACGATCGGCTGAGCGACGTCGAGGAGCTGTTCCACGCGGACGCGCCGGGAAACGGGACGGACCGCAGCTCGATGTGGGGCGGACGCCTCGTCTTCGACCACGACGGCTACCTGTTCATGACGCTGGGCGACCGGCAGTGGCCCCCCGCGGGCGACCTCGGAGCGCACCCCGCCCAGAACCTCTCCAGCCACAACGGCAGCACGATCCGCATCCATGACGATGGCCGGATCCCGGAGGACAACCCGTTCGTCGGACTCGCGGGCGACGAGGAGATCCACCCCGAGATCTGGACGTGGGGCCACCGGAACGCGCAGGGGATGGCGGTGCATCCCGAGACGGGCGACCTGTGGCAGAACGAGCACGGCCCGCAGGGCGGCGACGAGCTGAACCTGATCGAGCCGGGGCTCAACTACGGCTGGCCCGTCGTCGGCTACGGCGTGAACTACCGCACGGGCTCGCGCATCCACTCCGCGACATTGATGGAGGAGATGGAGCCGCCGGAGCACATCTGGGTCCCCTCCATCGGCGTCTCCGGCATGCTCTTCTACACGGGCGACGCGTTCCCGGAATGGCGCGGCGACCTGCTGGTCGGCGGTCTCAGCGGTCGGCGCCTCGCACGGCTGCGGATGGAGGGCCGGGAGGTGACGCACGAGGAAACGCTGCTGCAGGGGATCGGCCGCATCCGGGACGTGCGCCAGGGGCCGGACGGGTTCATCTACCTCGCGATCGACGGGGAAACGCGGGACGTGGACGGCCCCCCGACCGGAATCGTGCGACTGGTACCCGCCGGCCGCCGCTAGCCCATGCGGAGCGCCGGCGGGTTTCGCGCGTGCACCTTCCTCCTCCTGCCTCTCCTGGCCTGCCGGGACGCCGGCCCGACCGAGATTCCGCTCCGGATACCGGAGTCGACCAGCCCGTCCACGGACCGGGCGGCCCTCACCGCGCTCTACGAATCGACGAACGGTGCGGGCTGGAAGAACAACACGAACTGGCTCACCGGCGCGCCGCTCGCGGAGTGGTACGGGGTCGATACCGATGGCGTTGGCCGCGTCACCGAGCTCCGGCTGCCCGACAACGATCTCGAGGGCCGGATCCCGCTCGAGATCGGCCACCTCGCCAGACTCAGCGAGCTGGACCTGGGAGAGAACGGGCTGATGGGTCCGATTCCGCCGGAGATCGGCGGGCTCGCGGCGCTCCGAAGCCTGTCGCTGCTGTCCAACCGCCTCGAAGGCCGCATCCCGCCTCAGATCGGCCGCCTCGCCCGCCTCACCGAGTTGCACCTCAGCGACAACGCGCTGACGGGTCCGATTCCGCCGGAGATCGGCGGGCTCTCGGCACTCCGAGGCCTGGGAATGTGGTCCAACGATCTCGAGGGCCCGATCCCCCCCGAACTCGGGGACCTCACGGCGCTCGACCGATTGTGGCTGAATTACAACGACCTGACCGGTCCGATTCCGTCCCGGATCGGCCGCCTCCGGCAACTCCGGAGCCTGGGGCTGTCGCACAACGACCTGGACGGTTCCATCCCCTCCCAACTCGGAGACCTCGCGGCGCTCAGGCGGCTGTGGCTGGACCACAATGAACTGACGGGTCCGATCCCGCCCCTGTTCGCTCGCCTTGCGGAGCTCAGGGAGTTGTACCTTGGCCACAACGCGCTGACGGGTCCGATTCCACCGGAGATCGGCGCGCTCTCGCGACTCCGGATCCTGGAGCTGTGGTCCAACGAGTTCGGCGGCCCGATCCCCGCCGAACTCGGGGATCTCACGCTGCTCACTGAACTGGGGCTGGAGCGAAACGCTCTGCGCGGCTCCATCCCCGCGAGCCTGGGCAACCTGACGTACCTCGAACGCCTCTCCCTCTCGCAAAACGATCTGTCGGGCCCGGTTCCGGCGGAGCTGACGGGTCTCGGCTGGCTGCGGGAACTTGCCGTGAACGGCAACCCGCGGTTGTCGGGCCTGCTCCCGGCGGGACTCAAGGACCTCGCGCGACTCACGACGCTCAATGCCGGCGGCACGGCGCTGTGCGCTCCCGCGGATCCCGACTTTCAGGCCTGGCTCCGCACGCTGCGAGCCCCGCGCGTGCCGCGCTGCGAGGGCGACGTGGCGCCCATGTATCTGACGCAGTCCGTGCAGTCGTTCGAGTTCCCGGTTCCGCTGGTGGCGGGCCGTCCGGCCCTGCTTCGCGTGTTCCTCACGGCCCCGGACGGGGACGCGGTCGGTTTTCCGCCCGTGCGCGCGCGCTTCTACCTGGGGGATGCCGAGATCCACACGGTCGACATTCCGGGGTCGGCAGTCACGGTGCCGGCCCGCGTGGAGGAAGGGCGACTCGACGCGTCCGCGAACGCCGCGATCCCGGCCGAAGTCGTTCACCCCGGCCTGGAACTCGTGGTGGAGGTCGACCCGGAGGACACGCTCGGACCCGACCTCGGCACCGCGAAGCGGATCCCGTCCACCGGCCGGCAGGCCATCGACGTGAGAGGAGTGCCGGCGCTGCACCTCACCTATCTGCCCTTTGTCCGCCCCGAGCGGGAGTCGGACGATTTCCTGAGCCGCGTTGCGGACCTGACGGAGGACGATTCTCTGTTCGCGGGCGTTCGACAGTGGTTGCCCGTCGGCGACTTCACTGTCGCCCTGCACGAGGTGGTGTACACCTCGGCGCGAACGCACGAAGACCTGATGACGGAGATCGAGGCGATTCGCGTATTGGAGGGCGGAACGGGCTACTACATGGGCGGGATCCCCCAGTATCTCGTAGAGGAAGTGGGCCTCGCGGGTCGCGGATTTCTGCCCGGTCGGAGCAGCTTCGCGCGTGTCCGCGCCATAACGATCGCGCATGAGCTCGGACACAACATGAACCTTCGGCATGCTCCCTGCGGGGGCGCCGGAGGTCCGGATCCCGCCTTCCCGACCCGGGACGGCACGATCGGCGCGTGGGGCTTCAACAGTGCGGACGGTTCACTCGTCGATCCCGAGGCGTCCGACCTGATGTCCTACTGTGGACCGAAGTGGATCAGCGACTTCAGCTTCAGCAAGGCGTTCGACCACCGCGTTCGCGAGGAGGGCGGGGCGGCGGCACGGGCCAGCGTGGCGCGCACCCTCTTGCTGTGGGGCCGCGCCGACTCGGACGGTGTGCCGTTCCTGGAGCCGGTTTTCGTCGTCGACGCTCCGCCGACGCTTCCCCGGTCCCGAGGGCCGTACACGCTCACCGGAGCGGCCGCCGGCGGAGAGACGTTGTTCTCGCTGAACTTCGACATGCCGGAGATGGCGGACGGCGACGGAGAGTCGGGATTCGTCTTCGCCCTTCCGGTGTCCCCGGCGTGGGCGGGTCGACTGGCGACGGTGGTGCTCTCCGGGCCCGGAGGGATCGCGACCCTGGAAGGGGCGAACGGTCCCCCGGCGGCCATCCTCCGCGATCCACGGACGGGCCGGGTCCGCGGGATCGTGCGCGACCTCGCGAGCCTCGACGGCGGCAAGGACGGTCGCGGCGCGCTCGCCGGAGCTGCGGCCGACCCGGCCTCCCTCGCGTCCATCCTCCCGGACGCCGCCGACCTCGACGTCCTCATCTCCCGAGGTCTCCCTTCCGCAGACCATTGGAGGCGCTAGCCCGAGAAGGCCTCCGTCCCGGCGTGGCCCGGGGAGATGGCGTTTCCTAGGTTGCAAGGTTGCGAAGCGGCGTCATCCGTCGTTCTCGAAGGACGGGCGCGTGAAGACACTGAGTGCGGGTGCGGTTCTGTGGTTGTGGTTCGCCCTCATGGGGCAGCCCTCGGGGGACCGTGCGTCCGGCTCCGCGACCCTCCCGGCGCACGACGTGGCAGTCCTCGCCGACGTGGCTCTCCTCGCCGACACGGCGGACCTGACCGCCGTGGTCCAGCGCTACTGTGTCCGCTGTCACAACGAGCGCCTGCTGCGCGGAAACCTCACGCTGGAGGCGTTCGACGTGGACGCCGCGCACGAGCGGGCGCCCACCGCGGAAAAGATGATCCGCAAGCTGCGCGCCGGGATGATGCCGCCTCCGGGACAGCGCCGGCCGCCGCCGGACACGCTCCTCGCCCTCGTCGAAACGCTGGAGACCGTCGTCGACCGCGAGGCCGCCCGCGACCGGAACCCCGGCTCGCGGCGCTTCCAGCGGCTGAACCGGGCCGAGTACGAGCGCGTGATCCGCGATCTCCTCGACCTCGAGATCGACGCCAGCCGCTGGCTTCCGGCGGACACCTACCTCGGCGCCTTCGACAACATGTCGGACGCGCAGGGCCTCTCGACCACCCTCCTCGAGGCCTACCTGAGGGCCGCTACGGAGGTGAGCCGGATCGCGGTCGGCAACCCGGCCGCCCTCTCGAAGACCGCCAAGTACACGAACCCGATCGATGTCTCGCAGCACGCCTGGGACCGCATCGAGGGCGCGCCGTACGGGACGCGCGGCGGGATGGTCGTGACGCACGACTTCCCGGTGGACGGGGAGTACGTGATCTCGCTCGAGACGCTGTTCGGGCAGGGGACGGGCTTCCAGGACGTCGACATCTCGATCGACGGGGACGGGGTCGCCCTGCTCGGTCTCGAGCACGGCGGGCGCTCGACGGTGCCGATCCGCACGGAGCCCATCTACGTACAGGCGGGCCAGCGCCAGGTCGCGGCGGCGTTCGTGCGCACGATCGAGGGGCCGTACGAGGACCGCCTGAAGACGCCGGGCTGGTCCTTCGTCGGCGGGGAGGACTCGCAGGCGTGGGCGAACTACGGGATCACGGCGCTCCCCCACCTGAGCGACCTGATGATCACGGGCCCCCGGCGCAGTTCGGGGCTCTCCGAGACGGCGAGCCGCCGCAAGGTGTTCGACTGCCATCCGGGGCGGGTTGAGGCGGTGGGCGCGGCGGTGGGCGAGGCGTCCGGGGAGGCGCGGGCCTGCGCCGAGTCGATCGTGACGCGGCTCGCGCGGGCGGCGTACCGGCGGCCGGTGACGGAGGCCGATCTCGCGGGGCCGATGGCCTTCTACGATGACGCGGCGGCCGAGGACGGGTTCGACGGGTTCGAGATCGGGGTCCGGACCGCGCTGCAGGCGATCCTCGCCAACCCGTCCTTCATCTTCCGTCTCGAGCAGGCGCCGCCCGAGGCCGCGCCCGGCGAGAGCTACCGGATCGCGGACGTGGACCTCGCGTCGCGCCTCTCCTTCTTCCTGTGGGCGGCGAGCCCGGATGACGAACTGCTGACGGTGGCGGCCGAGGGACGGCTGTCGGATCCGGCGGTGCTCGAGGCGCAGGTGCGCCGGATGCTGGCGGACCCGCGCGCGGAGGCGCTCTCGACGCGCTTCGCCTCGCAGTGGCTGCGGCTCCAGGACGCGGAGGACAACCAGCCCGAGCCGTATCTCTATCCGGACTTTACCGGCCAGCTCCGCGAGGACCTGGTTCGTGAGACGCAGCTCTTCTTCCATCACCTCGTCCGCGAAGACCGGAGCCTGCTCGAGCTGTTCACGGCGGACTACACCTTCCTCAACGAGCGCCTCGCCGTCCACTACGGGATTCCCGGCGTCTCGGGACCCGGGTTCCGGCGGGTGACATATCCGGACCACAGCCGGCGCGGGGTGCTGGGGCACGGGAGCGTGCTGCTGCTCACCTCGATGTCCGCCCGCACGTCGCCGGTGCTGCGCGGGAAGTGGGTGATGGAGGTGCTCATGGGCACGCCCCCGCCGCCCCCGCCGCCCGACATCCCGGCCTTTGACGAGACGGAATCCGCCCGGGGCGGACGCCTGCTGACGACGCGCGAACGCCTGGAGATGCACGCGGCCAGCCCGACGTGCCGCGCCTGCCACCGGTTCATGGACCCGATCGGGCTCGCGCTCGACAACTACGACGTGACGGGGCGGGTGCGGGTGCGCGAGAACGGGGTCGCGCTCGACACGCGGGGGACGTTCTACGACGGGTCGGACGTGAGCACGCCGGCGGAACTCGTCGACCTCCTCATGAAGCGGCCCATCCCGCTCGTCCGGAACTTCACGGCGCACCTGCTCGCGTACGCGGTCGGGCGCCGCGCGGAGTACTTCGACCAGCCCGGGATCCGGGCCATCGCGCGCGAGGCGGAAGCCAACGGCTACCGCATGTCCTCTTTCATTCTCGGCGTCGTGAACAGCGATGCCTTCCGGCTGGCGCGGCCCGCGTCCGCCGTGGAAGAAGTGGAAGAAGTGGAGGGATCATGAACTTCATCACCGGGACGCACCTCTCGCGCCGCACCTTCCTGCGGGGGGCCGGCGCCAGCGTCGCGCTGCCCCTGCTGGATGCGATGGTTCCCGCGGGGCGGCTGTGGGCCGACCCGATGAAGGCGGCGGAGTTCACGCGCCTCGTCTGCATCGAGGAGTCGATGGGGGTGGCGGGCTCGAGCGACTGGGGCGACGAGCGCCACCTGTTCGCGCCGGCGACGACGGGGCGGGACTTCGAACTGGTGGCGGACAGCCAGCTCCGGCCGCTGGAGGCGTTCCGCGAGCACATGACGATCGTGAGCAACACGGACTGCCGGTCGGCGGAGGCGTTCCGGGCGGAGGAGATCGGCGGCGACCACGACCGTTCGACGGCGGTGTTCCTCACCCAGGCGCATCCGAAGCAGACGCAGGGGTCGGACATCTTCCTCGGCACGTCGCTGGACCAGTTGCACGCGCAGCGCTTCGGGCGGGAGACGGTGCTGCCCTCGCTCGAACTCTGCATCGAGGGGATCGACCGCGGCGGGGGCTGCGCCTACAACTACCACTGCGCGTACACGACATCGCTGGCGTGGGCGTCGCCGAACCAGCCGCTGCCGGCGATCCGGGAGCCGCGCGTGGTGTTCGAGCGCCTGTTCGGCGCCGGGGACTCGGCGGAGGACCGGGCGGCGCGGCGGCGCACGGACCGCAGCATGATCGACTGGATCGCGACCGAGGTCGCCCGGCTCAGGAGGACGCTGGGCGCGGCGGACCGGGTCGCGCTGGACGAATACGTCGAGCACATCCGCGAGATCGAGCGGCGGATCCAGCTCGTCGAGGCGCGCAACGCGAGCGGCGAGGAACGGGAGATGCCGGAGGCGCCCTCCGGCGTGCCGGACTCCTTCGAGGAGCACATGCAGCTCATGTTCGACCTGCAGCTGCTCGCGCTGCAGACGGATCTCACCCGCATCATCACCTTCAAGACGGGCTTCGACCAGTCCAACCGGACCTTCCCGGAGAGCGGGACGACGAAGTCCGTGCACGGGGCCTCGCACCACGGGAACGTCCCCGAGGACATCATGGATTTCAACCGGATCAACACGTACCGGCTGGGGCAGGTCGCCTATTTCCTGGAAAAAATGCGGGACACGATGGAGGGCGAGGCGTCGCTGCTCGACAAGACGGCGATCGTGTGGGGATCGCCGATGGCGGACGGGAACCTGCACAACCACCGGCGCGCGCCGCTGCTGCTCATGGGCAGGGCGAACGGGGCGCTGGAGGGCGGCGTCCACCTGCGGGCCCCGGACGGGACGCCGATGGCGAACGCGTTCGTGAGCCTCATGCGGAAGATCGGACACCCCGAGATGCCCTCCTTCGGCGACAGCGACGGCGCGTTCCCGCTGGAACGCGGGAGCGGCGCGCGATGAGACACGGGATGGCGGCGGCGTTCCTGATTTCGGCGCTCCTCCCGGCGGGGGCGGCCGCGCAGGAGGGGGCGCTGCTCGAAGCGGCGCGCGACGGGGCGGCGGAGGTCGTGCGCGCGCTCGTGGTGGACGGCGCGGACGGCGCGGACGTGAACGCCGCGCGGGGCGACGGGATGACCGCGCTGCACTTCGCCGCCGAACGCGGCCACGCGGCGGTGGCCCGGGTGCTGATCGATGCGGGGGCGGCGGTCGACGCCGGGACGCGGATCGGCCGCTATGCGCCGCTCCACCTGGCTGCCCGCGGAGGGCACGGGCCCGTCGTCGCGCTCCTGCTCGAGGCCGGGGCCGACGCGAACGCCGCGACGACGAACAGCGGCGTGACCGCGCTGCACCTCGCCGCCGCCGCCGTGGACGGCCGGTCGGCCGTGGCCGCGCTGCTCGACCACGGCGCGGATCCGAACGCCCGGGAGGGGTCGGCGGGGCAGACCCCCCTGATGTTCGCCGCCGCCGCGAACCGGCCGGCCGCCGCGGCCGCGCTGCTCGAGGCCGGCGCCGACCCCGGCCTCACGACCGCCGTGGTCGACGTCCTGCCCAGTCTGGCGCTGGACCGGGAGGCCAACCGCCGCATGCGCAGCATGATCGGCGCCCCGCGGGAGACGCTCGGCCCGTACGGGCCCGAGGTGGACCCCGAAGCCGAGTGGCCGGGCGAGCCGACCCCGGCCCACGTGCAGGCGGCGGTCCGCGCCCAGCGCGAGTTCCTCCGCTCCGGCTTCGATGTCGGCGAGGTCAGCGCCCATTCGCTGGGCCGCACGGGGCCCGACTACCCGGGCGGCCCCGACCTCATCCGCCCGCCGTACCGCGAGGTGCTCGTGGGCCGGACCGGCGGCATGACCGCGCTCCTGCACGCCGCCCGCGAGGGCCACATCGAGGCGGCCACCGCCCTTCTCGACGGCGGCGCAGACATCGACCAGGCGAGCGCCGACGCCACGACCCCGCTCCTCATGGCGGCACTCAACGGCCAGTTCGACCTCGCGCTCGTCCTCATCGAACGCGGGGCCGACCCCGGCCTCGCCGCCTCGACCGACGGCGCCACGCCCCTCTTCGCCGTCCTCCAGACCCAGTGGGCGCCCAAGTCCAACTACCCGCAGCCGCGCGCGCAGGACCTGCAGGACGCCGGACACATGGACGTGCTCCGCGCGCTGCTCGAAGCCGGAGCCGATCCCAACCCGCGCCTCAACACGCACCTGTGGTACTGGGAATACGGCCTCACGAAGATGGGGGTCGACCTCACGGGCGCGACGCCCTTCTGGCGCGCGGCCTTCGCCCAGGACATCGAGGCGATGAAGCTGCTCGTCGCGCACGGCGCGGATCCGCACATCCCCACGCGCTGGCCCGAAGTCGGGATGCGCGAGCGCCGGCAGCAGGACGGCCGCCAGCAGGAGGACTCGGCCCTGCCCTGGATCCCCGAGGGCGCGCCCAACGCGTGGCCGATCCACGCCGCCGCGGGCGGAGGTTATCTCGGTCTGGGCGCGTTCAGCGTCCGCAACCGGCCGGACCAGTTCATCCCCGCCGTGAAGTACCTGATCGAGGAACTCGGCGCGGACGTCGACCAGCGCGACTCGTGGCTCTACACGCCGATGCACTACGCGGCGTCCCGCGGCGACAACGAACTCATCGAATACCTCGTGGCGCAGGGCGGAGACGTCACCGCGATCACCCGCCTCGGGCAGTCCACGGCGGACATGGCGCGCGGCGGCCGCGCCGGGTTCTTCACCCGCGTCCCGTTCCCGGAGACGGTCGACCTGCTCACGAGTCTCGGCGCGACGCTCGAGTGCCTCCACACGCACTTCCTCGACACCGGCGACTCCTGCCCCGGCGCCGGCATCGACGACCCCTGGGCCCCCGCCGCCACAAGCCAGGAGGGGAAACGATGAAGCCGCTTCACCCCACCCTCGCGCTCGCCGCCGCCCTGGCCTTCGCCGGCTGCGAAAGCGGCGAACGCGCGGCCGCGGCGACCATGAACGGCGCTGTCGTGAAAGGGGGAGACGACCGCACCGGACCCTACGATCCCGTGGCCGGCTGGTGGAAGGGCGCGCCGGACCACGACGACGTGTGGGGCTGGGGACAGGTGGCCGGCGTCGCCGTGGACCACGAGGACCGCATCATCGTCGTGACCCGCGGCGACTGGCCCGCCGACCGGTCGGACCCCCGCGAGGACCGCCTGCGCCGCACGAACTACATCGTCGTCGCGAACGGGAACGGCGAGATCGTGGAACAGTGGGCCCAGTGGGACTCGCTCTTCACCCTCCCGCACCAGGTGTACATCAACCCCTACGACCCCGACCGCCACGTGTGGGTGGTCGACAGCGGCGGCGGGGCGGGGCACATGCAGGTCGTCAAGTTCACCAACGACGGCAGCGAGATCGCCATGCGCCTCGGCGAGCGCGACCACCCGAAGACGCGCGAAGCCGCCCGCGCGCGCTCCGACTGGGGTCCGTACACCTACGGCTGGCCGTCGAAGCTGGCGTTCCTCCCGGACGGGAGCTTCCTGCTCGCAGACGGGTACTGGAACTCGAGGATCATCAAGTATTCCGAAGACGGAGAGTTCATCATGCAGTGGGGCGCCCTCGGCGCCGGACCCGGAGAGTTCGATCTCCTGCACGGCCTCGCGGTGGACGAGGACCGGGTCTACGTGGCGGACCGCCAGAACGAGCGCCTGCAGTTGTTCACGCACGACGGCGAGTTCATCGAGGAATGGCCGAACATCTTCGATCCCGTGAACATCTGGCTCGACGAGAACGGCGCCGTGTGGGTGCTGGACGCGAGCCTGAACCGCATCCTGAAGTACGACCGGGACGGCGTCCTGCAGGACTACTGGGGCGCCTACGGAGCGGCCGGCGCCATCGGGCGGGGCACCTGGCCCGGCGGCCTCTCGCTCCCGCACCAGATGGACATGGACCAGGACGGCAACCTGTATATCGCATCCTACAGCGGCGGCTGGATCAACAAGTTCACCCCGAAGCCGGACGCGGACCCGGCCAGACTCCTGGGCCCGCGCCTCCTGCTGACGCGCTGACCCGTCGCATGAGCCGCCGGCCACTCCCGCCGTTCCTCCGGGCCGCGCTGCCGGTCCTGGCCCTCGCGGCGGCCGCGTGCGGGGACCCGCCGACCGGTCCGACCGATCCGGAGCCGCCCGAGCCGCCCGAGCCGCCGCCGATTCCCATCGTGGCGCAGATCGTCCCCTGCGCCGGGGGCTCCGCCGACGGCTTCCCGTGCGACCGCGTGGATCTCGCGGCGCAGGTATCCGTGACGGACCTGAGCCCGGGACGGACGCCGGCGGGATCGGCGGACGAATGGGTCGTGAACGACATCTGGGGGTGGACCGACCCGCAGACGGGCGTGGAGTACGCGCTGGTGGGCCGCCACGACGGGCTCGCCATCGTCGATCTTTCGACGCCGACCGAACCGCGCCCCATCGCCTTCATGCCCTCCCCGACCTCTCAAAGTATTTGGCGCGACATGAAGGTGTATGAGGATCACGCCTACGTCGTGGCCGAGATCACGGGCCACGGTGTCCAGGTCCTCGACCTCACCCGGCTTCGCGGGCTCACGGCGTTCACGGAACTCGGGGCGGACGCGCGCTACCGGGAGGTGAGCGCGGTCCACAACCTCGCGATCAACGAGGAGACGGGCTTCGCCTACGCCGTGGGCAGCAACTCCGGCGGCGAGACCTGCGGGGGCGGCCTGCACATGATCGACCTCTCGGACCCGAAGAACCCGACGTTCGCGGGTTGCCATGCCCCGGAGGGGACCGGATTCCTCGGCACCGGCTACACGCACGATGTCCAGTGCGTCGTGTACCGGGGGCCGGACGCGGAGCACGCGGGCCGCGAGATCTGCATCGGTTCGAACGAGACGGTGATCGTCGTGTCCGACGTGACCGACAAGGCGAACCCGGTGACGCTGTCGACCGCTTCCTACGCCGACCGCGACTACATCCACCAGGGGTGGCTGAGCGAGGGCCACCGGTACTTCTACCAGAACGACGAACTGGACGAGAGGAACAACCGCGTCTCGCGGTCGCGCCTCCTCGTGTGGGATCTCACGGACCTCGACGATCCGGTTCTGGCGAAGGAACACCTGGGTCCGACCGAGGCGATCGACCACAACCTGTACGTCCACGAGAACCGGATCTACTACTCCAACTACGCGTTCGGCGTGCGGATCCTCGACATCTCCGACCCCGCGAACCCGCGCGAGGCCGGGTACTTCGACACCGTCCCCGAGCACAACGACACGAACCTCGACGGCTCCTGGTCTACATACCCCTGGTTCGAGAGCGGCCTCTTCGTGACGTCGAGCTGGGACAAAGGCCTCTTCGTCCTCCGCCTGCAGCAGTAGCTCCGCCTCGGCCGCCGCGTTACGGCCGCTGCGTCACAGCTTCAGCGGTCGCTTCTCGATCCTGAGGAGTCCGAGCCACGCGATGCCGGTCCACAGCGCGAGGTGATAGAGGACGAGTCCCGTCGCCCCCCAGTCCCACGCCGCGCCGGACCCGACCCCCGCGACGAGATCGTCGATGACTCCACTGGGAAAGATGAGGAACGGCAGTACGGCCCCGACCGCCTCCGCCGCCGACCAGGTCTCCGGATTCCTGCCCATCTCGAAGCTGGTCAGCTGCACCCCCGCCAGAGTCCCCGAGAGCATGAAGTACAGGACCCCGATGAGTGCGGCGCGGCGGACGCCGAGCGCGGTGATCGCGAAGCTGATCGCGCATGCAACCACGCCGGTGAGGCACAGGCTCACCACCTCTCCCAATCCCAGGGCGGTTCCGGTCCCAGGGGGGACGACGACCGCCCAGGTCAGACCGAAGATCGCGAGGGCGGCGACGGTGGCGATCTGTACGCCGGCATATCGCCGCAGGTAGAAGGAACGCAGCGGCATCGGATGCTGCGCCCACAGCATGATTGCGCCGCTCCGCCGCTCGTTCGCGACCATCCCGCCCGGCATCAGGAAGGCGAGGAGCATCGTGCCGAAGGCGAAGGCGCTCATCAACAGAGCGAAGAGGACGAACATGCCCGCTCGGCGCGCCATGGCTTCGACCTCCTCGGGGGTTGGCTCGCCGCCGTCGGCTCCGACCGGCGTCCCGCTGATCCGCACGTCTTCCAGGGCCGTCATGTCGTAGGCGTGCGTGAAGATGACCAGGCCGACGCCGAACAGGAACACGACCAGCGCGAGCTTCCACCTGCGGCGCAACGCGTTCAGCATGGAGGTCTTGATGATGTTCATGGTCCCGTTCATGACACCGCCCCTTCCAGTCCGACGAACTCCGCCTCGAGGAACTCGCGCGTGAACCCGCCTTCCGGCGGCAGCACGATGCGGCCGCGTTTCCGGTCGATCAGGAGCACGCGGTCGCTCATCATCGCCAGCTCGCCGAGGTCATGGCTGGCGACGAGGATCGTGGACCGGCCGCGAATCTCCTCGATCCGCCGGCGGAGACGGATGCGCTGCCCGGGGTCCAGTCCCGATTCGGGCTCGTCCAGGAAGAGCAGTCCGGTGGGCCGCATCAGGGCCATGGCGAGGGCCAGCCGCCGCCGCATCCCCTTGGACAGCGCGTCGGCGGGACCGTCGGTGTCGTAGTCCACCCCGGCCAGCCGACACGCCCGCGCGACATCGGCCTCGGGACCGGCCGCGGCCGCCGCCAGCGCAAGCAGCCCGTCGCACGTCCACCCCGGCGGGAGCACCGTGTCTTCCGCCAGGTAGCCGATCCCGTGCCGCCGCCGGTAGTCCGCCGGCCCCGCCCCGGCCACCGTGGCCTCGCCCTCGATCGGAGCCAGCACCCCCAGCAGCGTCCGAAACAGCGTCGTCTTCCCCGACCCGTTCGGCCCCACCACCGCGAGCACCTCCCCCGGCACGATGTCGAGCGACAGCC
>VXMQ01000214.1 GCA_009841015.1 Candidatus Palauibacter denitrificans | reverse complement strand
GGTCCGGGTCCTCCGGGTTGATCCACAGCTGGTGGTGGTCGACGTGGATCTGCACGGCACCGTCGTTGCGGAACGTCCGTCCTCCGTCATCCGAAATGGAGAGCTGCGTGCCGAGCACGTAGATGCGGTCGGGGTTGCTCGGGTCGATGCGAACCCGGGAGTAGTACATCGGCCGCGGGTTCGTGTCCGATATCTTCTCCCACGTCTCGCCGCGGTCCGTGGAGCGGAAGAGCCCGCCCTGGCGCGGACCGCCGCCGCCGCCCCCGAAACCCTGGCCGGGCCGCCGCGGATCCGCCTCGACGAGCGCGTAGACGAGGTTGCCGTCCTGTCGGTAGATGTCGATCCCGATGCGGCCCTTGTCGCCCTCGGGCAGCCCCTCGGTGAGTTCCGTCCAGGTGTCGCCGCCGTCCACCGTACGGTAGAGGCCGCTCCCGGGGCCTCCTCCGTTGAACCCCCAGCCCGTCCGCTGCCGCTGGTACATCGCCGCGAAGATCGTGTTCGGGTCGGCGGGATCCATGGCCAGGTCGATGGCTCCGGTGTGGTCGTCGACGTACAGCACCTTCTCCCACGACTCCCCGCCATCGATCGTGCGAAAGACGCCCCGCTCGGGGTTCGAACCCCAGAGATCCCCCATCGCGGCCACATGGACGACGTCGGGGTTGCGCGGATGGATGAGGATGCGGGCGACATGCTTCGTCGCCTCGAGTCCCATGTGCATCCACGTGTGGCCGCCGTCCGTCGACTTGTAGACGCCGTTCCCCCACGGAGAGGACTGACGGTTCTGCGGCTCGCCCGTCCCCACCCACACGAGGTTTGGATTCGCCTGGTAGAGCGTCACGTCCCCGATCGAACTCGTCGGCTGATCATCGAACAGCGGGGTCCACGACGTGCCGTGGTTCTCCGTCTTCCACAGCCCTCCGCTCGCGGTGCCGATGTAGAAGATCTGCGGCTTGGCTTCGACGACGTCGAGGTCGGCGACGCGCCCCCCCATGAGGGCCGGGCCGATCTCCCGGTATTCGAGGTGGGAGATAACCGTCTCGAGCGCGGACTGGGCGGCGGCGGGCGGTGCGCCGGTCGTGGCGCCGAAGAGGAGACCGGCCGCGGAGAGCGCGAGGACGCGGGCTGCTTTCATGGTACTGCCTCGGAAACGGGGAGATGACGGGCTTCCGCCCGCAAACTGCACCGCGGAGATGCCCGCGCAATACGCCGCCGCGGGTCAGTCGGCGCGCGGGCCGGAGAGTCGCGCTCCCGCGGCAAGCACGAGGATCGAAGCCAGGACGAGGGCGGTCGCCGCCGGAAAGCCGGCCCGCGTCGCGCCTTCCTCCAGTGCGGCCGGCTCGAAAACGGGCACCCCGTCCCAGTCGACCGCATTGATCGGCGTGGCCGCGAAGAGGTGCGGGTAGAAGTAGGTCTTCAACCGCTCATGGTGCTGGCGGACGGCGTCCTGGTACGCGAGTTGCGCGCCCAGATCGGTGGCTGCGAGGCGGTCGAGGGCGAGTTGGGCCGCGAGCGGGGGCACGAGGAGGGACCACCGCCGCGCCCACCCTTCCCGCTCCCGCAGCACGTCGCGGTAGGCGGCCGACGCCTCGCGCGCGGCCCGGTCGCCCCGGTGGTTCATCGCGTAGTACCAGCTCCAGGTGAACACGTCCTCCGGGACCGTCCGGTCGCTCCACTCCGGGTAGTCCTCGAAGAAGCCCTGCATCGTCTCGTCCTTGGTCATGTCCCAGGCCTCGTGATATCCCTGCCGCTGGCGCACGGTGAGTTCCAGCGCCTCCGGGACGGGATGGAGGATCGCGTTCGCGAGGCTGAGCGCGGCGGGCGCCAGGAGGGTGAGGGCGACCCACGTCCCGACCAGGATCATGGCGTTGGCGGTGGAGGACCGGCGCCCGGACGCGACGCCGAGGCAGAGCGCGAACCAGAACCCGGTGTGCAGCGCGATGAGGGCGACCGCCCAACCGGCCCGGCCGTCGAGGGACAAGCCCGCCAGCGACGCCGCGACCGTGACCGGGACCGCGACCACCGCGCCGACGAGACAGACGCGCGACGCGAGCTTGAGGGCGAGCAGCCGCCGCGGCCGGGCGAAGAGGCGGACGAGGTTCCAGGTGCCCCCCTCCCGCTCGCTGGAGACGAGGTCGTAGGTGAGGGCGATGATGAAGAGGGGAAGGAGCGCGATAAGCAGGAAGGCGAGGTCGAGGTCACCCGCCGCGGCGAGACGCGGGTTCACCGTCTCGTGTTCGTAGAGTTGCCCCTCGAGTGCCAGCAGCCGGATTCGCAGGCTGGCCGTCTCGACCTCCGTCCGGCCCCGGGCGAGCCCCGCCAGAGGCAGGGACGGCTGCGGGGCCGGGAAGGCCAGGTAGTAGAGCACCTCCCCCGCTTCCGTCGTGAGGGGATAGCTGGAGAGGAGATACTCCAACTGGTCCTGGTAGCCGGTCTCCGCGGCGACCGCGGACGATTCCGCCGCCTCGATGTTCCGTCCGCCGCGCCACGCCGTGTAGACCCCGATCGCCAGGAGCAGGACGACGGCGACGCCGACGCCGGTGGAGCGAGTCAGCCGCAGCATGTCCAGTCTGAGCAGCCGGAGCCGCGCCCTCACGATGCGGCCCGCTCCACCCCCACGCGCGCCAGCCGCGCTCGTGCCACGCCGAGGCCCAGGAGCGGAATGAGAATCCACAGGGCGAGCGCGGCGAGCGCGAGCGCGCGACCGGCGAGCGCCCCTCCGAGCGGGGGCGGCCGCGTCCCGAAGGTCGGGAATTCCGCCCAATGCTCCCGCGGCAGCCGCTGGGCGCGGTCGTTCTCGTAGTGGATCTCGCTGATGTGGAGATCGTTGAGGCGCTGTATGAGGTCGTACCGGTGGGCTTCGGCCTGCGCCCGGAACGCCTCCACCGCCTCCGGCCCGGTCCCGGATACCGCCATGGAGAGGTCCCTCGTCGCGAGATAGGGGGAGAGCAGCCCCGCCAAGGAAAGGATGCGGTCCTGACGGCGCTGGCCTTCGACGAGATCCCGCTGCTGCTCCTCGTGGATCCGGCTGGTGACGGCCTCCCCTTCGCGGCTCACCACGCCGCCCCAGTTCACGGGAAGTTCCTCGATCGATACCACCTCGTAGCGGGCCAGGTACTCGTCCCGCAGCGAGCGGAAGAAGGGATCATCCGGATTATGGCTGTCGCCCACCTCGTTCAGCGCGCGTTCCACCCGGGCGGTGAACTCGGCGCGCGAGGGCAGCGGGTGCACCGCCCCGGCCACGGAGGCCCCGAGACGCGGCACGGCGACGCAGAGGACGACCCACACCGCGATTAACTGCGCGAGCGCGCTCCGGGAGGAGGCCCGGAAGGACGAGGCGAGGACGGTGACCAGCACCCAGCCCGCGAGGTAGGCCGCGTAGATGCCCGCCAATCCGGCCATGCGCCCGGCCGAGACTGGGCCCACCGCCCCGGACCCGGCGATGACCAGAGTGGCGACACCGATGGGAAGGGCGGCGAGGGCCGCGACCGCCCCCGTGCCCAACACCTTGCCCGCGAGGATCTGGGCCGGCGTCGCCCCCTGGGCGAGGAGGAGTCGAAGCGTGCCCCGCTCTCGCTCGGCGCTCACGGAGGCGAAGCCCGCGGCGACGACGAACAGCGGCAGGAGGAGCGCCAGGACGCTCGCCGGCGTGAGGCGGCCGAAGCGCAGCATCCCGGTCGCGTGGCGGGCATCGCCGAAGTTGGCCGTGTTCTGCCGGTGCCCTTCGAGGAAGAGCGAGGTCCCCGCCCACGCGCCGACCCCCGGGTCGAAGAAGGCGAGCGGCGCCTCCTCCCGAAAGACGAGGAACCCGTAGTGGATGACCCGGTGCGGATGACGGTCCGGCTGCTCCAGCCACTGGCGTTCGACCATCGCCTGGTAACGGGCGCGCTGTTCCGCCTCGCTCGCGGCGTGATGCCGGGCCCCGAGAACCGCGACGACGCCGAGGGCGATGACGAGCCCCAGCAGGAAAACGACGTACCGGTCCTCGCGGACCGAACCCACCTGCCGGCGGGCGACGAGCAGCGCGTTTCGGAGACCCATCTAATCGGCGCCGCGCACCCGGCCGAGCCCCACGCCCGCGCCCGCGCCCGCCAGCCCGAGCAGCCCTGTCAGGACCGCGAGGGGAACGCCGGCGCGGCGCACGACATCGGCGGACGCTTCGTCCGCGAGACGAAACTGCGGCACATCGGAAAGGACGCCCGCGTTCATCTGCTCGCTCGCGAGGATCGCGGGCACGAAGAACTCCCGCCATCGCTCGGCGAAGACGCGTACCTGCGACTGGAAGGCGGCGAAGCGCGCATCCCCCGTCCCCGCCGCGTCGATGAGCACCTCCTGGGTCAGGAGCGCGGGCGACAGGAAGCGGTAGCGGCGGACCAGGGCGATCTGTTCCGCGCGGCGCACATCGTGCTCCGCCGTCACTTCCTCCAAGCGGCGGTTGACGGCATCGGTGGCGGCCCACGCGAGCGCCCCCAGGCCGGGCTCGTCGGCGACCACACCCTCGGCCATCTCGGGATGGTCCTCCAGGTAGCGGGCGAGGAGTTCGCTCCGCTGGTTCACGGCCTCGTTCGAGGCCTCGCGCTGGGCGGTGACCATCTGCACGCGCGACGGCAGCGGGTGCAGCAGGCCAGCCGCGATGTTGATCGCGGCCGGGAGCACGACGACGAGAACCAGCCACGCGCCGACCAGCACCGTGGCGTTCCAGGCGGAGGACCGCCGCAGGCTGTTCACCCACGCGGCGAGCACGAACCAGAAGAGCGCGTACGCGACGACCGCTGCGCACCAGAGGAGGATCCGGCCGGGCGCGCCGAAGTCGCCCGCGACGAGGATCCCGGCCAGCGAGACCGCGAGCACCATGCCCACGACCAGGAGAGCTCGGAACGCGAGCTTCGCCGCCACGACGCCCCGCGCCGACACCGGCTGCGAGAGGGTCAGAGCCAGCGTCCCCTGCTCGCGCTCCTCCGAGAGAACGTTGAAGCTCAGGGCCAGTACGAGCAGCGGCAGCAGGTACACGACGACGAAGGCCAGGTCGAAGCGCCCGACCATCAGGTTGAGGGGACTCTCGACCTCGCCGCTCTGATGGAACGACGACTCGTTCGTGTAGATGTTGACGTCGTAGTAGTACGGCAGCAGGTCGCTCTGTCCGACGGCCAGGGCCGTCAGGGGCCCCGGCGTCAGCACTGCGGTGTGGCGGCCCCGGCGCCCGCCCAGCACGTTCGGGAGCCGCGGATCCGAGAAAGGCGAAGCCGGCTCCGCGCCGTTCTCAATGTCGGTCAGTTCCTGCTCGATCGCGAGGGCGCGCTCGACGTTTCCCGCCTGCGCGACCTCCACGGTGCTCTCCTGAAAACGCGTCCAGACCACGCCGTTGGCCAGCGCGTAGACCAGCAGGAGCGCGAAGAGCCCGAGCGCGAGCCGGAGCGGTCGGTCCGCCATGAGCAGGCGCCACTCGTTCCGGATGACGATGCGCGCGGTCATCCTACGCCACCTCCGCGCGCCGCACGCGCGCCGCGGCGATCAGGATCGTTCCCGCGAGCCATCCCCCGAGGACGACGAGCGACAGGAACCGGTTGCCCAGCACCCAGCCCAGCGTCGGAGCGTCGTACCGCAGCGGCGGGGTCGACTCCCAGAGTTCGGCTCCGGCCTGGTAGGAGAAATCGCCGCTGCGGGAGTTCTCGGTGAGGTCGCCGTTCATCCGCCGCATCAGGTCCCGGCGGTACGTCTCCGCGGCGCTCGCGAAGTGCCGGTGCTGCTCGACATCGGTTCCGGCCAGTCCCATGGAAAGCGCGCGCACCGCGAGCAGAGGAGCCGCCACCGCGACCAGCTCGTGGACGACGCCCTGGCGCTCGAACGTATCCCAGAGCGCGCCGTAGTTGCGATCGAAGATCCGGTTGCCGAACTCCTCGCTCTCCTGGAGGTAGGCACCCACGTCGTTGATCGGCAGATCCTCCACCCGCTCGACTCCGTACTGCGCCATGAGGCGTTCGGCCAGCGCATCCCGGTCCGGAGGGATGATGTCTTCCGTCCCGGTGGCCATCTCCCGTTCCACCGTCTGAGCGAACTCGAGGGCGGAGGGCGTGGGGTGCATCCACTTCGACAGGTCCACCGCCACGCGCGGCGCCACGAGCCCGTTCACCACCCACACGCCCAGCAGGATCACCAGCGCGGTGCGCGTCGAGCGGGCCCAGGCGGAGACGGCCAGGGAGAGCGCCACGAAGGCGGCGAAATAGACCAGATATACGACGGCCAGGACCGCGGCCCGGGCCACCGGGGATGCCGCCGGACCCGGACTCCCGACCACGAGGGCCGCCGCCCCCACGGCCGCCGCCGGCACGAGGAGCAGCCCCAGCGCGCCTGCGATGCCCAGCGCCTTTCCCAGTGCGAGATCGCGCCGCCCGACCCCGGTCGCGAGCAGTTGACGAAGCGTGCCCCGTTCACGCTCGCCGGCGAGCGCGCCGAACGTCAGCAGGATGATGAGCAGGGGCACGAGGTGCTGCAGCACCTGCGCCGCCGTGAGCGCCCCGACGCGCTGGGCCGACGTCGCGTCCTGAGCGGGGCGCAGCAGGAAGTCGTTCTGCCGGTGCGCCTCGAGCCACACCGATGTTCCGGTGTAGGGGTCCACGCCCTCGTCCACGAAGGACAGCGCGAGGCGCGGCTTGAACGCATAGATGCCGTAGTGGGCCGCGGAGTGGGGGTTCTTCTCGCCCTGCGACTCCCAGTGATCGCGGGCCGTCGCCTGTGCGGCCGCGTGCTCCCGCTGCGCCTCCCGCGCCTGGACCCACCCGTGGCCCAGGGAGACGAGCAGCAGCGCTCCCACCAGGACGGAGCACCACCGGAAGCGGCCGTCCCGGAGTACATCTGTGAATTCCTTGCGGACGATATGACGGATGCTGTGCCTGATCATCTACGCCTCCCAGTCGTGCTAGTCGTGCATGTGTTCCAGGTAGACGCGCTCGAGATCCGCGTGGCCGATCTCGTCCGTGCCCAGCTCCGTGACGAGGCTTCCGTAGCGCATGATGCCCACACGCGTTCCGGTCTCCTTGGCGCGAAACAGGTCGTGCGTCGCCATGAGCACCGCGACGCCGTCATTCCTGAGCCGCTCGATCAGGGCCGAGAACTCGTTGGAGGCCTTGGGGTCGAGACCCGAGGTCGGCTCGTCGAGCAGAAGGGCGTCGGCTTCCTTGGCCATCGCGATCGCGATCCCGACCTTCTGCCGCATGCCCTTGGAGTACTCGGACACGCGCCGGTCGACCGCGTCGCGCTCCAGGCCGGCTTCGACGAGGATGTCGGCGAGCCGTTCGCGCCCCAGCGACCCCTTCCCGCCCAGGGCGGCGAAGTACTCGAGGTTCTCGAGCCCGCTGAGGTTGCGGTACAGCATCACCTGTTCCGGGATGTAGGCGAGCCGGCGCTTCGTCTCGCGGTCGTGGGTCGACACGTCCATGCCGGACACCAGGGCCTGGCCTCCGGAGGGCGGCACGAAGCCGAGGAAAAGGTTGATCGTCGTGGTCTTCCCCGCCCCGTTGGGGCCGAGGAGGCAGTAGACCTCTCCCGGCTCGATGGCCAGGTCGAGGGAATCGAGGGCCTGCGTGGCACCATAGCGCTTGCTGAGCCCGCGGGCCTCGAGAAGGGGCGGTTGTCCCGCTCCCGATTCGGCGGTCTGCATGAATCTCCATCTCTCGCGTTGGCCGCGCCGTCACCGGCGCGGTCGACAAGTCTCCTGCCGGTCTCCGGACCGGCAGTGCGGCTTCGCTACAGACTTTCGCTACAGAGAGATGGGAAGCGGAGGAGCCCGGCTACGGTGGGGGGAGAGATGGGCGGCCCGGGCATTCAGCCGGTGCCCCCGAAGCGCCGGAGCCGGCACGAGACGCGGTTCGATGACGGTCGGCGTCGCCGAGGACACCACGGGGTCCGCCTTGTGCGTCAGTTCACGTATCGAACACGCCAGCAGCGAATCGGCCGCGTCGTCGTGTGAATGCGTACCCTCCGCGAGGCCGACGACGACGAGCGAAAGGGCGATCAGGACTCCGGACAGCAAGCGCATGCGGCGCCTGGATCGTCCGGCATCGACCTGGTTTGCCATGGCTCCCCTTCCGTCCCGCGGATCGGCGCGCCGGACCGCCCGAGAGCGGCCGCGGCGGCGGCACCTTAGAGAACGCGCGGCACCCGGTCAACGTTGAGCCGCGGGCACCCGCGCGGCACGCGCTGGCGGACGCTCAGCCGCCGAGAGTGCCCGCTTCAGATCGGCCTCCAGGTCCTCACAGGCCTCGATCCCCACGGACAACCGGAGCAGTCCCTCGCCGATCCCCGCCGCCCGGCGCGCGGGCTCATCCATCGACGCGTGCGTCATCGTCCAGGGGTGCGCAACCAGGCTCTCGACGCCGCCCAGCGACTCGGCCAGGGCGAAGTACTCGATCGCGTCCGCGAAGGCTTCCACCGCCGCCCGTCCGCCGCGCAGTTCGAACGAAACGAGGCTGCCCCACCCCGTCTGCTGCCGCCGCGCGATATCGTGCCCCGGGTGATCGGGCAGGCTCGGGTGATAGACGCGCGTGACGACGTCGCTGCGGTCCAGCAGATCCACGATGCGGAGCGCGTTCGCCTCGTGCATGCAGCTGCGCGCGTGGAGGGTCCGCATTCCCCTGAGCGTCAGATACGAGTCGAACGGAGCCCCCGACACACCCATGACGTTGGTCCACCAGGCGATTTCTTCGAGCAGATCCTCATCCGCGGCGACCACCGCCCCGCCCACCACGTCTCCGTGGCCGTTCAGGAACTTCGTCGTCGAGTGCACGACGAGATCGGCGCCGAACTCCAACGGGCGCTGGTTGACGGGCGAGAGGAAGGTGTTGTCGGCCACGCAGATCGCCCCGATGTCGCGCGCCACTCGCACCCACGCGGCGATGTCGGTGATCCGCAGGCGTGGGTTGCTGGGCGTCTCGATCCAGATCATCCGGGGCCGGAGTCGGCGCGCGAGTTCGAGCGATGCGGACTCCCACGGGTCGATGAACTCGACGCGATACCCGCCACGGTTCGCCTCGGCGGAGAAGAGGCGGTGGCTGCCTCCGTAGCAGTCGCGAGGCGCCAGGAGCAGATCGCCCGCGGAAAGCAGGCGCGTCGACACGGCGATGGCCGACATTCCTGACGACGTGATCACGGCACCGCACCCTCCCTCGAGTTCGGCGATCGTTTCGGCCGCGAGATCCCGCGTCGGGTTGGCTGTGCGGGTGTAGTCGTACTTCGCGTATACGCCCGGCGCGTCGAAGACGAAGTTCGTGGAGAGATGGATCGGCGGCATGACCGCCCGATGGGCGGTGTCGACGCCAAGCCCCGCCCGCACAGCGCGTGTGACGGGGGACGAGGCAACGCGAGCGGCAGAGCGGTGGGTCATGGTGACCTCTCCGAGTCTCGAGTGTACCTCATCGGACTCCGGAGATTCGACACCCTGTGACTGCGGCTACCGCCCCGAAGGGCGGCGGGCGGTTCATCTTCACGGTGGAAGCGAGTCCACCGCAGGAGTTGGCACCTTTGCGGGAATGCCACTTCCCGCAGGTTGCCCCGGCGTCAACGGGCCTGTCCCTCAGCCGGTCTCGATGAGTTGTCGTGCGGGCAGTTCTACGGGAGTGGCCATCGGATGTCAACTAATACGGCGTCCTGTCCCGCTTCCGGGTCCAGCGCTCGAAAGCGTCCCGCGCCCCGTCGGAACGGATCGCACGAGCGGGACGATCCGGCGCTCCTCGGGCGGTCGCAGGCGGCCAACCAACACTTTTGATACACCCAACCATCGGTTTTGACATTGTCGAGAGCCTCACGTGGCTTTCGGTTTTTTCCCTCGTGTGAACCGATCCAGGTCAGGCGTGGATCGTAAGGCGACGGCGGAGAGCAGACGCACGGGGACATGCGACGACCACGGGCCAGATCATACAAGGGCTTGATCGCCATCTGCTGCACGGCGTGGATCGCGGCGAACGGGCGCGTGTCCGCACAGGCGGGCCGCCTGGTGCTAACCGAATCCGGCAGGCACGTAATGCCCGGGCACATCCTCGTTCGCGGCGGCGCGCTGTCTCCGCGAGGGGATGCCAGCCTGTTCTGGAGTGGCGATACGGTCTGGGTCGCATCGACGCGCCACGCCGAGGCACGCGCCGTGTGCCCCGAGAGGATCCGCGCGCCGCTCGGAGCGGCGTTCGTGAGCACCCCGGCGGCGGGAGGAGCGCCCGTCATCGAGATCATCGACGGGGGCATGGCGGGGGCGGATGAGCCGCGGATCATCCGCTTCTCCGATGACCAATGCCGCGCGACCGCCTGGACCGGCCCCGACCCGAGCCTGCCCGCTGCTCGTGACGCGGCCGGCTGGGTGTCCGCCAGCGGGACGGACCGCGGCGGGTCCGACGGAATCCCGACGACGCGGGTCTCGCTCGTGAGGGACGGCGGCACACCCTTCTCCGCGTCGAGCGTGGATCTGCCGATCGCCTGGTCCGACAGCGTGGCCATCTCCGTGTCGAGCGGGCCAAACGGCATCATCGTCTCGTCCCGCCAATTTCCGTTCGCATGGTCGGCCGCGGCGGACGGCAGCGACCGCACACCGGCGGGGCGTATCCCCGCCGGCAACGAAACTTACTACGCGAGCGACCCGTGGATCGGCACGGGCGTGTTCGCCCTCGACTCCGGCTTCGTCCAGGTGCTCGCCGATCTCGCTTCGGACCGGCGTCACCTCGTCTTCTACGACTCATCGGGCGCGTTCAGGCGCCGACGGGTCATCGACGTGCCATTCGGGATTCTCGACACCTCTCCGTACCGGCGGCAATTGCTGGCCGTCCGCCGGACGGACCGCGTCGAGATCCTCACCTACGAATGGACTTGGCAGCCACCCCGGGCCAGGGATTGAACCCGAAACGAAGGAGCGGAACATGCTGACGAAGAAGATCTCGAACTGGATGATCGCCGGCGCGATCATCCTCGGCGTCGCAGCTCTGACGCCGGACACCGTCCAAGCACAGTGGTGTGAGACGTGCGATTCCTTGACGGCTGAGTGTACATCTGACGGTCCGTATCTCAACGACTCGTGCTATAGCGGCGAATGGGGGGGCATTTCGTTTTGTGTTTCGTGGGGCCGCCTGTGGTGTGATCCTCGCATCACGCGCGCCCAGTCCACATCCGTCGGTGCGGACGGCGCGCTCGTGCGAGAGCGAACATTCGCATCGGTAACCTCCGACGCACCCGGGACACCGCAGTCGACGTTCCAACACGTTCGTGACTGCAAGAACCGCATCGTAGCGAGAGCCTACAGTGCGGATGAGGCGGAGGACATGCGTCGCCGGACGGAGTCGATCGTCATCTGAGGCCGCTCGGGCGTTGCCGATGATCGGAGGAAACCGAGGCCCGGGGCTTCTTCCGATCATCGGTGGCTCAGAGTACGGATAGGAGATCGGATCATGATCAAAGCGGTGCTTGCCGCTGTGGCGGTCTTCGCCGCAGCCGAGGGCCTCCCGGCCCAGGAACGTCGCGACACGCTCGTCGCGGTCTCCCGCCTGGCGGTCCCCGACAGTGTGCCCCTCACGTACATTGAGCAGTTGGTTCACGCCGCGGACGGGTCGACGTTCATGCTCGATGCCCGGACGGAGGGCGTGTTGGCGTTCGGCGCGGACGGGGCGTTCCGGCAGCGAATCGGTCGGCGGGGCGAAGGGCCGGGCGAATTGCTTTCGCCGTGGCGTCTCGGGCTGCTGGGGCGCGACACGCTGTGGGTCGCGGATGCGCGGCGCCGCGTCAACCTCTACGATGCTTCGACCGGGGAGAGTCTGGCGGACTTTGGCCCGGCCACATGGGATGCCGCAACGGCGGGTGGCGAGATCGTGCGACCGTTCGCGGCGCTGGCGGACCACAGCATCATGGCCTTCAGGTGGGCGGAGACGGACGCGCTGGCGGAGGTGCTCGCATTTCGCGTCGAGCGGGGGGGCGCTCCAGAAGGCGCTCCGCTTGCGCTTCTGGAGCTTCGGGACCAATCCGTCGCGGCCCCGGTGCCAACGGGAGACGGCAGCCTGCGATTGCGCAATCCGTTTTCTCACAGCGATATGATCGCCGTGGGGCCTGGCGGGCGGCGCGTCGCGGTCATCCGGCGTCCGACGCCAGCGGGCTCGCCAGCGTTTTTCGTCGCGGAGCGGCACGACGTGTTGCGAGGTATCGTGGACACCGTTCAGGTGTCGTACGAGCCGCGCCCCCTCGACGCCGGCGAGATCCGGGCGTGGGCGGAAGATCTCGAGGCCGTGGAGCGGGTGGTCGAACTCGGCGCGTTCCCCAGCCGCGCGGCGGCGGTCGGCGCGGTGATGGAGGCGCTCGACGCGCCCGGCCACTACCCGCCGGTCGAGAATCGCGGGCGGGGCATCATCGACGAGGGTGTGATCATGGACCCGAACGGCGACATGTGGTTTCAGATTCACGACCCGTCCGGTCGGTCGAACGAGTGGATCGTCATCTCCGGGGAGGGTCGCGCGGGCGAGGTGTCGACTGTGGCGGCCCCCGAGGATGCCCGGCTGCTCGCCGTGAGCGGAGACCGGGTGTGGGCAGAGGTGCGCGATGCGTTCGACGTGCCCGCGGTTCAGGTACTACGGGTCAGGCGCGCCGGCGGATGACCGCATGATTCGTTACGCCGGTGTCCGCACGGCCCTCGCCGCGAGCCTCGCGTTGGCCCTGCTTGCGCCCATGGTTACCGTGCAGGAGCCCGGCGCGCGGCTGACGGGGATCCTTCTGTCGGAGGGCGACGGTGCGCCGGTGGACGGGGCGGTCGTGTCCGTCGACGGTCCCGACGGCGTTGTCGTGTGGGAGACGCTGTCCAACTCGAGCGGCGCGTTCAGCCTGCCGCTGCCGCCTCCGGGCACGTACCGCGTGCGGGTGTCGCGCATCGGCTACGAGTCGTGGACCTCCGGCCCGGTCCGCATCGACTCCGCCCAAGCGACCGGCCCCTTGCGCCTCGAGGTCCCGGTGCGGGCGGTGCCGCTCCCGGAACTGATGGTCACGGAGCAGACCGACTGTCCCACCACGCCCGAGGAGCGGCGGCGTGCGTTCGAACTTTACGAATCGGTTCTCCCCGCCCTCGTCTCGATGTCGGCCGAAGAGGTCTTCGACTCTCTGGTCGTTCGGCTGGATCGACCGGTCAGGGTGTGGAGACGCGGCAGCTTCCGATATGTGCAGGACACAGTAACGGTTGTCGTGCCGAAGGCCCTTAACAACGCGGCGCCGACACACCTCGAGGCGTTCGGGTACGCGGAGGCGGTCAACGACTCAACCACCACCTTCTACGCCCCTGACGGAGAAGCGCTGGCGTCGCCGGGCTTCCTCGCGACGCATTGCCTCAGCACCACGAAGGCAGAGGATGAGGTCACCGCGGGGCTGTCCTTCCAGCCCAGGCTCGACCGCGATGTGGTCGATGTCCAGGGCGTCCTGTGGATCGATACGGTCGCCGTTGAACCGCAGAAGTTGGAGTTTAGGTATACCTCCTTGCGTCCGTTCTTGCGGAGATACCTGCTGCCGAACCTGGAGAGTCATGTACTATCGCGGCGCCAGGAGGAACTGGGGCGTCGCGTCAGGTTCCACGCGATCGAGTTGATCGAGTCGGACTACGGCGGCGCCCTCCACTTCGAGCGAATCGAAGGTGGTGGGTGGCTTGTGCGCGAGTGGAGGATCGTTCGCCCACGCCTTGCCATCTTCTTTCGTAGCGACGTCGTCCTCGGAGCGTACGTCCAGCCGAAGGCTGTTCCGCTAACGCACAGCGGCAGAATCCTCGCGATCTTCCGGTCGCAGCGGGACAAAGGTGGACGTTGACCGCGCCCGCATCCATCGGCGCGGCCTTCGTCGCGAGCTTCGCGCTGGGCCTGCTTGCGCCCGCGGTCGCCGCTCAGGAGCCCGTCGCGCGGCTGACGGGCATCCTCATGTCCGAGGGCGACGGCGCCCCGGTGGACGGGGCAGTCGTGTCGGTCGATGGTCCCGACGGCGTCGTCGTCTGGGAGACGCTGTCGAACGCCAGCGGCGCGTTCAGCCTGCCGCTGCCGCCGCCGGGCAGTTACCGCGTGCGGGTGTCGCGCATCGGCTACGAGTCTTGGATCTCCGGCCCGGTCCGCATCGACTCCGCGCAGGCGTCCGGCCCGCTGCGCCTTGAGGTCCCGGTGCGGCCGGTGCCGCTCCCGGAACTGATGGTCACGGAGCAGACCGATTGTCCGACGACGCCCGACGAGCGGCGGCGGGCGTTCGCACTCTACGAGTCCGTCCTTCCGATCTTGGACTCAATGTCCACAGCCGACACTCGCGACTCTCTGCTTGTGCGGCTGGACCAGCCGGTCAGGATTTGGAATCGAGGCAGGTTCCGTTATCAGCGGGACACCGTGACCGTCATGGTCTCGGAGGTGCTGCCCAACGCGTCGCCGGGACACCTGGAGACGTACGGATACGCGGACATCGTGCGTGATTCCATGACGACGTTCTACGTCCCGGACGGTGCCGCGATAGCGTCGCCGGGATTCCTCGCGACGCACTGCCTGAGCACATCCGCGGCCGGGGCAGAGACTGAGATCACGGTCGGACTGGCGTTCGAGCCGAGGCCGGGCCGGGAGGTCGTTGACGTCAGGGGCGTGCTGTGGATCGACACCGTGGCCAACGAACCGCGGGAACTGTCGTTCAACTACACGTCGCTGCGACCGTTCCTCGAGCGATATATGGTTCCGCTGCTACGGGATGACGTAGAGGGTCGTTTTCTTGGACACCGCGCCAGCATTGGCGCCATCCAAGTCCAGGAGTCTCTTTTTGGAGGGCACCTTCGGTTCGAGCGTGTTGCCGGTGATCGCTGGCTGATCGGCGAGTGGCGGATACTCAGGCCGCGCCTCTCCTATCGCCTCAACGCCGGTGTGCATATCGGGATCTCCGTCTGGCCCATCCCCCAACCGCTCGCGTACAGCGGAGAGGTGCTTGCGTTGTTCCGCCGCACGGACCGTTCCCCCCGATGACCGGCGATCCGTCCTCCCCCGCGCGGATTCGGGAGGCGTTCGAGTACGCCCACATCGGCGCGGCCCTCGCCGCGAGCTTCGCGTTGGCCCTGCCTGGGCCCGCCGTCGCCGCGCAGCAGCCCGGCGCGCGGCTGACGGGGATCCTCGTGTCGGAGAGCGACGGCGCGCCGCTGGACGGGGCGGTCGTGTCGCTCGACGGTCCCGACGGCGTGGCCGTGTGGGAGACGCTGTCGACTGCAAGCGGCGCGTTCAGCCTCCCGCGGCCGCGCCTCCGGGTACGTACCGCGTCCGAGTGTCGCGCATCGGCTACGATTCGTGGACCTCCGGCCCGATCCGCATCGACTCCGCGCAGGCGTTCGGCCCTCTACGCATCGAGATCCCGTTGCGGCCGATACCGCTCCCGGAGTTGATGGTTACGGAGCAGAACTATTCTGCGGATATTTCGTAAGTTGCATATATTGCAATCAGTTATAGAGATTCGTGGGTACGTCATCCCCTTTTTACATCCCCATTCTCTAACGGGATTCCGTGCGACCTTGGCGGACGTTGACGGATGCCGGAATGAGTTCGTCTCTGACCCTTCTGAGGAACACAAACCACTCCTCCAGGGACGATTCTTCGGCCCTGCATTCTCCCGGCGTGAAGAAGCCGGCCTTTTCCAACGACTTGCGCATCGGGTTCACATGATCGCGGGCATCGGCCGCCATGTATTCGGGATTGCCCGGATGTTCGGGGTTCAAAGTTTCGGGTTCGCACACGCGACGAAGCTTCATGTAACCCTCATCGACAGGACGGCGAAGCCGCCAACGCCGTATCTTCCGTGGAATCCAGAGCAGGCCCATGCCGAGAAGCAGGAACGCAACCTCCGACGAGATCTCAAACAGTATCGAGAGCAACCAGTCCATAAGTTAGCTCGTACAGAACCCAAGGCCGATCTGAATGATGTTGCTCGTCGGCATCATCAGCGGCGGCCCCAAAGGTGGCCAGCTGTTCTCCACACCTTCATTCGAGATGTTCTGCAACTCCTCGGCGGTAACGTTGTGAGACTGCACCGTTGAGTCGTCGCAGTAGTCCTCGCCATGGCCAGCGTCTTCACAGTCGACCAGCGTCTTGAACACGGCTCTTCGCTCAGTGGTAGACAGGCGACCAACTGTCTCGTACCGCAGCCCGGGGGACAGCTTTCGGCGAATCTCCCGCGCAGGAGGCCAACGGTTCAACCCCATGGCGCGTCCGTTCAGCGCATAGGTCCGACCGTCCGGCGTGGTGAACGTCACTGCACTAAGGGGACCTTGGCAAGCGACCGTCCCCGAATCCACGGTGAATGGCCAATCGCTCCCGAAGGCTTCGGCACGAAGTAGACCATCGGTCTCAGCGGAGCGTGAAGGAGCGGGTTGGCGGACGCTCTCGGTATTGGCCGACGGCCGGTCCCGCTGACGTGATGGCGTAGTACGATCCCCGGTGTCGCAGGACACCACGAGTATCGCGACGGCGGCCATTTTCGCGATCGCGATATGCTCTGGCCTTCGCTGCATTTCCTCGGAATCCTTGCAGTTGGGTTTGGCGATGCAAAGCGCGGCCAGCGGGCAATCTAGCATGCCTGCGCGTAGGCGTTCAACTTAATCCCCTTCACGTTGGCGGGGCCGACCGACGGGAAGCCCGCTGAAGACCCAGCGACTCGGCCTCCAAGTGGACTTGGTGCTCCACAGCATGGAGCGCGTGGGGAGCGAGGTAGAGGATGTCGCCCGATCCGCACGCCGGGTCGAGCACGGTGAAGGCGTTGACGACTCGACCTCAACCGACTGCCGCTCAGGGTCAGTCGGTGCCCTTGATCGATGCCGTGCGCGCCGAGCGTCCTGCGGTCGGCCTTCGATCTCGGTCGCAATTCGATGACGGCCGATGCCCGGTCCCGTCCCTGCGGACCGATCTTGTAGAGTTGCTTTCCGCCTCGATCCGTCGGCCGGGCCAAATCCCGCATTGACGAGAGACTGTATAGCTCGTCCCGCCCGCACCGCCCGGCACCGCAGCAGCCGCCGAACGCTGGCCACGCCGAACGGCGAGCCGTCGGCGACCTCGACGAGCACCCGCTTGGCGTCGTCCGTCATGAGCGTCCGCGCGAACCCGCACCGGCGCGCCCGGACGGGACTTCACGGGTCGAGAGCACCATGTACCACCGGTCCGCTCGGTTCGTCCTCGCCGTCCATGTAGTAGCCGCGTCCGAGCCGATACCCGACCGACTCGGCGCGGAACCGGTGCGCCCGCAGAATGACGCCTTCGTCGAACTCGTTCATCGGCTGTACCTCCGCGCTCAGGAGAGCGCCCGGGAAAAAGCCGGGTCAATGGCGCGTCGGAGTTCCTCCGGGCGTCAGCCACCGACGGGACGGTCGAGGAGGTGAAGCTCCTTCCCGGGGAGGCTGGCGCTGCGCTGGCGGCCCGCCCATCCGGCGACCGATGCGCAGGGCCCTTGTCCGTCGCTTCCGATGGTGCCCCGGGCGGCGCTTTGGGAGGCGGCCGCAGGGCTGGCTTGCAGCACCTTTACGGCGCGGCAGCCAGCCGACGCCACGTTCAACGTGGCAGACCTGGCGAGGGGGAACGCTGCGCCCCCCTCAAACCCCCGGCAATTCCGTGCCGCCCCGGAACCGTTGGTGCGGATTCGGGCGGAGCTATCGCCCGGCGGGCTGCCGTTCGAGCCGCCACACGTCAACGTGGTCCAAGTCCATTTCGTCTTGGCGGATCGTCGCGAGATGATCGCCCCGGAAGACGGGGACGGTTCGCTCCTTGAACGGGACGGCGGGAACGCTGCCGAGCAGCCTCCCCTCGGGATCGAAGAACTCCCAGCGGTTGCCGTCGGTGCGGATGACTTCGACCCACAGCTTGCCGTCGGTGGACACGAAGACCTCGTTGATGAACGAAGCTCGTTCAGGCCGGTTGTAGCTCCGGGGGTTGCACGAACCGCCCGGCCAACGCTCCATGGCCTCGTCGAACTCCGCACTGCCCGCGTCCCATTCCTCGTCCGGGATCGGCTCGGTCGGCAGTGTCCGCTCGATCACCCGCAGGGTGTCGCTCTCGCCCTGCGTGACGGCGATCCGGTAGAAGTAGCCCCAAGCGGAATACATGACGCCCCCGGAAGCCGGGTGCTGCACCCACTTTGCCCCAGCCGTGTGGCCGTAGAAGCCGACCCTTCCCTCCTCCCAAGTGCAGAGAATCCCCCCGGTTTGCCCAGGAAGGTACTCGGGAGCCGTCAGGAAGGGCACGGTGTCGCCCGTGGCTCCGCTGTTGTCGAGGCCGATCCACTGAGCGCCGGCATCAACATCGAACGCGAAGCGGAAGACCTCGTTCTCGCCGACGGGGTAGAATCGAATGTTCGCGGCCGATCCGGTCAGACCCCCCGTGGTCCTTCGTTGCCCGAGCCACTCGCCGTCAGCCGAAAACTCGCCGATGCGCCCTTGAACCGGATCGAAGGTGATGAGCCGGTCCCCGACCCACGCCAGAGAATAGAGGCTCCTGAACTCGCCCGGTCCCGCACCTTCCCGACCGAAGGTACGCATGTGCGCCCCGTCGAAACCGAAGACGCGGACCTCGTGGTTTATGGCGTCCGCCACGAAGATGGTCTCATCGGGGCCGATGGCCACGGCGCTGACCTGGCCGAACTCGTCGGGAGTCTGCTGTTCCGTCAGCGACCTGGGTCCGATCCGAGACGACCGGGGTTAGTTGCCATCCGGGCGGCGTGCCGATGTTGGTGACGAGGACGACGCCGCCCACGGTGTCGAAGGTGGTGGCGAGGTCGCCACCGCCAGCCGCCGAAGTCCCCTGATCGCAGGCAACTGCCGAGATCGCCGCGAGGAGGAGCGGAACCTTGGCGGTGGAGACACGAAGCGGATGCGGGCGTGCGACCATTCTTGGCTCGATCATGGTGGGGGAAGGCACCCACAAAGGTTGGCTTGCGCCTCTGTCCCCGCAAGGTCGGCGGCAAGCGGCCAACACGGTACCGAGGGCGGGGAAACCCGTCGCCCGCGATTCTTTGCGCGCATCAGCGCGGGCTTCTCGGGGTCGAAGGGGCGGCGCCCCTCGCCAGCCGCAGTGTTCAACACTGCGTGTGCTGGCTGCCGGCCATTACCGGGCCGGAAGCCAGCCCCGGCGGAGCCGCCGAAACGCCGCTCAGGGCATTGCCCGGAACAGCCTCGACCCGGCCGTCTCGGGCAAGCTCCCCGGCCTCGTGGTCGCGAATCTCACCGACGGAGAGGACGACGGTGGGGCGCTCTGCGAAGCCCGCTTGCTACCCGACCCGTACCCCTCGGAGACCTGAGATCGTCGATCGTGCGCCATTCTGCGGGCGGACGAGGCCCGAATCCCGGACGTCTTCGGCCCGGTTGGCCTGATGGTGTTCATCGAAGTGGACGAACTGGGGATACCCTTCGTGAGGGGGCTCCGGGTCGTGAATCCGGTTCCGCCTTCCTAGGTTGTGATCATGTCCCAAGTAACCGGAGGACCCCCAGCGAGGCGAAGTGTGTTTCATGGTCGAACGCGAACAGGCGGTGCAAGAGCAATCGCCTTCGCCGGGATGATCCTGATCCACGGTTGCGGCCCCGAACCCGGAGAACGTGCCTTCGCAGACGCGGCGGGACCGGCTCTGGTTCCCATCGACAGCATCCTGCTGCGTGAAGCCGACTCACTGTACATCGGCAATCCGTACACGCCGGTCATCGACCCATTCGACGGATCCTTCTACATACCGGACATCTTTTCGGGAAGGATCCTCAGGTTCCGCAGAGACGGTAGCCTGATGCTGGTGTACGGACGGCCGGGAGAGGGGCCGGGGGAGTTTCGCGGCGGCCCAAGGGTTCCGATGGTGCTCGACGATTCGACCGTGGCCGCGCAGACCACAAGGTCGCGGCGCGTGAACATCTTCGACCGAAACACCGGAGAGACCATTCAGGTTGTGGACTTCCCCGCGCTGGGCGGAATCACTCCGCCGGTGGTGATCGGCCAGGACGTCTGGATGACAGATTTCGAGCTCCAGCGCGAAACATCGCTGACTCGTTGGCGGCCGGCCACGGACGAATTCGCGAGCATGGGCGGACTCCCGGAGCAATACGCCGCATCAGTCAGGAGCGGCAACTGGTCGTATGCGACCCTTTTTCAGATCGGTTCGCTTGCGTACGCCGACGGACGGTTCGTGCAGGGCTGGTCCGGACTGGACGAGATGTTCGTCTTGAACCTGCGGGGCGAGGTGGTGGACACGGCGGACATCCCGGTGGCGAGGCGGAAGGGGGTCCCGGCCGACCTCAGGGAACGCATCGACATCGAGCGCATCCCGTACCGCGAGCAGCTGGAGGAGAGTTCGCGACTCCGTCAACTATTCCCACTTCCGGGCGGCGGTTTCGTGTTCACCCACCACGATCAGACGGCCCTCCGGATGGAGCCGATGCCCGTGCTCACCGCCAAGGTGTGGGTCGGAGTCCTTTCGTCGGACCTCTCACAGGCGTGCGTGGACACCCTCGTGCCTCGCGACTTCGAGATGCGACCGATGGAGACCTTCCGGGGCGATACGCTTTTTGTGCTGGACCGCAGGATCGAAGATTCGGAGAGGCTTCAGACTTGGATTCTGATGTACTTGGTCTCGGACGAGGAATGCGAGTGGCTGAGCACCTAGCCCGGAGGCTTTAGGGTGCGGCCCCCGAAACCGCTCTCCGGCCCGCGAGATACGCTTCCCAGTCGGCCATGAGCCGACGCCGACGCTCGAACAGGTCCGTGCGGCGGTACGCGGCCTCGACCTTGCTCTTGACCACGT
>VXMQ01000095.1 GCA_009841015.1 Candidatus Palauibacter denitrificans | reverse complement strand
CGTGAAGCCGTGGACGCCCGCCCCGGTCGTCAAGACGAGCATGGTGGAGGAGCCGTACAGGACGTATCCCGCCGCCACCTGCTCGGATCCCGGCTGCAGCAGGTCGCGCCGCCGCACCTTGCGTCCGTCGCTCCGCTTGCGGTAGACGGAGAAGATCGTCCCCACGGAGATGTTCACGTCGATGTTCGAACTCCCGTCGAGCGGGTCGAACGCGATGATGTACGGTCCGGGGTCGCGCGACTCGGGAACGTGAACGAACCCCTCCTCCTCCTCGGACACCATGCCGCTCAGGCTGCCGCAGCGCCTCAGCAGGTTCAGGAGGACATCGTTCGCGTAGTCGTCGAGCTTCTGCACTTCCTCGTCGTGCACGTTCGTGCTTCCGATGACGCCGAGGATGTCGATGAGCCCGGCGCGATTGACCGCCGCGGAGATGACCTTCGCGGCGAGGCTGATCTGGAGCAGGATGTCGGTGAGCGCGCCCGTGGCCTTGGGGTACTCGCGCTCCTGCTCGGCGATGAAGTGCTCGACGGTGACGATGGATCCGGTCAAGGTGGCTCCGCGGAAGTCGGGGGTGGGTGGGCTGAGAGGTTACCGGCGGGCGGTTTTTCGCGTCAAGGCGCGTGCGCGATCCTCCAGCCGCGCGCGTCGACTTCGATGCACAGGGGGCCGTCCAGATCCGTCCGCCACACCCGCGGCACCCGGGCGGAGTCGAGTCGCGCGAGCGTCACGGCGTGCGGGTGCCCGTACCGGTTCCCGCGCCCCGCCGAGATCACGGCGATGTCCGGTCGCGTCGCCTCCAGCCACGCGACGGAACTGGAGGTCCGGCTGCCGTGGTGGCCGAGCTTGAGGAGATCCGCTTCGGGCCGGCGCGGCGCGAGGTGCTCCAGGATGTCGCGTTCGACGTCGACGCCGGCGTCGCCCGTGTTCACGTAGCGGAAGCCGCCGACCGTGAGGCGGAAGGAGAGGGAACTCTCGTTCGCGTCCGAGCCGGCAGGGCCATCGGGCCAGAGGATTTCGAGTTCGACATCGTCGATGCGGAGGCGGTCTCCGGCCCGGGGCGCGTGCCAGGAGGCGCCCTCCTCCTGAAGCCGTTCGAGGAAGGCAAGGTAGGACGAGCTGGGCTCCGGGACGCCGGGATCGAACACGCGGCGGACCCGGAGGGCCTCGAACACCGCCGCGGTGCCGCCGTAGTGATCGAGGTGGGGATGGGAGATGGCGAGCAGCTCCACGGTCCGGGCGCCCCTTCCGTGCAGGAAGGGCACGACGACGCGGCTTCCCGCGTCGGCCATCGGCGGGCCGGGTGCCGTGCCGGCCGCCGCGAAGGCCGAGCCCGGTCCGGCGTCGAAGACGAGCCATCGGCCGGCGCCGGTCCGCACGACGGCGGCGTCGCCCTGCCCCACGGCGAGGGTGCAGACGAGCGCCGTGCCCCGGTCGAGGCCGGCCCGGACGAGGGGCCAGACGAGCGTGAGTGCGAACACGGCGCCGACCGATAGGAGGCCGAGGCCGCGTCGCGCGCGCGTCCGGTCGAGCGCGAGGGCGATGAGCGCGCCCGCGACCGCCCACGCGCGGGGGCCGAGGCCGGGGCCGGTCCAACTCAGCGGGAGTTCGGCAAAGAAGGCGGCGATCGCCGCGAGGCAGGCGAGCGCCGTGTCCGCGGCGCCGGCGAACAGGATCCAGAGATCCCACGGCAGGATCAGCGTGAGCGCGAGCGCGGGAAGCGCGAGACTCACGACGCCGCCGGCCACCACGCTGGCCGGGATCGAGGCGATGACGATTCGGTCGAAGTGGAAGGCCGCGATGGGCGCGGTGACGAGGAACGCACCGCAACTCACGGCGAGCGCCCGCCCGATCCCGCGCAGGCGTCGAGAGGAGAGCGGGCGCGGCAGCGACACGCGGCCCCCGAGCACGACGCCCGTGAACCCGGCGAACGAGAGCTGAAAGCCCACGTCCGTCACGATGAGCGGGTCGGCCAGGATGGCGAGGAGCGCCGCGAGCGCTGCGAGATCGCCGATGCGGGCGGGGCGGGCCCGTCGGAAAGCGAGCGCCCAGCCCCAGAACATCAGCGCGGCTCGCACCGCCGAGGGGGGCGCGCCGATGAGGCAGACGTACGCGCTCGTGCAGCCGGCGGCGTAGAGCAGCCGGCGCGGACCGCGCACGCGAAGGCCGATGAGCCAGGAGAGCGAGGCCCCGATCAGGCCGACGTGGAGGCCGGAGATCGCGAGCAGGTGGATGATCCCGGCCCCGACGAACGCCTCTCGCGTCGCGGGGTCGAGGGTGCTGCGGTCGGCGAGCAGCAGCGCCTTGCCGATCGCCCGGTGCCCGGGGGCGAGCCGGGCGTCGAGCCGGGCGAGCAGCCCGGCGCGCCATTCGATGATCCAACGGCCAGGGCCGCGCGGGCCCACCGCGTTCGCGGGGACATCCAGCGGCTCGAGCGTCGCGCCGCCGATCCAGCCCAGCGTCGCGGGCGGACGGGGCAGCCGCTTCCGGCCCGCGTCCGGGTCCGTCCCGCCCACCGTACGCCATGTGCCCCGGGCGAGCACCGCCGCGCCCGCTTCCCGCCCCGCTCCGGGCCGCACGAAGGCGCGCACCGCGCCCAGGCGACAGATCCGCCCCCCCGAGACGATGCGGGCGTCGCGGATCGACACCCGGACCGGGCCGCCCCCCCGGCCCGCCCGCCGCGCCGGCACCGCGTCGCCGAGCGTGCCGACCGCCGCAACGGGCGCATCCACCTCCAATTTGGCGACGCACGCCCCCCGCGCCGCCGTGCCGCTCGGCAGTCCCGCCAGCAACCCGGCCAAGCCGGCGAGGGCCAACGAGAGGCCCACCCTTGCGCACGGCGGGACGCCGACGAGGCGGCCGGGGCTTGCACGACCGTCCGCCCGAAACGCGGCCCGCCCGGCGAGGACGCAGAGGAGCCCCGCCGCAATCGCCGTGGGAGGGTGCAGAGCGACGGTGTCGGCGGGGGCGAGCGCGAGCCCGGCCACATCCCCGGCGGCGAGCGCCAGGGCCGTCAGAAGCAGGGGGGAAAGCGAGCGGGACGTCGATCAGCCTCCGGGCGCAGGGTACACTCCTACGCTCGGAGAGGGCATCAACCGTCCATCAAAGGAGGGGACTCGGCTCCGATCGCTCCGGCGGACCCGGGGGCTCCGACACAGCCGGGGACTCCGGGGGAACCGGGGACTCCGGTGCGGGCGCCGGCTCGTACGCGAAGCGTGCCGACGCCGCCCGGTCCGCCAGGCGTCGGGCCCGGCGCTCGGCCCTCCACGCGAGCAGGCCCGAGAGACCCATCCCCCCGAGGATGCAGGCGAAGACGACGAGCGATAGCGGCGCGCGGATGCGAAGGAAGGGCAGCACGACATTCACAAGTTCGTTCCCGTTCCGCACCGAAAACCAGAACGCCGCGAGGATGACGACGACGAAGGCGAGGAGCCGGGTCACGAAGCGCATCAGCAGGGCTGCCCCATGAAGGTCGCCCCCGTCGTTCCCGTGAGCCGCACCTGCGCGTACGTACCGATCCGGCAGGGGTCTCCGGGGAAGGCGACGACCTTGTTCTGCTCCGTCCTGCCGAGTACGTCGCCCGCCGAGCGCGCGGAGCGCTCGATCAGCACCTCGCGCCGCGAACCCACCTCGGACTCGTTGATCTCGCGCTGGATCGCGCGGTGCTCACCGATCAGCCGTTCCAGGCGTTCCGAACCCACGTCGTCCGGCACGAAGTCCGCGGCCGGGAAACGCGTGGCCGGCGTCCCTTCGCGCAGCGAGTACCTGTACAGATAGGCGTCGTCGAATCGCACGTCCCGCATCAGCTTCAGCGTGGCCTCGAAGTCCGCCTCCGTCTCCCCGGGGAACCCGACGATCACATCCGTGGAGAGGGCGATGCCGGGAACCTCGCGGCGCGCGGCCGCGACCTTTCCGAGAAACCTCTCGCTCGTGTAGCGCCGAACCATGCGCTTGAGGATGCGGTCGGAGCCCGATTGCACGGGCAGGTGGAGCTGGCGGCAGACCGTCGACTCCTCCGCCATCACGTCGAGCAGTTCCGGCGTCACATCGTTGGGATGGGGGGAGGTGAAACGGACGCGGCGAATGCCGTCCACGCGGCTCACAGCCCGCAGCAGCGCGGCGAAGTTCCAGTCTCCGGACTCGTACGAGTTCACGGTCTGTCCGAGGAGCACGACTTCGGTGAACCCATCCTCCGCGGCGCGCCGGGTTTCGGCGAGGACGGCCTCGGGAGTCCGGTTCTTCTCGGGTCCCCTGACATAGGGGACGATGCAGAAGGTGCAGCGATGATCGCAGCCGCGCTGGACCGTGATCCACGCGCTTACGCCTTCCCGCCTCACGCTGTCCACGCCCTCGTAGTTCTCTTCCGCATCGAGTCCGAGCAGCGTCTGTCCGCGTTCGATCGCGTTCGCCCGGATCGAACCGATGAGTTCCGGGAGGGCGCGGTAGGCATCCGGTCCGGCCACCAGGTCGACGCCCGCCGCCTCTTCGATGAGCCGCGGGCCCAGCCGCTGCGCCATGCACCCCGTCACCCCCAGCACGAGGCCGGCGCGCCGCTTCCGGTGGCGCTGCAGCTCGCCGATCCGGCCGCGGACGCGCTGTTCCGCGTGTTCGCGAATCGCGCATGTGTTCACGAGGATGACATCGGCGCGCTCGGGCGCATCCACGCTCACGAAGCCCTCGTCGACGAGCAGCCCCTCCATCAACTCGGTGTCGTTGATGTTCATCTGACACCCGTAGGTCTCGATGTAGACCCGTCCTCCGAGCGGGCGGAGGTCGCTGGGGCGATCCGCGCCGGGCGTCTTCAGCGTGACGAGCTTCATCCTCTCCACAGGCGGCTCAGCGCTGCCGGAGGGAGAAGGAGAGCGTGACGCGCCGGAAGCTCTCCGCGAAGCCGACCGCCGCGACGTCGCCACGCGACCCGCTCTCGAAGGCGAGGTCGAACACGGCCAGTCCCTCCTGGAACTCCCAACCGAAGCCGCCGGTGAAGGCGGACTCTTCGAGCGCCTCGGCGCCCCGACTGAAGGGGAGGCCCGTCCGCCGCCATCCGGCCCGGAGCGGCAACCTCCCGCCGAGCAGAGAGAGCGCGCCGAATTCGATCCCCCCGCCCACCCAGGCGATGTCGTGGGACTGGAACGCGGGACCGGACGCCGCGACGCGCGACCCCACGGCCGACCATCCGGCCCGGCCGCCGCCGGCGGTGACGAGGAGTTGATCCGTCACGCGCGCGCTGCCTCCGAGTTCGATCGAGGTCGGCAGATCGAAATCCGCCTCGGGTTCTTCCGCCCCTTCGGGGGTCGCGTACAGCGTTCCTCCCGTGCTGAGTGACACCCCCGCCACGACGCGGTCTCCCAGCCGAATCGACCCGCCCGCCCGGAAGCGCCAGGCGCGCCACGAAAGCTCCCTCGCCCCCGCAATGCCGCCGAGCGCGGGAGCCCCCCCGACCGGATCGTCGAAATTCCGGAAGAACGACTGCCGGAGCGAGCCGGTCAGCCTCTGCGCCGAGATGCCGACGCCCAGGGGCCCGAGGCGACGCGCAAGCGACGCGTCGATCGTGCTGATCCCGCCGTTGTGCTCCCGCGTCTCTTCGTAGGGGACCGCGCCGTCGGTCAGCCGCAGCGTGTCCTGCAGGATGTTGGACCAGTCCTGGTCGAACTCTCCGCCGAAGGCCAGGCTGAAGGCCCAGTCGTTGTAGGGGACGAGTGCACGGATCGTGGTGAAACGCCCCCGTCCCGTGTCGAGCGACGGGCCGTCGCCCTCCAGGGTCACGCCCTCGCTGGCCAGCGAGACGGAGAAGCCGGGTTCGGCGTGAAGGAGGAGGTCGGCCGGGTTCGTGAGGCTGAACGATCCGCCGAGCAGGCCGGAGCCGGATCCGCCGAGCGCGGCTGACCGGCCATCCACGGGCGCGACGGGATAGCCGAGCCCGACCGCCGTGAGCGGCGTCTGGGCGAAGAGGGCGACGGGCGAAGCCGCCAGCGCCGCGAGCGCGAACCCGGCCCGGACCCAACGTCGGCACCCTCGGACGGCCGGCATCACGGCACCGTGAAGTCGGGCGCCGAACTGAACACGATGCGGATCCGCGGCTGCAGTTCCGGCGGCGATTCGGCGGAACCGAACTCCCAGTAGCCCAGTGCCTGCGCATCCGGATCCGCCCGGAAGCCGATCCGGATGCGCTTCAGCGAATCCCGGACGGCCCGCGCCATCAGGAACGTGATGTCGAGGCGCACCGGTTCACCCTCGCGGAGTCTGTCGGGATCGAGCGTCGTCGTGGTCAGGTCCCCGCTCCCGATGGGCGTCTTTTCGCCGACCTCGAACGGGTCGCCGAGCAGGCTCACCTTGCGGACTTCGATCGTGCGCTCCGCCGCATACAGATCGGGCGCTGTCAGCGGGTGCAGGATGATTTCGGCCTGGCTCACCGTCGCCCCCTCGAGTCCCGCTTCCCCGAGGAGGCCCGGCGGCACGAACTCGAAATAGATGCGCGAGGCAGGGAGGCCGCCGACGCGAAGCTCCGTGCCCGTCGGAGGCGGCGCGGGATCCAGGATGAACGCGTGGTCTTCCCAGAACTGGGACTGCGGCACCGGAAGACTCCGCCCGACCAGGGTCGGATCGTACCGGAGGACCATCTGCGTGACCCGGAGTTTCGTTGCCGGACCGTCGAGCACGATGGCGAAGCCGTTGCCCCCGTCCTCCCGCTGCCACGCCTTCATCAGCGAGTCCTCGGCCACGGCCGGGGTCATGGCGAGCGTATCCGAGACCGCCTCCAGCACCGCCGACGCGATCTCGACCCCGAGGCTGCCCCCGGGCTCCATCCACGGCACCCCGGCGACCGCCTCCTGCCACGTCGCGCCGTGAGGCTCGAAACGCTCGCCCAGTTGGACGAGTTTCACGGTGATGGGAAAGTCCGTGAACTCCGAGCGGATCGTGTCGAAGCGGAGCACGAACCTCACCTCCTCGAACTTCGCGACGGGCAACGTGTCGGCGAAGGTCCGGATCGTGTCGGGGACGTTGAAGCGGGCGAGCCCGCGACCCGACACGTCCGCCCCGGCCGAGACGTACACAAACGGCGCGGTGGACGGCCGGGCGAAGCCAGTCAGCGTCGTGTCCCGCCAGGTCGACAGTTCGGAGACGGAGATGGTGACGTCCCGCGTCTCCACCCCGACGCCCGGCGCCTCCTCGGAGCCCAGGGAGAGCGGGTCCTCGGCGCAGGCGCCCAGCAGCACCGGGAGAACCATCGTGACGAGCGTCGCGAGTCGCCGTCCGTTCACGGGCCCGTCTCCGCCGGCGCGGCCATCCGCTCAAGCGAGAAATTCGCGGGGAGCAGGTCCCGCAACCGCCAGACGACGGACTCCCCGTTCGTTCCGATGCTCATCACCTCGAGTCCCCGGCCGAACTCGGCGAGCGCCTGCCGGCACATGCCGCACGGCGGGGCCGGGACGGCACCGCTCGTCACGATGGCGATGCGCGAGAAAGCGCGCGCGCCCGAAACGACCGCGCGCCCCAGGGCGACCCGTTCCGCGCACGTCCCGACGGGGTAGGAGGCATTCTCCACGTTGCACCCGGCGAAAACCCGGCCATCATCGGCCTCGAGCGCGGCGCCGACCAGGAAATGCGAATACGGAGCGTACGCGCGCTCGCGGGCGACCCTCGCGCGGTCAGCGAGATCATCCCACGAGAGCGGCGCTCGGGCTGTCTCACGAGTCTCTGTCATCGGCTCCCATCCGCAGCGTCGGCCGGCCCGCCCACGTAGTGTCGGGGCAGGCGGCGCCCGATCGCCGTCAGCACTTCGTATTCGATCGTCCCGGCGGTCTCCGCAAAGTCCGCCAGCGCGATCTCTTCCCCTCCGTCACGGCCCAGGAACGTGGCCACGTCCGCAGCTTCGACACCCGGCGCGCCGGAAACGTCTACCGACGTCACGTCCATGCAGACACCGCCCCGGATCGGTACGCGGGTTCCGCGGATGAGCGCCTGTCCCCGGTTCGACAGGCGCCACGGCAGCCCATCGGCGTACCCCATCCCCACAGTGGCAAGACGTTCGCCGCTCTCTGTCGTGTAGGTGGCTCCGTAGCTGACGGTCGAACCCGGCGCCAGGTCACGAACCTCCAGCACCTTCGCGCGTACCCGCGCCACACTCTCCGGGTCCGCCAGCGCGCCCGCGGCGCCCGCCCCCCGCCGTCCCCCGTACAGGTAGATCCCCGGTCTGACGAGCCCCAGATGATACTGCGGATCTCCCATCACCGCATCGCTGTTCGCCGCGTGCAGGAAGGGGACCTCGACGCCGGCCTCCTCGAGGATCGCCGCGGCTCGCCGCAGGAGGGTCAACTGAAGGGATGTCGCGGCCGGATCCGTTCCGGCGGAATGGAAGTGAGTGTAGACGCTCGCCAGCGTCGCGCCGCCGCGCGCGAGGATCGACGCGACCTCCGGCGTCCACGCTCCGGCTTCCGCCGCGGGGAGGCCCGCGCGACCCATGCCGGTATCGACCTCGAGATGGGCGGGGATCCGGGTGGACGCCGCCCGCGCGCCCGCCTCGAGCTTCGCGAACGACGCCAGACTCAGCGCCGCGCTCTCGAGCCGCGCTTCGAGGAGTTGCGAGATCTCGGCGGTGGCGGAGGGGGCGAAGACGACGATGCGGCGCTCGATCCCGACCCGTCGGAGTTCGGCGCCTTCCGGCGGCGTCGCGACACCGAAGGCGTAGGGCTCCAGCCCGTCCAGGGCGCGGGCGACCTCGACCGCGCCGAGGCCGTACGCGTCCGCCTTCACCATGGGGACGAAGCGGGCGGGGGCCGCGTGTTTCGCCACGCGCCGGGCGTTCCGCGACAGCGCGGCCAGATCGACCTCGAGCCACGCTCGGTACGGGGGATCTTCGCGGCTGCGGGTCAAGCGTCGCCGGGGGTTCGGGGGTCTGAATGCAGCGGCGTCCTGCCGCAGGATGATACCTTCGCCTTCATGCAAGAGCCACCTGTCACCGCCGATCTCCACACGCTCCACGCGGAGGAAGCGCGCGAAGGGGATGATGCCCTCGCCCGCGCCCTCGCCCTCGTACGCTTCCTGCGCAGCCGCTGTCCCTGGGACGCGAAGCAGACGCCGCAGACGCTCCGTCCGTATCTCCTCGAGGAGGCGCACGAGGTCGCGGACGCGATCCGTTCCGGAGACGACGCCGGTCTGCGGGGAGAACTCGGCGACCTGCTCCTGAACCTCGCCTTCCAGATTGTGCTCGCCGAAGAGCGCGGCGCCTTCGCGGCCGCCGATGTCGTTGAAGCGCTGGAGGCGAAGATGGAGGCCCGCCACCCGCACGTTTACGGCGATGCCGACGCCCCGCCCGACTGGGAGACGCTAAAGGCGGCGGAACGCGAATCTCCGGACGACCCCTTCCACGGGGTCTCGGGGGGACTCGATCCGCTCAGCCGCGCCGCGCGCGTGCAGGAGCGGATGGCCGGGTTCGGATTCGACTGGCCCGATCTCGCGGGGCCCGTGGAGAAGGTGCGCGAGGAGACGGCGGAACTCGAGCGCGCGGTCGCCGAAGACGCGTCCGGGTCTCCCGCACCGACCGTGCCGCCCCGGATCGGGGAGGCGAGCCCGGAGGTTGTCGAGGAGGTGGGAGATCTCCTCTTCGCGGCGGTGAACGCCTCTCGGATGGCCGGCGTGCACCCGGCCAACGCGCTCCTCGGCGCAATCGAGAAATTCGAGCGCCGCTGCCGGCGCATGATCGAACTGGCCGAGCGCCGCGGCCTCGATTGGAAGAACGCGGACCTCGCGACGCTCGATGCGGTGTGGGAGGAAGTGAAGACCGGCGAATAGCGGCCCCGGCAGGCCGTGGCTCAGGCGCGGGCTGTGAGTTCGTAGATGTTGCAGACCCGCCACGCGGTCTCGCTGCCGGCTCCGGTCCCCACCTTCTTCATCTCGACGGGGGCGAGGATCCTCCGGTAGGCCTCGCCCTCGAAGGCATCGAGCCGATCCCAGGCGTCCGGGAGCGCGAGACTTTCGAACACCTTCACCGCGACGCGGTCGCCTGAACTTCCGGGGACGAACCCGGGATAGCCCTGTCGCGCCGCCCAGCCGCGGTCGTGGAGCGTGCCCTCGACCGCTCCTTCCACCCAGCGCCCGACGAGCATGGCCACGTGATGATGGTTGTTCTCGCCGGGGAGGAGGGATCCGTACGCCGCCAGCCGCCGCTCGGGATGGTCGAGCAGGGCCTCGACCAGCCGTTCGAGGATCGGTTCGAGGTATTCGCGCAACGCCGCGGTGCCGGTCTCCGCGCCTGGTTCGGACAGAAGCGCTTCGAGTTCCGCCAGTGCTCCCGCCGCGCCCGGCCGCCGGTCCTCGCCCGGGAGGACGGCGGCCAGCTCCTCGAACCCCGACAGCAGGGCGCCGAGGCGGGCGGAACTGTGTTCGGGCGCGAGCCGCGCTTCGTTCAGGCGGGAGAGCGCGCCCCGCAGGGGAGCCGGGTCGCGGATCGGGCCCGGTGCCGGGACGTCCGCGGTCACGGTCCTTCCCGCGGCCGCCGCTGAAGGAACGCGTGCACGGCGGGCCAGAACAGCGCCGGCCTCTCGATGAACGGAAAATGTCCCGATCCGTCGATCCGAATCAGATGACTGTCCGGCAGAGCGTCGTTCATCGCCTGCACCATTTCGATGGGGATCGGATCCTGTTCGCCGTGCACGATGAGCACCGGAACGTCGATCTCGCCGAGGCGGTCCCAGAAGTCGAGCCCCTGGAGCGGCGCCATGAGCAGGTTCGCCACGAGCGGGCCCTGGCGCGCCGTCCGCTCGTGCAGGGAGAGGCGAAGCAGGCTGTCCGCCACGCCGGCGTCCGCGAACGTCCCGCGGAAGACGTGGAAGAAGACCTGGCTGATGGCCTCGGCCTCCCGCGCCGCGAACTCCGGCGTCCCCCGGATCGAGTCGATGGCCGCGAGGTCGGCCGAATCACGCCTGGCCAACTGGTTCTCGTCGGTCTCCGCCCTAAACCGGCTGCCCGGCTCGACGGGCGCGACGAGGATGAGCGCCGCCAGCCGCTCCGGGCGCTCCATTGCGTAGAGGAGGGCCGGAATCGCTCCCCACGAGTGCGCGAGCAGGGTGACCTTCTCGCGTTGCGCGACGCGTTCGCGGATGCGGTCGATATCCGTGAGGAAGCGCTCCATCGAGAGGCTCGCCGCGTTCACCACGGCCCTGGACGCCCCGAGGCCCCGCTGATCGTAGAAGACGACCTGGTGCGTCTCCGCCAGCGGTCCGAACCACGGACGAAGGTAGGAATGGTCGAGGCCCGGACCACCGTGTACGACGACGACGGGCTCTCCGACCCCGACCGCCTGGTAGAAGAGTTCCGCCTCGAAGACCGAGAGCGAGCCCGCTCGGCTCGGCGGGCCCGCTTCGGGGGCGGGGGCATCGCACCCCGCCACGAGGGCTGTGAGGACGACGAGGCCGAAGACGGCGGGCGCGCGGGGGCCGGTCAGGATTCCCAGGCCACCGCGTCGCCGAGGGCGAGGGGGCCGCCCTCGATCACCATCCCGTACGCGCCGCCGCGCCAGTCCGGCGCCAGCGCCGCCTTCAACCCGGGCGCCGCGTCCTCCATGCGCCCGCAGGGCAGCGTCTCGCCCCGAATGCGGATGCGACAGCCCGCGATCCGCAGCACCCGGTTCGCCGTCTCGCAGAAGTCGACGCCCCGCACGAGCAGGTTGGCCCGTCGGGCATCCGGAGCCAGGTCGACGCCGACCTCCCGCGTCGCCGTCTCCCAGGCGTCGGCGTCGAGGAGCGTCACCTGCCGGTAGCCGCCGCGGTCGACGTTCCCCTCCAGACCCTTGCCCGCGACGAGGGTGGCTTCCGGCACCGGCTCCATGGGGCCCTTCCGCGCCGACTTGAGCCAGATCGCCTCGAGCCGCGCCGACCCGGAGCCCGCCGGCCCGGAGCCCGCCGACCCCGCAGTGGATTCAGCCATCGGTCACCTCCAGCGAGGAAAAGTGCAGGTTGAGGCCGTGATTGACCCTCAGCCCCACGACGCCGTCGACGTGCTGCCCCGCTCTCGCCGTCCGGAACACCTCCTGCTCGTTCACGCCGAAGATCACATCCTCGCCTTCGGCCTCCACGAAGAGAACGTTCTTCGCCGTCGCCGCGCCCTCGCCCCGCGCCGCCCAGGTGACGACCGCCTCGTGCTTCGTCCAGTCGAGGAGCGTGGACGTCTCGCCGCCGTCCCGGCGCTTCACGATCACGCGCCCGTCCGCCCGGATGAGGAGGTAGGTGTAGGCCTGGCCGTCCCCCTCCAGATCCGCGCCGCCGATAAAGACGCCGAACCCCTCGTTCCGGCCTTCGGGGTCGAACAGGAAGACGGTCGACTCGACGCGGAAGTCGCCGTCGGCCCGGGTCTCGGGATCGTAGAAGATGCCGGCCGGCCCCGTGGTGACGTGCCAGCCGGGCGGCATCTCCTGGAGGGCTTCCACCCCGTCCCCTCCGTGGTCGGTGCGGGCCAGCCAGCCCTCGGGCGGGGGCAGCTTGTCTTCCTGGGCCGCGGCGGCGAGGGGAAGCAGGAGCAGACCTGCGATGGCCAGGCGCCACGCGGCGCCGGCGACGCGCTCCCGGCGGAAGCGCAGGTTCGAATGGGACGGCATGTTCGGCGTCACTCCGGTTTCGGGTCCAAAAGCCCGCGTGGGCGGCATGATAGTCACTCCGGCGGCGACTCGCAGGACTCGCAGCGCGTGAGCCGGAGCGCGACGACTTCGGGCGGCACGAGGAAGCGCACGCCGAGCCGGCTCGTCCCCACGCCGGTCGTCACGAAGAGGTGTCGTCCGTCCTCCACCACGTGGCCCGCCGCGTACCGGTCTCCGAAGCGGGAGGGGGTGATCCGGGGACCCAGGAACGGGATGACCACCTGCCCGCCGTGCGTGTGCCCCGCCAGCGTCAGCGAGGCCCGCGCCGGCACCTCGGGGAAGATGTCGGGGTTGTGCGTGACGACGAGCACGGGCTCCCCGGGACGGGCCCCATCGAGCGCGTCCTCGATCGACGGATGGCCCGTCCAGAAGTCCGCCACGCCCGCGATCCAGACGTCGTTGTCCCGCACGCGCGCCCGACGGCCCTCGTTGTCGAGCACGGTGATGCCCGCGCCGGAGAGCGCCCTCTCCGCGCGCTCCGCCGACAGCCAGCGGTCGTGGTTGCCGAGCACCGCGAACACGCCGTAGCGGGCGTCCAGGGCGGCGAGGTCCTCGGCGATCTCCTCCGGCGGCACGAAGCGGCCGCCCACGACGTTGTCGATCGTCAGGTCGCCGGCGATGAGCACCAGGTCCGGGCGCGTCTCGTTCACCCGGCGCACGACGCGGCGCAGGTTGTCCCGGCCGTTTCGGGGCGAGCCCACGTGCAGGTCGGCGATGAGCGCGATGCGGGTCTCCTCCGCCTCCGGCCACCCCGGCACCTCGAGGTCGGCCCGGCGGAGGACCAGTCGGCCCGGCTCCCACCAGAAGGCCCACGCAGCGAGCAGGACCGCGGTCGCGAGGAGGATGAGAAGCATCCAGCCCGTCCAGCCGGGGCGCGGTCGCCTCGGCGCTATGGTCCGTCGCCCGCGGGCGGGAGGAGCGGGAAGACCTGGCTGTAGCTGCGGAGGACGCTCGAATACGGGGTGAGAACGCTCCGGAGCCAGAAGTACCGGTGCCCCTCGACAGCCATCTCCGCCTGCCAGACCAGGGTTTCCAGCGTGACGCGCTCATCGGCCGAGAGCGCCGCCGCGTCTATGGCGAAGGCGCGGTCGAGCTGCCGCCGGGAGAACGCCGCCCGTTCCTCCGCCGCCTCGTAGCCGAGCGCGGGGAGCCGCTCCACGTCCAGCCCCTCGCGCAGCCGGACGACCGGATTCGTCTCCAGATCCCGAACCCACGCCGAGTCGAGCAGCGCCGCCAGCTCCGCCGAGGCGCCCGCGGGCCGGCCCACTCCCCCGCGCTCGTCAACGGGGGCACCGCAAGCGGCCGTCCAAACGACCAGCCATACCGGGATTCCTGCGGCGTGTCGGCGGCCTGGCATGGTTCCTACCCGACCAGACGCGCGCGACCTTCGCGCCAGTCGACACCCAGATGCACGATATCGATGATGTCCAATTCGTCGACCATGTGGAGCGCCCGATCAAGGAGATGTCGTCGTGTCGTCCGCTCGCCCCTTCCGGCCCACGCGAGCACGATCAGATCTACGCGTTCTTGATGATCCAGATTCTGAACCATTTCGACCAAACGCCGGTAGGCCGGGGATGTCTGCACAAGGTTCTTTGCAATATCCCGGTGTTCGTGGCTGATGATCCGCGGTCTCTCGGTTGATGCCGACGAGAAAGTGTCCTCCAGAACGCTGTCCCACGTGGCCATGAAGCGATCCCACGCTTCGATCAGCTCTTCCACTTTCGCCGGGCTGATGATGAACCGAACGCCAGCCGCTTCGATCCGGGCCATCGCTTTCTCGTCCTCAAGAGTAACGGCGGTCACGGCAGGAGCCCACCGCGTTACGATCTTCGGCAGTCTTCGATCCGACGTGACGAGAATCGAGTCAGTCAGCCTTGCGCACGCGATGTAGAAACAGTCGTACACCGCGTGTCCGGCTCGCAAAGCAATCTCCGCCGCATCCCGAACCAGTTCCGCACCGGGGACAAGAGCGACGCCCTCCGAAATCCGGGCGACCTCGTCAACGAACGCCTGCGCGGAAGCGATCTCTCCGCGGCGATGCTTCTTCCAAATCACGTTGGCGCATTCGGGTAGAATCAGGTCCGGTGCGTGCCGCTCGATTCGTGGTCCCGTCAACGTGAAGGCTTCGCGGCGCCCGTCCTCCTCGACAAACCATTTCACCGCGACGCTCGCGTCCACGGTGACTCTCACCGGGCTCGGTCCTCCCTGATCAGAGCCGCACTGTCCGTCTGCCGAGTGCCGGTCGTGGTCGCCGCCAGCTCATCGGCCCGCGCGAAGAATTCAGCCGCGCGGCGAGGTCCCGACACTTCTCGCTTGAGCACATGCCGAATCTCGCCCTCAAGCGAGCGTTCGTTCTGTCTCGCCTGCGCCTTGAGCCGCGCGATCACACTGTCGTCCAGGTTCCTCACGGTCAGATTCCCCATATTCGGCCTCTCCTCCGTTCGCATTCGCTATCATGATGTTAGCATAACGCAAGCGGACGTCAACCGAGGTGGGCATCAGGGGACTCCGGATTCGAGTTGTGGGACTTCTTCTTTTGTCTCCTCTTCGCGGGGGCCGAAGCGGACGAGGAGGCCGCCGATGACCGAGGTGAGGATCCAGCAGAGCAGGGTCAACGCGAACGCCTCGGGCCCGAGTCCCGCCGCAATGATCAGCGTCGACACGAACCAGAGGGTGAAGTTCTGGAGCTGAAAGTCGAGTTGGCTGCCCCGCTTCATGGCCTGCACGGCGCGCAGGATGAGATAGATCGCCGTGCCGCCGGATCCCGCCATGGCGCCCCCGAGAGAACTCGCGAAGAGGAACCCGAAGGCCGCGCCGACGGCCCCGCCCGCGATGATGCGTCCGGGAGCGGGGGAGGCGGGGTTGCCGGCGCGCGTGCCGGGGACCGCCGAAGGGCGCGGCGCGGGGACGGGGGCCGGCATCTCCTGCGCGACCATTTCCGCGATCGCGGCTCGCGTCGCGCGCGGGTCGATCCCCGCCTCGCCGGCGATGCGCTCCAGCTCCTCGACGGTCATCGAATCGCCGCGGGCGTCGATCTCGGCCGCGCGCTTCAGGATCTGCGAGACCTGGGCGGCAGTGAGCGTCGCGGGAAGGTCGTGGGCGGGCGGTTCGCGGGGGGCCGGCGGCTCGGTCATGTCGCTCATGGCACGTCGCCCGCGAGGATGGTGGCCAGGGTGGACGGATCCAGATTCCCTCCGGAGACGATGCACACAATCCTGTCGCCCTTCACGGCACCCGACAGGGCGGCCGCAACGGAGGAAGCGCCCGCCCCCTCGGCGACCACGCGGTTGCGGGTGGCGAGCAATCGGATCGCCGCCGCGGTGTCATCGAGCGTGATCTCGACGGAGCCGGCAAGGAGATCCCGCGCCAGTTCCCACATGGCGGGTTCCACGTGCGGGCCCCCGATGCCGTCGACGAACGAGGGCGTATAGGAGATCGAGACGGCCCGGCCGGCGCGCAGCGACTCCGCGAGCGGGGCCTGACCCGCGACCTCGGATGCGAAGACGGGAACGTGCGGCGCGAGGGCCCGCAGGCCGGCCGCGATCCCGCACGCGAGTCCGCCTCCCCCGAAGGGGACGACGACGGCGTCTACGTCCGGGAGATCCTCGATGAGTTCAAGCGCGATGGTGCCGTTCCCCGCCATCACGTCGCGGTCCATGAAGGCGTGGACGAACCGTCCCTCCATCCCGTCGAAGCGCTGTGTGCGGAAGACCTCGAACCAGGAGGCGACGGAGGTGCTGACGGCCGTCGCGCCGAGCCGGGCGATCGCGTCCAGCTTGAGCCGCGGTGCCGTCTCGGGGACGACGACCGAGCACGGGACGCCCAGACGCCGTGCGTTCCAGGCGACGCCCTGCGCCATGTTCCCCGCGCTCGCCGTCCATACCCCGGCCTCCAGTTCCCCGGGCGGGATCAGGCCGATCGCGTTCGCGGAGCCCCGGATCTTGAATGAGCCGATCGGCTGCAGGTTTTCGAGCTTGAGCCAGATCTCGGGCCCCTCGTCGACGCCGAGGCGGATGAGCGGCGAACGGAGGGCCGCCGCGTAGACCCGTTCGCGCGCCGCCTCGATCTCGGGGAGGCCGGGGGCCTTCACGCGGTGAGGCCCGCGACCGCCCGCGGCAGGCTCGCCAGCGCCCGGTCGAGGTCGGCCGCGAGATCCTCCGTCGCCTCCAGTCCGGTGGAGAAGCGGATGAGGGCATCCCGGATTCCGGCCTTCTCCCGCTCCTCGGCCGACATCCCCGCGTGCACGGCGGCGGCGGGCCGCACGACGAGCGACTCCGGCCCTCCGAGACTCGCCGCGACCATCGGGATCTCGAGCGCGGAGATGAACGCCTCCGCCGCGTCGACCCCGCCCTCGAGTTCGAACGACATCATCCCGCCGAAGCCGTCGAACAGGCGCGCGGCGCGCTCGTGCTGCGCGTGGCTCGCGAGTCCCGGATAGTGGACGACGGACACGGCGGGGTGCGCTTCGAGCCGCGCGGCGAGCCGCCCGGCCGACGCGTTCTGCTCGCGGACGCGCACGCTCAGCGTTTTCAGCCCGCGCTCGAGCAGGAACGCCGCGTGCGGGTCGAGGGAGCCGCCGAGGTGGTCCTGCATCACCTTCACGCGGCGCACGAGGTCCGCCGGCCCGGCGACGCTCCCGGCCACGATGTCGCTGTGGCCGTTCATGTACTTGGTGCAGCTCTCGAGGACGAGATCGAAGCCGATCTCCGCCGGCCTGAAGTTGATGGGGCTCGCGAAGGTGTTGTCGATCAGCGTCACGAGCCCGTGCTCGCGCGCGAACGCCACCACGGCCTCGAGATCCGCGACCTGCACGAGCGGATTCGTGAGCGTCTCGACGTACATCGCGCGCGTCGCAGGCGTCAGCGAGGCCGCCCAACTCGATGGGTCCTGGGGGTCGATCACCGTATGTCCAATGCGGAAACGGGGCAGGTCCTGCTGCAGGAAGGCGGCCGTGCCGCCGTACAGCGTGTCCTGCACGAGCACGTGGTCGCCGGCGGAGAGCAGCGTGAGCAGCGACCCGGAGATCGCCGCCATGCCGCTGCCGAGGACGAGGGCCGCCTCCGTCCCCTCCAGCGCCGCGATGCGCTCCCCGAGCACGCGATGGTTCGGCGTCGTGCTGAGCCGGATGTACCCGATGTCGTGGTAGTCTTCGCCGCCAAGCTCGTAGTTCGCCGTCTGGTAGATCGGCGTGACGACGGCCCCCTCGGGCCTCGGCTCCTGCTCGCCCGCGTGCACGGCGTCGGTGGCCGCCGCCCTTCTCCCATCCCCGAAGTTCTTCATGTCTTCACCGTCTTTCGTCAGTCCCACATCACACGGTGGATCCGCCAACCGGCCGGCATCCGCTTCCATACCTCGAGGAACTTTCCGTTCAGTTCGACATCGTCGGGGCCGCGCACCCTGTACGTCCCGTTCGCGAAGGCCAGGTCGCCGTCCACTTCGATGTCCTCGATCGCGAACCGGGCCTCGCGCAGCGGAACGGAACCGGCCAGAGCACGAACGATGGCGTCGTGCCCACGAACCGCCGGCTCTCCGGACGGCAGTCGCACCGCATTCGGCGTGAAGACGTCGGCGACGGCCTCGGCCGGCGCCCCCGCGATCAGCGCGGCCTCCCACCGCCGCGTGACGCGCTCGATCTCCGCTCGCGCGGCCTCGACATCGACCGCCCCGCCGGCCTCCCCCGCCTCCGGCGCCGGGCCCGAGCACGCCGCCGCGACCAGACCGCACGCCGCCGCCACGGCCAGACCGCACGCCGTGACGATGAACCGGAACGTTCCGTTAGCGGGCCGTGTTCTCTTCATGGGTCGATATTGTATCGGAGGCCGCGTGCCGCGGCGACGCACCCGGCTTTCGGGTTCGCGCGCGCCACCGTAGGATGCCCGGCCCGCTTCGGGATTGTTCGCGCATCGCCGGCCGGCGATGCCGCGCTTGAACCTGCTTGGAGGTACGAATGAAGAAGATGTTCCGCGCCGTTCCCTGCCTTGCCCTCGCCCTCGGCGTCGCCCTTGCCTTCGCCACGGCTGCGGAGGCCCAGGACCGGCGCATGAGCCCGCGCGGAGAGGCCGCCACCCAGGTCGGAGGCTCGTTCAACGAGGAAGGTGGCTACGAGGGCGGCTCCTGGGTCGTCGTGACGTACGGCCGCCCCATCCTGCGCGGCCGTGACCTGTTCGGCTCGGGCGCCGAGTATGGCCAGCAGTTCCTGCGCGGGGCGCCGCTTTGGCGCGTCGGCGCGGACCAATCCACCCGCTTCATGACCGAGACGGACCTCATGTTCGGCGGCGAGCGGCTGCCGGCCGGCGAGTACAGCGTGTTCGCGGAACTCACCGAGGCCGAGTGGACGCTGGTCTTCTCGAACTGGGGTGCGAAGGACAGCTTCCGCGAGGAGAACCCCGACGCGCTCTGGGGGGCCTACGGCTACACGCCCGACCGCGACGTGCTGCGCACAAGCATGGATGTGGACACGATCATGATGTCGGCCGACCAGCTCACGATCTCGTTCATGGACATGACGCAGGAGGGCGGCGTGTTCACGATCTGGTGGGACGACCAGGTCGCAACCGTCCCCTTCCAGGTCGCCCGCTAACGCATCACGACGTAGTGGCCGCGTAGCGGCGGAACCACTCCAGGGTGGACAGCATCTTCCCGATGTGGTGGCTCGGGCGGCGGCGGATGCCGTGCGGCTCGCCGGGGAAGCGCACGAGCGATGTCTCCACTCCGAGCAGCTTGAGGGCCTTGAAGTACTGCTCGGACTCCGACATCGGCGTGCGCCAGTCCTCCTCGCCCGTCACGATCCGCGTCGGCGTCGTCACGTTCTCGACCACGCTGAGGAGCGAGCGCGACTCGTAGTGCTCCACGTGGTCCCAGGGGAGGCCCGGGAACCAGTAGTTCACGCCGTAGGCGGCCATGTCGGCGGTGAGCACGAAGCTGTACCAGTTGATGACGGGATACCACGACACGGCGGCGCGGAAGCGGTCCGTCCGGCCCACGAGCCATGCCGTGAGGACGCCGCCTCCGCTCCCGCCCACGACGTAGAGCTGCTCTTCGTCCACGTATCCCTGGTCGATGACCGCGTCGACGCCGGACATGAGATCGTAGAAGTCGTCCCCCGGGTACGCGTGGTGAATCAGGTTCCCGAACTCCTCCCCGTAGCTCGTGCTGCCGCGCGGGTTCGTGTAGAGGACGACGTAGCCCTGCGCCGCCATGAGCTGCTTCTCGAGGTCGAAGCGCGCGCCGTAGTTCGAAAACGGGCCCCCGTGGATCTCGAGGATGAGAGGATATTCGCGGGACGGGTCGAAGCCGGGCGGCTTGATGATCCAGCCGTGGATCGGGCGTCCGTCGTGAGACGACTCGTACCAGACCTCCTCGACCTCGCCGATCTCCCGCTTCGCCATCAGGTCATCGTTGATCCCCGTGAGCACGCGAACATCGCTCCCGGGGCGGCCTGTTGCGACTTCGGAGATGACGGCGGGCGTCGTGTAGTTCATCGCAAAGCTGCCGTCGTCGGCCACGGAGTACGTCGCTCCGGCGTAGGCGCGGCCGACCCCGCCGACGTTGTCCGTCAGCACGCCGTGGCCGCTCCCGTCGTCGTCGAGGCCGAAGAGCGCGAGCTTCGTCATGCCTTCATCGTCGTACAGGGCGTACAGGCCGGACCCATCGGGAGCCCACGTGGCCCCGTAGACTTCGCGGTCGAGTCCGTCCGAGATCGAACGCGGGTCGCTCCCGTCCCGGTTCATCACGTAGAGCCTCGTGAGCTGGTAACCCTGGAAGCGGTCGTCCATCCCGAAGTAGGCGATGTGCCGGCCATCCGGGGAAACGATCGGCCCGTCGTCCGGCCCCCGGCGATCCGTGAGCTGCGTCGCCATGCCGTCGGCGATGGAGACCTCGAACACCTCCGTGTCCGCCACGAAGACGCTCTCCGTGTCCCCGCCCCGCGGGTCGCGCGACATGACGAGGCCCGTGCCATCGGGCGTCCACGAAAAGTGCGTACCGCCGATCCCGTTCCCGGCCCAGTGGTTGTCGCCGCTGGTGATCTGGCGGGCGGTCCCCCCCTCCGACGGGACCACGAAGACGTGCACGAACCCGTGCGGGAGATCGCCCAACTGATCGAAGCGGTACACGAGCCGCTCGACGACCTGGGCGGGCTCGGCCCACTCCGCCCCCTCGGGCGGCGTCGGCATGCCGCCGATCGTCGGAACCGGCTTCGGCACCAGCTTCCCGAACGCGATCTGCGTCCCGTCGGGCGACCACTCGAAGGACCGGGGCGGCTCGGTCACGTTCGTGATCGCGGACGTCTCGCCGGAGTCCATCCAGCGGACGTGGATCTGCGCGTCGCCGCTCCGGTTCGAGACGAAGGCCAACCGCGTGCCGTCGGGTGACCAGCGCGGGGAACTGTCCGAGTAGTCCCCCGTCGTGAGCGGCCGGTGCCCCGACCCGTCGGAGCCCACGACCCAGAGGTTCGAGAAGCGGCTGTCCGTCATGATGTCGGCCCGCTGGCGGACGTAGACGACCCAGCGGCCGTCCGGCGAGATCTGCGGGTCCCCCGCGATCTCCACCTCGAAGATGTCCTCCATGCGAAGCGGGCCGGACTCGGCCCCCGTCTGCGCAACCGCCGGCGCGGCGACGCACAGAAGGGCGGCGGCGGCAATCAACGAAACAGAGACTCGGGCACTGCTGAGCGGGGCGGTCATGGGACGCTCTCCGTGGCTGGGCGGCGGGCTACGCTTACACCTTCGGATCTTAGCAAAAAAAGGGCCGCCCGTCGCCGGGCGGCCCTTTTCAACTCACCGTTCGCCTGGTGGCGGTCGGCAAATCACGCGACGCGGGTCACGTTCT
>VXMQ01000179.1 GCA_009841015.1 Candidatus Palauibacter denitrificans | reverse complement strand
CGCGCGTCCCGACGCGAGCAACTCCCTCATGCTGCGCTACAACTTCGCCTACGCGGCGGACGATCCCGCGACCAACCGCCTGCCGGGCGACGTGTACGAGATGTCGTCCACCGGCACTCGAATCGAGTCGCGCAACCAGTCGATCGGCGCGCAATGGCTATCCGCGCCGAGCCCCACGCTGTCGAACGACCTCATGGTGAACGTGCAATTCCTGCGCGATCGGGAGACGGCGAACGCGCTCTTTCCGCGCGTCGAGGTCCGGCTCCAGGGGGGCGTCCCCGGGGCCGGGTTCCGGAGGGAAGTGCGGGCGGGTTCGAACTATTCGGGCCCGGACGGCGAACTCGATCAGAACATCCTGCAGATCTCGAACGCGCTGACGCTGGTTCTCGGGAACCACCACATTACCCTGGGCGGCGGGTTCGAACGGTTTTCGATCCGTCGCGAGTATCTGCCCGGAAGCCTCGGCAGCTACTACTTCAACTCGATCGAAGACCTGGAGGCGAACACGCCGAGCGAGTATGTGATCCACGTCCCCCTCGCGGAGGACGCGGGCGCCGCGCGGTTTTCGGTGAACCAGCTCTCCGCCTTCGTCCAGGAGGAGGCGCGGATCGGCGACCGGTTGAACGTGCGGCTGGGCGTGCGCATGGACGTGCCTCTGATGCCGGACGCGCCGGCCCACAATCCGGCGGTGGAGAGTTCGTTCGGCCTCGATACGAGCGAGTTGCCGAGCGGGACCGTCATGTTCTCGCCGCGGGCCGGTTTCAACCTGGGTCTCGGCGCGGACCGCGGCACGCAGATCCGGGGCGGGATGGGGCTGTTCACCGGCCGGCCACCGTTCGCGTGGCTGGCGAACGCGTATCAGAACACGGGTCTCTCCTCCGTCTTCCTGACGTGCCGGCGGCGGAATCTCGGGGTTCCCGATCCGGAGATCGTTCCGATCTTCGATCCGCAGGCCCCATCTCCGACGGCATGCGCCGATGGATCGGGGGGCGACTTCGGCGTTCCCACCGTGACGGCCTTCGACGCCGACTTCCGGTTCCCGCGCGACTTCAAGGCCTCGTTCGGGATCGACCAGCGCCTGCCGGCGGGATTCGTGTTGTCGCTCGAGGGGATCTACACGCGCGCCGTGAACCAGATCGCGTTCGAGGACCTGAATATCGGACCCGCCATCCCCGATGGTGAACGTACGGAGGAGAACGGATTCACGTACGGATTCGGGTACGGGACCCGCCAGGTGTTCGGCGACCCGGGGGCCGGCAGCGAGTTCGTCGACCCGCCCCTTGGAGAGCCGCCGGACGCCCGGGAGCCGATTTTCGTTCCGCGACGGGTGGACGAGGCGTTCGCGCAGGTCATCAGGATCGGCGACCGGGCGCGGAACTTCTCATACGCGGTGAGCGCCCGGCTGCGTAAGCAGTTCGGGGACCGGCTGTCAGTGGATGTCGGGTACGCGTACAACCGCTCTTCGGATGTGCAGAGCCTCGCTTCGCTCGATGCGATCGCCAACTACGGATTCACGGCGGTCTCGGGCGATCCGAACGACCCGCTGCGCCAGGCTTCGCTCTTCGACCGGCCGCATCGGCTCGTGGCGAGCGCGACGGCCGCCCTGCCCCGGATGCTGGGAGGCGGGAGGCTGTCGCTGCTGTACGTAGGGCAGTCCGGCAGGCCGTACTCCTACGTCTACGCCGACGACATCAACGGCGACACGTATCCCGGATTCGGTCGGGCTCTCGACCTCGCCAACGATCTGATCTACGTGACGGCGGGCGGATTCGACTTCCCCGGAGGAGGGCAGGCCCCGATCAGCGGAATCCTGTTCGAGCAGCTCATGTTGCAGGAACCCTGCCTCCTGGAGAACCGGCAGCGGATCCTGAACCGGAACGCGTGCCGGACGCCATGGTCGAATGAACTGGATCTCCGGTTCAGCCAGCCCTTCCGAGTGGGCGGGGCGGAGGTGGCGCTGACGCTCGACGTGCTCAACGTCCTGAACCTGGTCGACAGCGCGTGGGGGCATGTCCAGACCGTGAACCCGATCGTAAAACTGCTCAGCGTCGAAGACCGCATCGAAGACGACTTCGACCTGGCCAACATGACGCCCGAACCGGACGACCCGCTCCGGGCGCGCTACGCGGGCCCCCTCCAGTTCGGAGACACCGGCGGTGTCCGCGCCGCCGTGCCCTACCTTCCGCAGATCGGCGCGTCGCAGTGGCAGGCCCAGTTCGGCATCGGCATCCGCTTCCGCTAGACGCGGCGGCGGCGATACGTTCCGGCGCTTGATCCCCTGAACCCCCGGGAGTCCGTACCATGCGACCACGAAATCTCGCTCTTTTCGTTTCCCTGCTTCCCTTCGTTGCGGCGCTGGCGGCGCCCGCGGCGGCCCAGACACATGCCGGCGGGCCGGGCCATGCCGCCGGGGCCCCGATCATCGGCTTCGGGGCGGCGACCGCGGTTTTCGGCGACGAGATCTTCGTGTCGCGGCCGGGCGAGTTCGCTGCGTTCCCGATGCCGGGCTCCGAACCCGGCAGCGTGCACATATTCGGGCGCAGCGAGGACGGCTGGGTGGAGGTCGCCACGATACCGGCCCCGAGCGGAGTTTATGGAGACGGCTTCGGGGAGGCGCTCGCCGTCGAGGGCGACATCCTCGTGGTGGGCGCTCCGAAGGAGAACGAGAGCCGGGGAGCCGCGTACGTGTTCGTCCGCGAAGGCACCATGTGGAGCTCCTGGGAACGGCTGGAGGCCCCGGACGCGATGCCGGGAGACGCCTTCGGTTCCTCGGTCGCCGTGGGGGCCGGGGGCCAGTTCGGGGTGATCGGCGCTCCGGGGCGCGGCGCCAGCGGTTCGGTGTTCGCCTATGTCCAGTCGGATATGGGCCTGACGTCGGTCGAACTCACCGGGTCCGGCGCCCCGGCGGACGCCCGCTTCGGGGCGGCCGTCAGCGTGGAGGGCGACCTGGCCCTGGTGGGCGCGCCCGGGCCGTTCGCGCTCAGCCAGTTCACACCGCCGGCGCCACCGCAGGCAGGAACCGGTTACCTGTTCCGCCGCAGCGGGACCGGCTGGGATGAGGTCGCCCGGCTGACCCCGGCCGGCGGTGCGGTGGCCGGCCTGTCGGCGGTGCTCATGGACGGAGAGGCATACCTCGGTTCCCCCCTCGCCAACCAGGCGCAGGGCGCGATCTTCCGCTTCGCGGCGGACGCGACGGGGGCGTGGGCGCAGAGCGGGACGATCGCGGCCGCGGCGCCGTCTCCGGCGGCCTTCTTCGGCTATGCCCTCGCCGGGGCGGGAGGGCGGCTCGTGGCTGGAGCGCCGGGCACGAACGCCTTTTCGGGCGCCGCGCACGTCCTCCGCGCGGGGGACGACGGCGAGTGGAGCGAGGAGACCGTGCTGCAGGGCGAAACCCGCGGGCTCATGGGCTTCATGGGCAACGCTGTGGCCGGAGGTGACGGCCTCGCGGTGGTCGGCGCCCCCGGTTCGGAGTTCTTCGAGGGCATCGGCTTCGTGTTCGAGCGCGACGCGGGCGGCGCGTGGAGCGAGGCCGCTCCCATCCACGAGACCGAGTTGGGTCTGGCCGCCGTCAGGGGCGACGAGATGCGATGCTCGGACGACGGGACGGTCGCCGGCTTCGATTGCTCCGAGGTGGACCTCGTCTCCTTCCTCCCGGCCCGGGAAGTCGGCGGCGGGCGCGGGATCATGGTCAGCGACATCTGGGGCTGGGTGGATCCGCAGACGGGCCGCGAGTACGCGATCCTGGGACGGTTCGACGGGACCTCCTTCATCGACGTGACGGACGCCGGGAATCCCGTCTACCTCGGGAACCTCCCCCTCACCGTCGGCGCGATGCCCAACCTGTGGCGCGACATGAAGGTCCATGCGGACCACACATTCATCGTGGCGGACAACGCGGGCGAACACGGGATGCAGGTCTTCGACCTCACGCGGCTGAGGGACGTGACCAATCCCCCGGTGGACTTCGACGAGGACGCGCACTACGCCGAGTTCGCCTCCGCGCACAACATCGTCATCAACGAGGCGTCGGGCTTCGCCTACGTGGTGGGCGGCAGCGGCGGCGGCGAGACGTGCGGCGGCGCGCTGCACATGGTGGACATCCGCGATCCCCGGAACCCGACCTTCGCCGGCTGTTTCTCGGACCCCGAGACGGGGAACGCCGGATCGGGCGGCTATACGCACGACGCGCAGTGCGTGATGTACGAGGGTCCCGACGCCGACTACGCGGGCCGCGAAGTGTGCTTCAACGCGAGCGCGACGAAGCTCGGCATCGGCGACGTGACCGACAAGGATAACCCGACGCCGATCTCGAACGCCGCCTATCCGAACGTGGCCTATTCCCACCAGGGGTGGCTGTCGGAGGACCAGCGCTACTTCTATCTGAACGACGAACTCGACGAGCTGTCGGGCGGGGCGACGGGGACCCGGACGCTCGTGTGGGACGTGGCGGATCTGGACGATCCGGTGCTCGCGCGGGAGTTCGTGCAGGACAACGCGGCGTCGGACCACAACCTCTACATCCGCGGCGACCTCATGTACCAGTCGAACTACGTCAGCGGACTCCGGATCTTCGACATCTCCGACCCGGAGAACCCCGTGCCGGCCGGCTTCTTCGACACGGTGCCGGGGAGCCCGGACGCGCCCGGATTCGCCGGATCGTGGAGCAACTACCCGTTCTTCCCCTCCGGGAACATCATCGTGTCGAGCATGCGCGAGGGCCTGTTCGTGCTCAGGAAGCGGGAGCCCGCCCTCGTGCCTTAGCAGCAGCCCGGGTGACGCGGCGGAAGGCGAGGGCGGCGAGGAGGCCGATGGCGCCGAAGCCGGCGACGGTCGCGAACACATGCTGGTGGCCGGGGAGGCCGGGCGAGTTGTCGAGCAGGACACCCATCAGCGGTCCCATGAAGATGTCGGGGGTGAAGCCGAGGACGGACACGAGGCCGGCCGCGCTTCCGGTGTAGGCGAGAGGCACGGCGCCCTCGGCCAGCAGGGCGAAGTAGACGCCGCGCAGCGCGTAGATGCCGACGCTGGCGGTCACTATCGTGGCGATGAGCATCCAGGCCGGCCCGGGCACCAGGACGCCGGAGGCGATGAGGAGGCAGCCGCCGATGAGGATCGCGAAGCCCCAGATGATGACGCGGGAGGCGTCGATCCGGTCTCCGAGAAAGCCGGCCGCGATGGCCGCCGCGGCGCGGATCCAGAACGCGAGCGTGCCGATCCCGGAGGCCTGGACGTCGTTGAAGCCGAGCGCGTCCCGCGACAGGAGCGAGAAGTCGTCCGTGGCCTTATACCCCGTGTAGGCGCAGATGATGATCACGGCCTGCAGCCACACGACCGGCATGCGGCACGCGGCTCGCACCCCCTCCAGCGACAGCTTCGGGCGGCCGTCGGTGTCGGTGTCCGGCGTGCTGTCGGGCACGACGAGCCACACGAAGACGGCGCTGGCGAGCGTGATGCCGGTGAAGACCCGGATCACCCCGCGGAAGGCCGCGGCCCGCTCCTCGGGCGTGGCCGCCGACGCCTCGCCCGGCAGGAGCCAGGCGAAGACCGCCACGGACACCGTCGCGACGAGCGCCGCCAGGAGACCCCGGCCCCCGTCGAGGAAGCCGTAGGCGCGGCCCTGGGCGGACTGCCCTCCCCACTCCCGCGCGGCCCGGATCATCGCAGCCCAGAAGAGGAGGACGGTGGTCATCCCCCAGAAGGCCCACAGCAGGTTCATCGTCCGTGGCGGAGGAAAGTCGGCCAGCACGAGCCCGCCGAGTCCGGTCGTGAGCAGCGCGAGCGCCATGAGGCGCCGAGCCGAGAACCGGTCCGCGAGCGGGCCGCCGGCGAAGTAGGCCGCCATCGCCACGACGCCGTACAGCGAGAAGGCAGTCCCCAGTTCGAGGTTGGTGATGCCGAACGCGTCGAGCAGCGTCGGGCGGAAGACGCGCGCGAGGACGAAGGGGAGCAGGAAGACGCCCTCCCCCGCCGCGATGAGCGCGACGAGGACGAGCCCTCGTCTCACCGGACTCCCGTGCGGCTGTAGGTCAGCGGTCGGGCCGACGGCTCAGCGGTCGGGCTGGCGCCGGGGCCAGGGGCGCCCTTCGACGCGGCCGAGCGGTTGAAGCCCGCGCGACGGACGGTACGCCCGGCGTGTCGCCAGGTCGTACTGGTCCCCCGGGGCGAGGAAGTAGAACAGGCCGCCGCTGTCCAGCGTGCTCTGGTTGTCGTAGATGACGACGTAGGACTCCCCGATGACCTCGAAGCGGTCGCCCTGCACGACAATGGCCGTGTTCTCGTCGATCCCGATCCCGAGGAGTTCGGGCCTCGCTTCAATGATCTCCAGCAGGTCGAAGTGCCGGTTCCTGTAGAGGAGGTGCTGGTCGACGGCGGTGTTGCGGAGGAAGCCGAACCCTTCCTCGTGACTCCCCATCATGATCGTGTTTGTCGCCGTGTCGCCGCGGGCGAGATACGACCCCTGGATCGTCGCGCCGGCGGACGAGCCGCCGATCACGCCGCCGCGCTCGAGGAGGGCCCACAACTCGTCCTCGGTGCGCGTCCCCGCGTAGGAATCGACCAGGCGCCACTGGCGCCCGCCGGTGAACCAGACGCCGGTCGCCTCCCGGATCGCGGCCACGAAGGCTTCGCTGTTCGCCTCGTCCCGGTCGTTCGTGTGGCGGACCGTCAGGTGTTCGACGCCCGCTGCCTGGAAGGGCCGCACGCCCCCGAACGACGGCCCGTAGGACTCGGCCCCACCCGCCGTCGGGATGACGACGATCCGCGCGTCCGTCCCGCCGGCGAGTTGCACGAAGCGGTTCGCGATCTCCGGGCTCCGCATGGCGCCGCCCACGACGACGAGCGACCCGTTCGGCGGGCCGACTTCCTGGGCCCGGGCTTTCGCCGGAGTCATTGACGCGGCGGCGCACGCCGCCACCGCCACGGTCCGGAGTACACGGAACACGCCCCACGCTCGCCGCTCTGTTCGCATCGTTCGACCCTCTCGATTCGGTTGCGTCTCCGGTCTTCCGGCGGACGACCTCACGGTACGGGGATGGCGGAGGACGGGCGACCCCGGCGGTCGGCGGCGGCCGGTGGCCCGGCGAACCCGGCGGTCCGGGGCGGGCGGGTCGCCGCTTGTCGCTCGCCGCGGGCCGCGTCACGTTGCGGGGCCAACGATCCCCGGCGACCTGGAGACGCAGACCATGTCCACACCGCCCCCTGGCAGCCCATGGCAGAAGCTCACCTTCCTCGGCTTGACCCTCTGCGTGGCGGCGCTGGCCGGGAGTCTCGTCGGCTCCGCGCCGCCCGGCGCGGAGGGGCCGCCATCGCAACGAGCTGACGCCCTCGCCGGCGCCTGGGCCGCGAACGAATACGTCCTTGCGAGCGGTGCCCGACACCCCGTGCGCGGGCGCATCATCTTCACGGACGGCGAGTGGCAGGTCCTCTTCTTCGTCATGGATGGCGACGCACCCAGGCGCGGCTCCGGCGAGGGCGGACGCTACACCTTCGACGGCGAGACGCTCACCTTCGAACACCTGCACCACCTCTCGTACGGACGCACGATGTCGGGACTTCCGGCGAGTCCGCTCGCGATGACCGCACGGGATGGGGATGGTCCGCTCGAACCCACGGGCGTCGAGATCGATGGCGACACACTGACGCTGCGTTTCCCCAGCGGAAACTCGATGTCCTTCACGCGCAGTTCCGCCTGCTGCCCATGACGGGTGCGGACGCCGCGGATCGGCACGGCCTGATGGGCCGGCGGGAGTGGCTCCGCCTCGGGGCGACCGGCGCCGCCGCCCTCGGCCTCCCCGCCTGTGCCGCCTGGGCGGGGGATGCGCCGTCGGCGGAACTCCCGCCGCTCCGGACCCCGGCCGGGACGGGCGACGCGGATTGGGACGACGTGCGCGCGCACTTCCTCGTCGAACCCGGCACCGCCTACCTGAACAACGCGAGCATCGGCATGCCGCCCAGGCAGGTCGTGGACGCGGTCGCCGCCGGATACCGGGCCATGGCCCAGCTTCCCGCCCGCGGCCGCTCGGATCTGAGCGCCCGGATCGCGGAGCAGGTCGTGCCCGGACTCGCCGACCTGTTCTCGGTGCAGACGGACGAACTCACGCTCACGCGAAACGCCTCGGAGGCGCTGCATCTGCAGAGCATCGGCGTCGCGCTCAGCCCCGGCGACGAGGTCCTGATCACGACCCAGGAGCATCCGGCGGGCCGTCGTCCGTGGGAGTTCCGGCAGGTGCGGGAGGGGATTCGGGTGAACGAGGTCTTCATCCCCAGCCCCCTGCCTCCGGAGGAGGAGATCCTTTCGCGGTTCGAGGACGCGATCACCCCCCGGACGCGGGCGGTCTCCTTTTGTCATGTCACCCGCGGGGGACACCTCTATCCCGTGGAAGCGATCTGCGGACTCGCGCGCGAGCGGGGACTCGTGAGCCTCGTGGACGGCGCGCAGGCGGTGGGCCAGTTCCCCGTCGACCTGACGGCCCTGGGCTGCGACGCGTACAGCGTGAGCCTGCACAAGTGGATGCTGGCGCCGGCGGGGACCGGCTTCCTCTTCGTGCGGCGCGATGCGCGCGACCGCATCCGGACGGTCTTCGCGCCCGATGCAACCCCGGAGCAACCGCAGTTCGGCCCGCCGGGCACCGCGGCGTTCCCCGTCCGCGCCGCGATCGGGACGGCGGTCGATTTCGTCGCGGCGGTCGGGCTCGAGGCCGTGGAGGCCCGCTGCCGCCACCTCTCGGATCACCTCAAGTCGCGCCTCGCGGAGGTGGACGGCGTCACGCTCCTAAGCGGCGCCCGCGACCGGAGCGCGCCCGGCTCGACGATCTTCGAGAAGGAGGGTCTCGACGCGGTGGCCGCTGTGGGCGCCTTCGAGGCGAGCATCTCCTCCCACATCGACGAGCACCAGCGCGATGGCCACAACGCGATCCGTGTGTCGACCCACATCTACAACACGACGGAGCAGGTCGACCGCTTCGTCGAGGCCCTGGCGTAGCGACACTGCACTGGCCCGCACGACGGGCTGATCGGAGGCACGAATGACCGGTTTCGGACGAACCCCGCGAACCCTCGCGCTCGCCGCGCTCGGCGCCATCCTCCTCATCGGTGTCGCCGCGGCAGGATCGAATGCCGCGCCCGCGCAGGACGGCGCGATCTACGAGATCCGCAACTATCACTTCGACCCGGCGCGGTTCGACGAGTACGCGGAGGTCGCGAAGGGCGAGTACATCCGCTACCTGCGCGAACATCTGGACATCGTCGGCTTCTGGATCGAATCCGGGACCCCCGCCGAGGTCCGGGGCGCGGAGCAGGACGAACTCGGCCCCGCCAACGTGACGTGGGTCATCCGCTGGACATCGAAGGAGGAACGGGACGAGAAGCTCCCCGAAGTCCTCGGTACGCCCGAATGGCGTGAGATCTTCGCCGAAGTTCCCGGTGGCGGCGTGAGCTACCTGAGAATCGAGTCGCGCTTCATGTCGTCGCTCGACTGACGGACCGACCCGCTCGAGACCCTGACAGTTCGACGCGCCCGACGCGCCGTCCGGTCCCTCGCCGTGTTAGCAGCGGCCCTGCCTGAAGTCGACCGGGCGGCAGGTGAACCCCCATTCGCCCCACAGACCTCGCCCCTCGGCCTCGGCGGCGGCTTCCGCGGCCTCGATGCGGTCCGCGTACCGGCGGTTGGGGGGGATGACGAACGCGAGCGCGTACCCGCTCGCGACCATGTGTTCGTTCAGCATGTCCCCGCCCGGAAGGAAGAGATAGGCGAGATCCCGGTCGAAGGTGTCCACGCGAACCGCGTCGTACTCGACCCTGAGCGCCGTGCTCACCGGGGCCACGCGCAGCAACTCGTCGCGGGCGCGGGCGCCCCACGGTTCCTGCGCCATCTCAGGGGTGTCAATGGAGAGGAGCCGGATTTCCCGGCCATCGGCGCAGCGGACGGAATCGCCGTCGATCACGAAGGACAGGACGCAATCGCCACTCGGCATGACCGGCGGCGGCGGCGGGGGGGGAGGAGTCGACTCCGAGCACCGCACCACGGCGAGAGCGGTGACGAGGACGGCGCCGGCGATGCCGGAGCGGCGGGCCGCCGGGCGGGGCCGCGCGATCCCGGCCGAGGTTACGGGCCGGACCGGATCACCGGCCGACCCGAATCGTCCCCACCTCATCGGTTCCCAAATGTCGGTCGTCGGCGTTCACGTACCAGCCCCGCAGTCTCGGCAGGCGCAGCCCGCCGTCCTCGGTCAGGCCCTCGAAGGTGATGTACTCGCCGTCGTTCGCGCTCTCGTCGTGGTAGAACCGGCAACCCACGAGCTGTGCGGTCGCGGGATCGAAGTAGAAGTACCACGTGTCGCCGCCGGTATCGGGATCGTAGGTGACCCGGACGGCGTGGACTTCGCGGTCCATGAAGGCGGTCTCGATGATGTCGGGATCGAGGTGGGCGCCGGGGTCGGGGATCTTCATCGGAAGACCCGCCAGGAACCCGTAGTAGCTGCGCCAGAACATCCCGTCCTCGCGATGGAGGCGCATGCGCTCGCGGTCCGCGTCGGGGAGGTCCGCCTGCGCGACCCCGTCCACGGTGGCGGACCAGCCATCGGCCGACGTCTCGTACTCGATCGAGGCACCGCGATAGCGTCCCGCGAGGGCGAAGTCCCGCTCGTCCGCGCCGAACTCCAGGTCGACGGCGACGCGTTCCCCGCCCTCTCCGTCGGTCCCGACCCACGACATCGAGATGGAGCGGGTGCCCCAGACCCCGCCCGGATCGTGGAAGGCCACCGACCGCGCCACGAGTTCCTGCGCGGGGGTGAGGTCAGCTTCCGCGGCCGAGCCGGAGGCGTCCTCGTCCGCCGGGGGACGAGGGCCGCAGGCGGCGGCGAGCAGGACGAGCCAGGCCCAGGACGCAGTGCGGGAAGCGGGTCGGAACGCCGGTCGAAACATCCTTGGAGTCTTCATGCCTGATACTAGCAACGCGCGCTGAAATGCCGCTACATTCGGGCGATTCGCCACTATCCACTCTCGGAGGCAATTCCATGCAGCGTGATATGACATTGAACGGGTTTCGGGCCGTGGCGGCCCTGCTCCTGGCGCCGCTCGCCATTGCGTGCGCGGGCGACGCGGGGGAGGCGGCGGAGAGCGGCGCGGAGGGCGAGGCAGCGGAAGCGGCCGAGACGGCCGGCTCGCCCGAGGGGGCCGGCACGCCCGAGGGTGTGATCACGGATCTCCGGGAGATGACGTTCGCCGATGAACTCGCGGTCGACCTCGATGCGATGGAGGAGACCGAGAGCGGCCTCTTCATCCAGGTGCTGCAGGGGGGGAGCGGACCGCCGGCCGGCTACGGCGACGAGATGGGCGTGCACTATACCGTCTGGCTTCCGAACGGGAGCAAGGTGGACTCGAGCCACGATCACGATCCGCCTGAACCGCTCGAAATGGTCCTCGGTTCGACCGCTCTGATCGACGGCTGGGTGGAAGGGGTCACCGGGATGCGGATGGGCGAGCGCCGCAAGCTCGTGTTGCCGTACCATCTCGCGTATGGGACGGAGGGCCGGCCGCCGGCGATTCCCGCCTATTCGCCGCTCGTGTTCGAGGTCGAACTCGCGGAGCACATTCCCACCGGGGAAGGCTGATCGTGGTCTGCGCCGGTGCGGCCGGGACGGAGCGGTGACCGCGTACGTCCGTTACCTCGCGCCGGACGCCGCGAAGCACGGGGACGCCGCGAAGCACGGGGACGCCGCGGTTTCCGGGGACGCCGCGGTTTCCGGGGACGGCGGCGCGCGCTGGGGGGTCGTGGAGGATGAGGTCCTCGCGGACGGCACCATCGAGGACGGCATCGTGGAGGAACTGGCGGCGCCTCCCTTCGGCGGGGAGGTCCGCACCGGTAACCGGACGCGGCTCGATGAGCTTCACCTTCTCGCGCCGGCGACCCCGTCGAAGGTCATCGCGGTGGGTCTGAACTACCGGAGCCACCTCGACAACAGCCCGATCGGGACGCGCCCGGAGCCCACGGTGCCTCCCCTGTTCGCCAAGCTGCCGAGTTCGGTCGTCGGGCCGGGCGCCTCGATCGAGATTCCCCCGGACGCGGAAGTCGTCCACGCGGAGGGAGAAGTCGTCGTCGTGATCGGTCGCGCGGCGCGTCACGTCAGCCCGGAGGAGGCTGGCGATCGCGTTTTCGGGGTGACGGCCGGCAACGACGTGAGCGAGCGGGTCTGGCAGCGCGACGACCTGCAGTGGCTGAGGGCCAAGGGCAGCGATTCGTTCGGGCCGCTCGGGCCGCGGATCGTGACCGGCGCGGCGTGGGAGGATCTGCGCCTGCGCACGCGCCTCAACGGCGAGGTCGTGCAGGACGCGCGCACCTCGGATCTCATCTTCTCCATCCCCGAGATCATCGCCTACGCGAGCCGCTATTTCACGCTGCTTCCGGGCGACGTGATCTACACGGGAACGCCCGGGAAGACCTCGGCGATCGCCCCCGGCGACCGGGTGGAGGTGGAGGTGGAGGGCGTCGGCGTTCTGGCGAACGACGTGAAGGTCGAATCACCGAAGGACGGGACATGATGAAGGCACCGAGGGCCGTGTGGATCGCGCTGGCGTTCGCGGCGGCGTTCGCGGCGCCTCCGGCCTCCCGCGGGCTCGCCGCCCAGCAGACGCCGGATCTCGCCACGCTGTTCGATTTGGGGACGCTCGTGCTCGATACGAACGGCGACAGCGTGCCCGATCTCGTGAACGCCGCGCTCGTGCTCGGGGCAGATCCCTCGCCGGGAGTCCTCGCGGCGGCGGCCGAGGTCGCCGCGCGGCTCGGCTTCGAGACGATGGCGATGGACCTGCCGCTGTCCCGGAGCCCGGAGGGCGGCCAGATCGGGATCGTCGTGGGACGGAGCGGACTGGAGGGCGCCGGCCTGCGTGCGCCGGGCATCGATCCCGCCTCACTCGACTCGGGAGAAGGGGCCGTGGCGGTGCGCGAGGAGGACGGACGCACCTGGGTCCTCGTGGTCGGCGGGGACGAGGAGGGGCTGCACGCGGCGGCCCGCCTGTTCGCGGGCGTCCTGCCGCATACGCGCACGCTTTCCACCGCGAAGCTGGACCGCGTCCGGGACGATCTCGCCGAGACGCTGGCGGGGGGGGGCGTGGCGGACGCGGCGGTGCGCCTGATCCAGGCGAGGGTCAGAGCGGGTCGGACCGGCGTGGGGCGCGTGATCGCCGAGATCGACGTGGATGACGCGGACCTGGCCATTGCCGCGGAACTCCTCCGGGGCCGCGCCGCGGGCGAGGCGGCTCCCGCCCTCGGCGAGCCGGAAGCAGCGGAGGCCGCGGCGGAGGAAGAGGCGGAGGGCGAGTCGACCGACGCGGAGGCTCCCCCGGCACGTCTGGCCTACCCGGGGCTCGAGTCGGTGGAGGCGCGGCTGGCGGGCGGCCCCACGATCCGGATCGCCGGGCGCGCGGCGCCGGATGCCCCGGGGCCGATCCCGGGCCGGCCGGGCAGCGGCGGCAAGAACGACATGGACCTCTCCAACCTCTACACCTCCGACGGGCTGCTCGGCGGCGGGGTGCTCCCGAACCGCGTGGACGCGATGCTGGCGCCCGGCGAGGGCGGCATCGACGGCCTGCCCGACCTGGCCGGCCGGCTCGGGCTCGAATCGACCGGGCTCACGGTGCCGCTCGTCGTTCCGGCCGCGTCGATCGAAGGGGCCGCCGCCCGGCCCACGCTGGTTCTGGCGGGGGTGGACAACACCCTGACCGGGCAGCTTGCCGACAGCGCGAAGGTCGATACGGGGTCGCTCGCCCCCGGCGAAGGGCTCATCCAGGTGGTCCCGGCGGCCTTCGGGTCCAAACCGGCCCTCGTCGTCTCCGGCGCGGACGCGGCCGGGGCCGAGCGCGCGCTCGATCAGCTGGCCCGGACGTTTCCGCACCTCGCGGAGCGCGGCGACGACCGCCCCACCGTCGATGACGTCGAGCGCGGCCTGTGGGACGCCCTGTCCGGCCACTCGCCCGTGGGCCAGGCGGCGACCGGCCTCTACAAGCTCGGCCGCATCGCCGGCAAGCTCGCGGACCGGCAGATCGCCCGCGCGGACGTGCTGCTCTCCGTCGAGAAGGCCGACCCCGGCCTCGAGGCGTACGTGCAGGCCCGGGCGGCGGAAGCGCTTGGGCTCGCCGACCCCGCCGCCGTGGAGGTCACGGTCGACGACCGCGATGTTCAGCGGGCGGCCACGATCTTCGCCGACACGCTCGCGCTGCCGTCGGAAGTCGACCGCTTCCGCGAGCTGTTCCGGGCACGCGTCCTCCCGGCGGCCGCATCCGCCGGGTCCGCCGGCCCCATCCGGATCGAGGCCCGCCTCAGCGAACCGCCGGAGCTCCGCCGCCAGCTGGAGCGGGAGACGCGGGACGCGCTCATCGAGGCAGGGGCTCCGGCCGACGCCGTCGAGGTCCGCGTCCTCTCCGCCTTCAAGCAGGGATACTCCTGGCTCGAAGAGGTGATTCTGCCGCAACTCGCGGGCGCGGACCCCGGCGGCATCGGCGAGATCGTCATCCGCTTCCGCCGCAACGACCCGCCGGCGGAGTGGCCGCAGCAGGCGATCCACACCCCCGTCCGCTGGCTGCACGAGATCTTCCCCATCGATGAGGTGTTCGCCCGCGAACTCGGCGTCGAGCTGGAGCGGATCCGCTTCGAGCAGACGACCGAGGGACCGACCTACGAGGTGACGGTCACGGATGCGGGCGGCGCCGAGCTACTGTCGGACGAGTTCGAGCCCCACCGGGTGCTGCGTCCCTATTTCGACCGCTTCCGGGACTATGAGCACGTCCGCGTGACGACGGGCTGGATCCACGCCGCGGCGGGGGACCGCACGCTCGTCGACGAGCGCATCGTCACCGACCCCGAGGCCTTCTGGGACCACTACCAGGGCGTCGTGCTCCCGGCCGTCTACGACTACGTGATGGACCGGCACGACGGGATCCCCGAGGGCGGCAACGCGGACGCGCCCTACTTCGGCGAACTCACCGTCGAACTCGAGATGAGCGAGCCCAACTACCGGCTCGAGATCGACAACGAGATTCACGCCCCGATGGACGCCCTCCACGAGGAGATCTACTTCGGCACGATCGAGTTCTTCGATCTCATCGGCCGAAACTCGCGCGGGCAGGGACTGACCTTCCCCGGCCGCATCCTCCCGGTCATGCGGCCGCGTGCCGACGGGCGGGCGGCGGAACTCCGGGTGAGCTTCACGGGGTTCGCCACCTCCCGGCCGGCGGTGGTCGTCGCCTTCGAGGATGCGGCGGGCGCGGCGGACACGATGCGGCTCGACATCCCGAAGACCGGCCTCGAGCGCCCGTCCGCGAGGCTGGCCATCGTCCGCGCTGGCGAGCCCGGGATCGCGCACCTCGGGCTTCGCGTCCGCGTCGACACCGACACCGACATGCGCGACAGCCTCCTCAACTACGCCTCGCCGCGGCAGGTCGACCGGAGCATGGTCTCCGCCGAGCAGGTCGAGGCCACGGTGCGCGAGATCGAGGCACTGCGCGCCGCCGGCCTCTACGCCTCCTCGCTGGCCTGGACCGGACTCGGTTCGCTCGAAGTCTGGGCCGAATGGACGCACGAGCAGGACCCGGAAGCCCGCCGCACCGCCCGGCTCGCGGCGAACGGGACACCGCCCGCGCTACCCGACTGGCGCGGCCTCCTGCCCGAAGGATGGAGCTACGGAGGCGAGCGGCTCGTCCAGTGGGAGACGCCCATGCCACCCCCCGAAGGTCACGGGATCCTGGCCATGATGGCCGAGGCCTTCGAGGAAGTGACGATGTACAAGGCCGGCGAGTCCTACCTGGGCCGGGACATCTGGGCGGCGGATCTCATGCCCCCGATCGCGGCTTCGCACTGGTCGCGCATAAAGGCGACCACCTTCAAGCCCACCGTCATCTACTCCGCGCGACAGCACGCGAACGAGGTCTCCTCGACGAGTCACGTCCTGCGGCACGCGGAACTGCTCCTTACGGATCCCGCGCAGCGCGGGAAACTGAGCGACGTGAACGTCATCATTCACCCGTTCACGAACCCCGACGGCGCCCAGCTCGCGTACGACCTTTACCGGATCACGCCGGATTTCATCCTGCACGCCGGCTACCTGGCGTCGCTGGGGATCGACGTGATGACGGGGTCGCGCGACGATCACCCCATCTACCCCGAGGCACCGGTCAGAAACCGCCTGTGGGGCCGCTGGCTGCCCGACATCTTCCTGAACCCGCACGGGTACCCCTCGCACCAGGTCGTGCAGCTGTTCAGCGAATACTCGGGGCTCGTGCGGCGGGGGCGCGTGACGGAGCGCAACTGGGGTCTGAACAAGGGCTGGTTCATGCCGGGGTTCGGCTACGTCGACAGTCCCGAATACCCCCGGCACCGCGACGCGGCGTTCGAGATCCGCGACTACATCACGCGCGGGATCAACTCGAACCCGGACGTGTTCGAGATGAACCAGCGCAACTACGCGCGCTACCGCCGCTACGGAGCCGACTACGATCCAGACGTATTTCGCCTGCCGATGACCGACAGCGTGCTCATCGAGATGCCGTTGAGGGGATCGAGCGGCGAGTCCCGGTTCGGGTTCGATTCCCGCATCACGATCTGGTCCGGCACGACGGAAGCCCCGGACGAGACGGCGTACGGCCCGTGGATGGAGCTGGTCGCCAAGGCGGGACTCTCGTGGAACCAGGCGCTGCTCGACTACCTGTACGAGGGAGAGCACGAAGTGAAGCGCTCCGGCTCCTTCTTCTTCGGCGGCGTGTCGCTGCGCATGAACCGCCCCCGGCCGCCGGAGGACGACGAGGAATGACTTGCTCCGGCCCGGCTTCGGAATTCAGGTTGGGGCGTTCTCGCACCGTTCAACACAGGGGAATCCCGATGCGCATATCGAAGAACCGTTCGAACCCCGTTCCGACCCTCTCCTCATGTAGAGGGATCCGCTCGCCGATCTGGATGGCGGCGGTCGCGCTCATCCTCGGCGCCTCGAGCCTCGCGGCGCAGGAGGAGGGCGGCGATCCGGCGGAGGCCGAGGAGGCCGCGGCCAGCGCCAACACGACCCAGGGCGTGTTCAGCGAGGAGCAGGCCACGCGCGGCGAGGACGTCTTCTGGAACATCTGCGCGGAATGCCATTTCGAGGAGGACTTCGGGGGTCCGTTCATCCAGTCCTGGGCCGGCGCCTCCGTGAAGGACCTCGTGGATGAGATCGTGGCCACGATGCCGGAGGACAACCCGGGCGGGCTGCCGGCCGAGCAGTACGTCGACGTCGTCGCCTACATGTTCAAGATCAACGGCATGCCCACCGGCGATGACGAACTCACCGCGGAGAACGTGGAGGCGGTGGAGATCGCGGTGGAGATCGACCCCTGATGCCGTGACGGATTCTCCTTCAGCGGAACCGAGCGCGGGGATGACCGCCATGCGACACCGAACGTCTTCCGTGGTGCTCCTGACTTTGCTGGGTCTGGCCGTGGCCGGGCTCCGGGCGCGTCCCGCCAGCGCACAGGTACCGAAGGTCACCGCCGGACAGGTGACGGACCGGGAGATCCTGCGGGGATTCGTGACCTGGGCGGCCTCCGTCGCTGCCTCCATCACGGACATCAATCAGGGATCGCAACTGATCCAGGCGGTCAGGACGGAGGGCAGCGACTACAACTCCGGCAACATGTACCTGATCTTCATGACTCTCGACGGTCAGGTGTTCATTCACGGGGAAGACCCCAACCTGGACGGCACGAACGTCTTCGGGGTCGTGGACGAAAACGGGAACCCGGTCGTTCAGCAGCTGCTCGCCGCCGGGGCGGCCGGGGGCGGGTTCGTCGAGTGGTGCTGGGACGACCCGAACGACCCGAACGACCCCCGCTGCAAGGACAGCTACGCGCTCCAGCACTTCTCTCCGGTGGCCGGAGTGGACCTGGTCGTGGTCGGGGGATACTACCAGGATCTGTCCGGCGCGGGGCAGCCGCTGCCGCCGGTCCCGCTCCCCGAGATTTCCGCCGCCGACGTCGTGGACCGGGAGACCCTCCGGCAGTTCGTGGACGGGACGGTCGTCTGGCTGAGGGAACTCGTGGGGCAGGTCGGCTTCGAGCGCGCGAACGAATGGAAGGCCCTCCTGCGGGAAGAGGGGGGACACTTCAAGTCCGGTCCCATCTATCTGTTCATCTTCACTCCCCAGGGGTTCGTCATCTTCCACGGCGCCGACGCGTGGCGGGAAGGGCGGCAGGTGCTGGACAACACCGACTTCCAGGGGCGGATGTTCGTGAGGGACGTCATCGCCGTCGCCCAGGGGGGCGGGGGCTTCGTCGAGTACTTCTGGGACGACCCGACGGTCCAGGGGGACGAGGACACCGGAACCCCCAAGGTGAGTTACGCCGTCTCGCTGGAGAGCGACTTGCCCGTCTTCCAGGGCGTCGAGTTCATCGTCGGGGCCGGGTTCTACCGCAACTTCTCCACCGCGGAAGCGGAGGCGGCCGCGGAGGACTGGCTCGAACGGTTCGGCCGCTCGGTGGCGAGTCAGGCGATGGAGATGATCGGCAACCGCGTGGCGCACGCTCACCGGGGTCCCGACCAGGTGACGGTCGGCGGCCGCACGATTGACCTCGCCGCGCTGAATGCCGGGAGCGGGCTGCTCGGTGGCCTCAACGCCCTGGCCCCCGCGGCCTCCCCCACGAGCCGGATGGCGCCGACCGGGTTCCTCCCCGCGTCCGTCGGGGGGCTGCTGGGCGAGACCTCTTTCCAACTCTCCAGTCAGGATGCGGGGGACGGAGGCGGCTACTCGCTGTGGGGCGCCGGAGAGATGATGCGGTTCTCGAGCGGTGACGGTGCGAGATTCCACGACGGCGAAGTCGTCACGGCCGCCCTCGGGGCCGACTACGCGTTCGGATCGATGCTCGCGGGGCTCGCGGTGTCCCACAGCCTGGGGTCGGGAGGATTCGAACTGGGACGCGCCGGGGAGGACGACGTCGGCGACGTGTCGACATCGCTGACCAGCGCGTTTCCCTACGCGCGGCTCGCGCTCAGCAACCGCCTCTCCGTCTGGGGCGTGGCCGGGTACGGCTTCGGCCAGCTCGACATCTCGGGCGGCGGCGAGCAGGACCCGACGAGCGACATCGGGATGCGCATGGCCGGCCTCGGAGCGCACGGCGAGCTTGTGGGCGCCGACGATCCGGACGGCTTCGAACTCGCGCTGCGGGCGGACGGCTTCGTGGCGCAGATGACCTCCGACGAGGTCGAGAGCCGGAGCGAACTCATGGCCGACGTGAGTCGCGTGCGGGCCATGCTCGAAGCCCACAAGGGATACTCGCTGAGCGGCGGAGAGCTGGTCCAGCCACAGCTTCGCGTCGGCATGCGCCACGATGGCGGTGATGTGGAGACCGGACTGGGCATGGAGGTGGGCGCCGCCCTGGCCTTCCTCGACCCCGATCGGGGCCTCACAATCTCCGTGCACGGCCGCACGCTCGTGACGCACGAGCAGAGCGACTACGAGGAGTGGGGACTCGGCGGGTCGATCACCCTCAACCCGCAGGGGGCCGGACGAGGGCTGTCGCTCCGAGCGAGCCCTTCCTGGGGGTCGACGGCGAGCGGTCTGGCGCGGCTCTGGGCGCAGGGGGCGACCGGGTTGACGCCGAACGGATACGGCTACGGCTTCGGCAGCCGCCGGCTGGATGCGGAAGTCGGATACGGCGTCGACGCGCTGGCGGGCCGGGGCACGTTCACGCCGTACGCGAGACTGGTGCTGTCGGAGCAGCCGGGCGCGGGCCCGTCCGGCGCGGGCCAGGGCGGCGCGGGTCCGTTCCAGGGTCCGGTCGCGCTGATGCCGCTCCACGCAGCGGGGCAGAGCCTGTGCGGCTACCACATGGGCGGGCGTCTCAACGTCGGCTCGGGCCTCTGGCTGAACGTCGAGGCGGGCCGGAACGCCTACGGCGCCGCGTCGGGCCCGGCGAACAGCGTCACCCTCAACCTCGCCATGAACTGGTAGGAGACGTGGTCGGGGCCGGCCGCCCATCCCCGGGCGGCCCACCCCGCCGGTCGCCAGCGTCGTGAAGCCACCTACGGATTCCTACACCGCGCCGGACTCCCTCGCCGGAGTCCGCGCCGGCATCCGCCGCTGCCTCGAACGCGCCGCGGACGTCGCGCAACTGGACATCGCCGCGCCCGAAGTCTCGGCATGGAGCGTGCAAGACCACCTCGAGCACCTGCTCTTCTCCGACCGGAGCGTGCTCGACTGGATCCTGAACGCGCTGGCCCGGCCGAACCCGGTGACGAGGGAAGAGTCACCGCATGAGTTCGGAGTGGCGCTTCTGGCCCGCGGATCGATCCCGCGCGGCCGCGGCCCCGCCCCCGACTTCACCTTGCCGGACGGCATGGCACCCGGTGAATTGCAGACCGGGTTTCAGGCGCTGCGCGAACTGGCGGACGGCCTGAAGCCGCGTCTGGCGGCGCTCGACATGTGCCTGCACACGCTCCCCCACCATGTGCTCGGCCACTTCACTCCCGCCGAGTGGCTACGCTTCCTCCACCTCCACCACCGCCATCACGAAGCGATCATCCGCGACATCCTCGCCGCCTGACCGAGGAGTCCGGCGGCTACGGCTGGGCTCTTGCCGCGCGGACCCTCATGATGGCGGCGGCGCCTTCGAGCAGGAGCCAGATCTCGAGGATGAAGATCGCGGCCCCGATCACGAGGAGCATCCAGTCGTTCGACCCGAAGTAGCGGTCGAGGTTGATGATCATGGCCCACGTCGTCATCAGGAGGAGGAACGACATCGGGATCATCGTCACCCAGAAGGGGCGTCCCTTCGCCATCAGGTAGAGCGATACGATAAGGAGCGTGAGGCCGGCCAGAAGCTGGTTTGTCGTGCCGAACAGCGGCCAGATCATCATGCCGCCGGCGCCCCGGTCCACCGAGAGGGCGAGGAGCGCGCAGCTGGCGACGGCGATGCCGGTCGCGACCCAGCGGTTCTGGATCGCCTTCACCTTGTACTCGACGCCGAGTTCGCTGATGATGTAGCGCTGCAGCCGAATCGCGGTGTCCAGCGTCGTCGCGGCGAAGCTTATCACGACGACCGATGCGAAGATCACGGCTATGCTTTCCGGGATCCCCAGACCCCCCGCGAGCACGCCCACACCGTTGACGAAGGCCGTCGTGGCGCCCGCGGTGGCCGCCTCGAAGCTCCCGTAGTGCTGTTGCCAGAGCGCCAGGCCCTGTGTCGCGCCCACGTCCCGGCTGAGGTAGATGGCGAAGCCCGCCGTACACGCGATGATCGATGTGACGGCGAGCGAGCCCTCGCCGATGGCGCCGCCGTAGCCCACGTACCGAGCCTCCGTCTCCTTCGCGAGCTGTTTCGATGAAGTGCCGGACGCCACGAGGCCGTGGAAGCCGCTGATCGCGCCGCACGCGATGGTGATGAAGAGGAGCGGCAGCCAGCCCGGCGTGTCGGCGGGCAGGTCCGTATTCACCGTCGGCGCCACGACCTCCGGGTTCACCACGATCACGCCAAGGCTGATGATGCCGAGCGCGACAAAGAGCTGATGCCCGTTCACGTAGTCGCGCGGCTGCAGAAGCAGCCACACCGGCAGCACCGACGCGACGAAGGTGTAGGCGAAGAGGATCGCGATCCATCCCACCCGCCTCCCATC
>VXMQ01000171.1 GCA_009841015.1 Candidatus Palauibacter denitrificans | reverse complement strand
GATTACAAATCCGACGCTCTACCGGTTGAGCTACGCCAGCGACCCTTCCGCACAATAGTCTTCTAACATAGGGGCGTGCACGGCTGACCGTCAAGGTGTTTTTCGGGCGTTCGATTCGACCGCCAGGCGCGGGCGCGATCGCCTCATCCGACCGTCCGGAGCGGACGCGGCACCTGGACGGTGCGCCCGCCTACCCGAAGGCGGGTGAACTCCGCCAGGTCCTCCACGATCACCCCACGGGCCTCGATTTCGGCGCGAATCGCATCGGCGCGAGCGAAGTCCCGGCTCGCCCGGGCACGCTCGCGTTCGCCGACGCGGGCCGTGGCCCACGCGACGAGCTCGTCATCGCCACCGGATGACTCGCGGTCCCGAACGGCGAGCACTCCGAAGACGCGGTCGAACGCGTCGATCACGGAGAGGGCGTCCCGGGTGCCCGAGGGGGCTAGGGGATGTGCGGCGTCGAGCCCATGGTTCGCTTCCCGGACGAGCCCGAACACGGCCGAAAGCGCTTCGCTCACGTTCAGGTCGTCGTCCATCGCCGCCTCGAACGCGGCGCCCGCTCGCGCCGCTGCCTTTCCGATGTCCGTCGAGGCATCGAGCTCCGCCCCGCCGGCCTCGCGCACGCGGTTCCTGAACTCGTGCAGGCGGGTCACGGCCTTGGCCGCCGCCTCAAGGCCATCGAAGGTGAAGTTCAGCTGGGCCCGATAGTGTCCGCTGAGCAGCAGGTACCGGATCGCGGATGGCGCGTGCCCGCGCTCGACCAGTTCCGGGATCGTGAAGCAGTTGCCGAGCGACTTCGACATCTTCCGGCCTTCCACCAGAAGGTGCTCGGCATGGAGCCAGAACTCCGAGAACTTCTTCCCCGTCACCCCTTCCGACTGAGCGATCTCGTTGGTGTGATGCGGGAAGAGGTTGTCGACCCCTCCGGTGTGGATGTCCAGCGTTTCGCCCAGGTGGTGCATCGCCATCGCCGAGCACTCGAGATGCCAGCCCGGCCGGCCGGGCCCCCACGGAGAATCCCACACGGCCACGGCGCCATCCGCGCCGCGGTCGCCGCCCTTCCAGAGGACGAAATCTCTCGGGTCGTCCTTGTCGTATTCCTCATCTCCCGCGGCCCTGCCGGTCGCCGTGAGTCCCCCGTAGTCGATCCCGGCCAGCCGCCCGTACCCGTGGGAACGCCCGATCGCGAAGTACACGGAACCATCGCTCTCGTAGGTGAGTCCCCGCTCGGAGAGGGACTCGATCAGCCGGATCATCTCCTCGACGAAGCGGGTCGCCCGAGGCCGATGCTCGGGTTCCTCGAGCCCCAGCGTGTCCCAGTCCTCGAGGAACATCTCGATCACGGGATCGGTGACCTCGGCCAGCGGGACGCCCCGGGCGGTGGCCGCCGTGATCGTCCGATCATCGACGTCCGTCAGGTTCATGACCTGGCAGACTTCGTAGCCCTTGAACCGGAGGTAGCGACGAAGCAGGTCCTCCCAGATGAAGGCGCGGAAGTTCCCGACATGCGCCCGGTCGTACACCGTGGGTCCGCAGGTGTACATCCGCACCCGGCCCGGCTCGACGGGCTCGAACGGGCGGAGCCGACGCGTGAGGGAGTCGTAGAATCGGAGACTCATCGCCCGCCCGGGGGGAGGTAGCGTTCCGTTCGCCAGACGCGGTACGCGGCGATTTCTTCGGCGCGACGCTCGCGGGAGATCTGCAGACAACCACCCAGTTGGCGATCCGACCGGTCGAGGATGAGTCCCGGGAGGACGTCGGCCTCGCGCGCGAACGCGAGCTCGTCGAGCGGCTCGTACGCAGGCCCGCCGAAGAGGAGTCGCGCCGCGATCCACCCGTCGATGAACCCGTCGACCGCCTCGACTTCCCGGGAGACGAGCACCTCGCAGGCCACGTCGGGATCCTGACGCACGGCATGCATGCGCAGTACCGCGTAGCTCTCGTACGCCCGCCCGGCCTCCCTCAGATTCCCCGGCATCACGAGCGCCGCGCTCGAATCCGTCACGACTTCGACCGCGTTCCATGGCCACGCGTCCCGCGCCTCGGACTCGTCGAGATCCCGCCCAAAGGACGGGAAGTAGAGAACGAGGGGATCCTCCACGAGATCGGTCATGAGAGAGTCGGTACGGTCCCGGAAGCGGAGGAGGAGGTCGGCCTCGAACTCGACGAAGCTGCCCGAGGGGGCCGTCAGGCGATACTGGGCGTCAACCGACTCCGCGCCGACGAGCCCGGCGAGGACCAGGGCCGCAGCGACCCATGCTCTGCTAGGGGCCGGCCGCCGTGAGGACGAGCTGGGGGCGTTCCGCTTCGGAGTCCGACCGCCGGTCGAGGAGCCCCGCGAATTCGAGAACGTCATCACCCGCCCCTCCGAGCAGTTCCCGCTCGCGGGCGAGCAGATTGTTCGAGACCTCGAGCGCCGAGCGCTCGCCGGTCCAGTGCTCCTCCACCACATCCCAGCCAAGCTCCTCTCCGATCCGGTGCGTCACATACGCACAGCAGAAAACATCATCCAGAAAACCGTACGGCCCGACCTCATCCTCGGGGATCACGTCATCCGGACTCACGAGGTAGGCGATGGCCGCATCCACCAGAATCCGCTGCTGCCGGGTCAGACGCGGATCCTTCATGAGGGTGAACATCAACAAACCGTAGACGGGCGCGAGGATGACGACGTCACGCAGCGTGCCTGCGTATCGTGCGACCTGTTCCTTCATCCCCTGGAGATAGGCGCTCGGCATCCCCTTCCAATCCCGAACCCGGTGGACCACGCGACCGGGCCGCCGTCCTGCCGGCTACGGACCGGCGGCGGCCGCGACGCCCAAACATACCACCGGCTCTTTCGCCCTGTAACCCCTTCACTTCGCTTGGTGGCGGGGTCCCGCGGCGTCCGACCGGCTACTCGACCGTCACGGTCTTCGCGAGGTTCCGGGGTCGATCCACGTCGCAACCGCGCAGGACCGCGATATGGTAGGCGAGAAGCTGTAGCGGAACGACGTTGACGATCGGCTGCAGGAGCGGCAGCGTCGCGGGCACCCGGATCAGGTGATCCACCTTCCGGGCGAGATCGGGCTCCCGGCGGTTCACGAGCGCAATTACGCGGCCACCGCGCGCTATTACCTCCTCGATGTTCACGAGCACCTTCGAGTGGACCGCGCCGCGCGGAGCCATGAAGACGACGGGCATGTCTTCATCGATGAGCGCGATCGGACCGTGCTTCATCTCGGCCGCCGGGTACCCCTCGGCATGGATGTAGGAGATCTCCTTCAGCTTGAGCGCCCCCTCGAGGGCGATCGGAAAGTTCGGACCCCGCCCCAGATAGAGGAAGTTGCGTGCGGCGGCGAATTCCTCCGCCACCCGCCGGATATGGTCCTCCGTCGCCAGAACTTCTTCGATGAGGGCGGGAAGCCCGGCGAGGGCGCGTACGAATGCCCGGCCGTCCTCGTGGCTCATCCCGCGCCGTCTTGCGATCATGAGGCCGAGGAGCGCGAGAGAAACGACCTGCGCCACGAAGGCCTTCGTGGAGGCGACGCCGATCTCCGTACCGGCGTGCGTGTAGATCCCGGCCTGCGTCTCCCGCGCGATCGTCGAGCCCACGACGTTGACGACTCCGAAGGTCGGAGCTCCGAGCCGGCCGGCTTCGCGCACGGCCGCGAGCGTGTCCGCGGTCTCCCCGGACTGGGAGATGCCGCCCACCAGGGTCCCCGGAGCGAGGATCGGGTTCCGGTATCGGAACTCGGAGGCGTACTCGACCTCGACCGGAAGGCGCGCGAGTGCCTCGATGAGGTATTCTCCGACGAGCGCCGCATGCCAACTCGTCCCGCACCCCGTAAGGACGATGCGTTCGGCCGCGTCGACGTCCGGGCGGAATTCGTCGAGCCCGCCGAGCCGGGCCGTGCCTTCGTCCGCCAGCAGCCGGCCCCGCATCGCATCGCGAGCGGTGTGCGGCTGTTCGTGAATCTCGCGGAGCATGAAGTGTGAGTATCCCGCCTTCTCGATCTTCTCCAGATCCCAGTCGACGCGGCGGATCTCCTTCGGGACGGGCTCCCATCCGATGTGGCCGCGGTCTTTCCCGAGGTCGACGGTGCGGTGCCCTGAAGGGGTCAGGACGGCCATTTCGTCGTCCTCCAGATACACGATGTCACGGGTGTGTTCGAGGACCGCCGCCACATCCGAAGCCACCCAGGTCGCTTCTTCGTCCGGCCCTCCGATCCCGAGCAGCAGCGGCGCGCCGCGGCGTGCGACGACGATCCGGGCCGGGTCATGCACGCTCACGACGGCAAGCCCCAGGGTGCCCTCCACCTGGGTCAGCGCGGCGGCGACGGCGCGCTCGAGGTTCCCGTCGAACGCTTCCTCGACCAGGTGGGCGACGACCTCGGTATCGGTCTCCGACGTGAAGCGATGCCCGAGTTCGGAGAGCTTCGTTCGCAGTGCATCGCAGTTCTCGATCACGCCGTTGTGCACCAGCGCCACCTCGTCCCGGTCGCCCGTGAGCGGGTGGGCATTGGCGCGGGTGGGCGGGCCGTGCGTCGCCCAGCGGGTGTGAGCGATTCCGGCCGTTCCCGAGAGCGGGGCCTCGGCGAGCCGGTCCGCCAGGTCGTCGACGCGGCCCGCGCACTTGAGGAGGCCGAGCTCCGAGCCGCTGTGCACGGCGAGGCCCGCCGAGTCGTACCCGCGGTACTCGAGGCGGCGGAGCCCGTTCAGCAGAAGGGGGGCCGCCTCCTCCCCCCCGACGTAGCCGACGATCCCGCACATCCGCCGCTCAGACCGCGCGCCGCACGAGGGCGTCGACCCAGTCCGCGCGCTCGTCCGCAAGTACTTCGCCGGTCGCTTCCGCCATGATGCGGAAGATCGGTTCGGTCCCGGACGGCCGGGCGTGAATCCACGACCCATCCGGCCACTCGAGCCGGATCCCGTCCTGCCGGTCCACGGCCGCTCCCGACGGGGCCGCGGCCGCGATCGCGGCGAGCGCCTCCTCGATGCCCAGTCCTTCCCGCGAGATCGTTCGCTTCACGATCCGGTACGAAGGTCGCTCGTCGACCGCGGCCCCGAGGGTCGAACCGCTCTCCGCGAGAAACTGCAGGATCAGCGCGGCGGCCAGCGGAGCGTCTCGCGTGAGGTGCAGCCCCCCGTAGATCACGCCGCCGTTCCCCTCTCCCCCGATCGAACTACCCGCCTCGAGCATGCGGGCGACGACGTTGGCCTCCGCCACCGGCGTGCGGAGCAGCGGTACGCCGGCGCGATCGGCCGCGTCCTGAATCAGGCGGCTCGCGGAGAGGTTCGTCACGACGGGCGCGGGTTCGCGGGCCGCGACGAGTTCGACGGCCAGCGCGAGCGTCCAATCCTCGCCCACCGGACGCCCGTGCTCGTCCACCAGAGCCAGCCGGTCGACATCGGGGTCGACGGCGAAGCCGATGTCCGCGCCTACCTCCGTGACGCACGCGGCGAGCGTTCCGAGGTTCTCGACCAGCGGCTCGGGAGGACGGGGAAAACGGCCGTCGGGTTCGAGATCGAACCCGCTCACCCGGCAGCCGAGACGCTCGAGCAGCGGGAGCATGATCGGCCCTCCGGCGCCGCGCACGCAGTCGAGTGCGACGTGGAAGGCGTTCGAAGCGATGAGTTCGCGGTCGATGATCGGCAGCGACAGAATCCGCTCGATGTGGGCACGGCCGGCGCCGTCCCGCGCGCTTCTGTCTCCCATGCTCGCAGACCCCACGTACTCGATTTCTCCCTCGAACCGTCGCTGGACGTCGCGTCCGGCGGCCGGTGAGAGAAATCGCCCCTCGCCCGCCACCAGCTTGAGCCCGTTCCATGGCGCCGGGTTGTGGGAGGCGGTAACGAGGAGTCCGCCGATCGCGGCCTCGTCCTCCGCCACGGCGAGGAGACCCGTGGGCGTGGCCACGATCCCGAGGTCGCACGCGTCCAGCCCCGCGGCCCGGACGCCCGCCGACACCGCGTCGAGCAGCGCGGGCCCGGAGACGCGGCTGTCGCGGCCGATCAGCACACGCCCCCGGCCCGGAGCCGCGCCGGCGATGTGGCTGGCGAACGCGGCGCCGTAGCGGGCCGCGATGTCGGGCGTGAGCCCGCGCCCCACGATGCCGCGAATGCCCGAAGCAGAAACGATGAGTGACCTTGACACGTTGTTCTCCACCGACCGTGAGATGGACGCGGGATCTTAATGGTTGGGCGTCCGCGCGGCTTGCGGCGGTCCCTCCGGTCGCCCTGCCTTCACGGCGGGAATATCTTGCGCGCTCGACCCACGATGCGTCGTGCCACGCGTCGTCTGCCTCTACCCGAGCCGGAGATGAAGACGTGGACCCAGCCGCCCAACGGTTCGGAACCCGGGCCATCCACGCCGGGCAGCGCCCCGATCCCGTGACCGGGGCGATCATGATGCCGATCTTCCAGACGTCGACGTACGTGCAGGACGCCGTCGGCGCGCCGCGCGAGGGCTACGACTACGCGCGGGTCAGGAACCCCACGCGCGAAGCCCTCCAGGCGAATCTGGCCGCTCTCGAGAACGGGCGGTACGGCGCGGCGTTCTCCTCGGGTCTCGCCGCGACGGAAGCGATCGTCAAGACGGTGCTCAACGCGGGCGACCACCTCATCTGCGGCGCGGACGTCTACGGGGGCGTCGATCGCATGCTGCGACACGTGTGGGAGCGGTTCGGCGTCGACTTCGATTTCGTGAACACGGGAGATCTCGATCAGGTGCGCGCCGCGATCCGCCCGGAGACGCGCCTCATCCACGTCGAAACGCCGAGCAACCCGACGATGACGATCACGGACATCGCGGCGTGCGCCGCCATCGCCCGCGACGCGGGCGCCGTATTGTCCGTCGACAACACCTTTGCGACGCCCTTTCTCCAGCGCCCGCTCGACGATGGCGCGGATGTCGTGATGCACTCGACGACGAAGTTCCTCAACGGCCACAGCGACATGATCGGTGGCGCCCTGCTCACGAACTCCGGCGAACTCGCCGAAGGGTTTCACTTTCAGCAGAAGACGAGCGGAGCCGTCCCGGGCCCCTTCGACTGCTGGCTCGTCCTCCGCGGCACGAAGACGCTGCACCTGCGCATGCCGGCCCACTGCCGGAACGCGCGGCAGGTCGTCGACGTCCTGCGGAGGCACAGCGAAGTTGAATCCGTTCGCTACCCCGGCCTCGAGAACCATCCGCAACATGCCCTGGCCAGGCGTCAGATGCGCGACTTCGGCTCCATGGTGAGCTTCGACCTGGGTACGGAAGACCGGGCCAACCGGTTCGCCGGATCGACGCAGGTGTTCCAGCTGGCCGAGAGTCTCGGCGGGGTCGAGAGTCTCGTGTGCGTCCCCTTTACGATGACCCACGCCTCGGTACCCGACGAAAAGAAGCGGGAGATCGGACTGGGGCCGGGACTCGTCCGACTGTCGGTGGGCGTGGAGGATGGCGACGATCTCGCGGAGGACATCGAGCAGGCCCTTGCCCGTCTCTGAGCGGCGGGGTTGCGGCCGTCCGGAAGTTGAAACAGGGAATCGGGGCCGGACGTAGAGCCGGGAGCGCGGAAGCCGGCCCCGCGAATCGGCCGGCTCACACGGGCGCGACTTGACGCGCAGGGGGTGATTGATGGCGGCAGGCGACGAACACCAGAGGCGGATCCTCACACAGATCGCCGCGATCTCGTGGGAACACCCGGCGGATCGGGCAGCGCTGAATACGCTGCGCAAGATCCCGGGGTTCGATCTCCTCCTGCGCAAGATCTTTGCTCTGTTCGGTGAGCGCGCGATCCGGCTCGCCTTCAAGGCCAACGCCGTGCGTACGTCCGAGCGGCAGTACGCGTGGGTCCACGCGCGCCTGGCGCGCGTGTGCGAGGTGCTCGACGTGGAGAACCCGCCGGAATGCTACATCTCGCAGACGCACCTGGTGAACGCGGGAGCGGTGGGCTTCGGCGAGCCGTTCATCGTCCTCAATTCCTCAATGCTCGAGATCCTGTCGGAGGACGAGGTCGAGGCCGTCCTCGGCCACGAAGTCGGACACATCGTATCCGGGCATGTGCTATACCGGACCATGCTGATCCTGGTTCTCAACCTGGTCGCTCTCCGCTACTCATTCGCCGGCCTTGCGCTTCTGCCGATCTACATGGGCCTCATGGAGTGGTATCGGAAGAGCGAACTCTCGTCGGACCGCGCCGGGCTCCTCGCGGTGCAGGATCCGCAGGTCGCGATGTCCGCGCTGATGCAGCTGGCGGGCGGCGGCCGGGGCGTCTCTCTCGACCTCGACGAGTTCATCGCGCAGTCCGACGAGTACAGGGCGGGCGGCGATCTCCTCGACGCCGTCTACAAGGTGCTCAACGTGCTCGGCCAGACCCATCCGTTCGCCGTCATCCGCGTGGCCGAACTGCGCGACTGGATCGAGAGCGGTGAGTACGACCGCATCCTGGCGGGCGAGTACCAGCACAGGGATGAGAAGGACGACCGCCCGTATCGCGAGGATCTTCGCGAGGCAGCGAAGGGCTATCAGGACGGCGCGCGCGAACTCTTCGACGAGGTCGACGCGGCGGTGGACCGATTGCGCGATCGGCTGACCGGCGCCTTCAGGGGGCGTACGGAAGACTAGCGGCACCCAGGAGCCTCGCCGGGCTGCCAGCCGTTGCCGGGGGGCGGCCGGCGCGTCATCCTGCCGCCATGAACCTCCTCATCATCGGCAGCGGCGGCCGTGAGCATGCCTTCGCGGACTGCCTCCGCCGCGACGCGCCGGACGCCACGATTTACGCGGCCCCCGGCAACCCGGGCATGCTCGGCGCGGCGGAACTCGTCGATATCGCGGCCGGAGACACGGCAGGCCTGCTCGACTTCGCGGCGGCGCGGCGCATCGACCTCACCGTCGTCGGCCCCGAAGCTCCTCTCGCGGCGGGCATCGCCGACCGCTTCGCCGACGCCGGCCTGCCTGTCTTCGGACCTGACCGGGCGGGAGCCCGCCTCGAAGCTTCCAAGGCGTTCGCGAAACAACTGATGCGCGACTGCGGCGTGCCGACGGCGGATCACGAGACGTTCGACGATGCCGCGGCGGCGCTGGACTACATCGCGAGCCACGAAGAACCCCTCGTCGTCAAGGCCTCCGGTCTCGCGGCCGGCAAGGGCGCGATCGTCTGCGAAACGCGCGGGGAAGCCCGGACGGCGATCGAGGAGATCATGGTCGACCGCAAGTTCGGGGACGCGGGCGGGCGCGTCGTGATCGAGGAGTTCATGCGCGGCGTGGAGCTTTCCGTGTTTTTCCTTGCGGACGGGGAACGTGCCGTCCCCCTGCTCACATCCCGCGACTACAAACGGGTCGGAGAAGGCGACCGCGGCCTGAACACCGGCGGCATGGGGGCCTATTCCCCCGCGGCGCCGGCGGATCCGGACTTCATCGACGACGTGCGGCGCGAGATCGCGCAACCCGTTCTCGACGCGATGGCGGAGTCCGGCGCCCCCTATCGCGGCTTCCTCTACGCGGGGCTCATGCTGACCGCCAGGGGGCCGCGCGTCGTCGAGTTCAACTGTCGGATGGGAGATCCGGAGACGCAGGTCGTACTCCCGCTCACGCGTTCGAACCTGCTCGAGCCGATGCTGCGGGTCGCGCACGGCGACTCGCTCGCCGGCTGGCGCCCCGGAGCCGCTCCCGGATACGCGCTCGTCACCGTCATGGCGAGCGCCGGATATCCGGAAAGCTCGGATTCCGGGCGGCCGATCGAGATTCCGGTCTTCGACCCCGCCGAGGTAAGGGTGTTTCACGCGGGGACCGCGATGAAGGAGGGGCGGCTGGTCACTGCCGGAGGACGGGTACTCGGAATCACCGGGTTCGGCGGGACCCTCGAAGAAGCGGCGCGGCGCAGTCGCGAAGCCGTGGCCCGGATTCGATTCGATGGCGCTCATTCGCGGTCCGACATCGGCTGGCACGAATTGGACCCCGGTCGGCTCCGGGCGGACGAGTCGGCGAGAATCCATCCCTCCGGGACGATCTCCGGCGGCTAGTGTCGTGCCGGAACTTCCCGAGGTCGAGACGATGCGGCGGGACCTCGCCCCGCTCCTCCGCGGCCGACGTATCCGCCACACCCGGGTCCACCACGACGACCTGATCCTCGGAGGGCTTTCGGCCCGGTCGTTTTCCCGCGCCGTGCTCGGGCGCACCTTCGGAGACGCGGACCGCCGTGCCAAGTACCTCCTCTTCCCGCTCCACGCGGCGGACGGCATCGACGGTCCGGTAGAGCGGTTGATGCGCGTCCAGGTCCGCATGACCGGCCGTTTCGCGCTCGCCCCGGAACGTCCGGCCTCCCCGGACTTCCGGCACCCGGGTCTCGACCTCGAACTCGACGATGGCCGGACGCTCTTCTACGATGATGTCCGCCGCCTGGGCGGCTTCGACCTGCTGACGCCCGAGGCGTGGAAGACGCGGGAGGCCGCGCTCGGACCGGAGCCCCTCGGTCGAACGTTCACCGCCGCCCGCCTGGCTTGCATCGTCGCGCCGCTACGGGCGCCGATCAAGAACGTGCTGCTGGACCAGCGACGCGTCGCGGGTGTGGGGAACATCTATGCGAGCGAGGCGTTGTACCGCGCGGGGATCGACCCGCGCCGACCGGCCGGCTCGCTCGACGCGGTGGAGGTCCGGCAGTTGCATCGCGCCGTGAGGGCTGTCCTGCGCGAAGCGCTGGAGAGCGCGGGTACGACGCTGCGGGACTATCGCGCCGTCAACGGCCGCTCGGGTTCCTTTCAGACGCGGCTGGACGTCTACCAGCGCGAGGGAGTCGCGTGCCCCGCTTGCGCCCGATCGATCCGCCGGATCGTGCAGGCCGGACGGAGCTCATTCTTCTGTGCCGGCTGCCAGAGCTAGCAGCCCTTGGCAAGACCCTGCGTCCGCGCCGAGACGGAGTCGACGCATGCAGATGACGGCCCTCGGTGCGCATATTGGTCGCGGAGCGGTGTAGGGTGGGCCGGAACCCGGCGTAAAGCGCCGGTCGCGGCGGCGAACCGGCCGTCGCCGGCCCGCCGCCGCGACCCGGAGGGGCAGCATCGAGTGAACTACTCGGATCACAGCGAGCAAACGCTGGTGGAGATGAGCCTCCGCGGCGACGAGCGGGCCGCACGCGAGATCGTGCTCCGGTTCGAACGTCCGGTCTTCTCTCTCATCTTCCGGATGGTACGGGACCGTGAACTGGCGGAGGACCTGGCCCAGGAAACGTTCGTCCGCACGCTGAACAATCTCCGCCGGTACGACCCCTCCTACAAGTTTTCCTCCTGGCTCTTCAAGATCGGATACAACCTCACGATAGATCACCTGCGCAAGAAGGAACTCGATGTCGTTTCCATGCACGGGGCGCCGGACGCCGTGACCCCGGACCGCCAGGCCGCGACGGAAATCACGCTGGTCTCGGGTGACGAACGACCCGATGAACTCCTCGAGGCCCGCGAACTCGGATCCGAGATCGAGGCGGCCATCGGGCAGCTGCGACCCGAATACCGAACCGCCATCCTCCTGCGGCACATCGAGGGGTACGCGTACGATGAGATCGCGCAGGTGATGGAGATCCCGCTCGGGACGGTGAAGACCTACATCCACCGGGCGAGAAACGAATTGAAGGCCGCTCTCGTACATCTGACGGAGCCGTAGCGGCCCGCGACCGCTTTTTCCGCGGGTTGCCAGCGCCTTCAGGGGAGAACAGGAGTGAACTTGTCGCATCTTACACCTGAGGAAATCGAGCGATTCGCCAGCCGGAGGTCGGCGTCGCCCCCCCGCGGGACGACGGCCGACCACCTGGCGGCGTGCGCCGCGTGCCGGAAGGAAGTGGAGACGCTGCGAGCCGTCATCTCGTTTCTCGAGGGTCTGGCCCCGCATCGGCCCTCCGACGGATTTGCGGACGGCGTCGCCCGGCGGGTCGACTTCGAGGGCGCCGCGCTCGATCGCCGGCTGGCGGCGTTGCCCGAGTGGGCCCCCGCGCCTTCCTTCGCGAGCGACGTCCTGGCGCACGTCGACCTGCCCCACCCGGCGCTCGACCGCGCGCTCTCGGGACTCCGAACCTGGTCTCCGGCCCCGGCGTTCGCTTCGGCCGTGATGGCCCGCGTGCGACTGCCGGTCCCGTGGCCCGAGCGCCTCCTGCGCTTCGCACGGCGGCGGCGGGCGGCGCTGGCCACGGCGGGTGCGGCCATGCTGACCGTGTCGGGAGGCACCGCGACGTGGCTGTTCGGCGCTCAGGGTCTGGCACCCAGTCAGCTCCTCGCCGTTGCCTTCAGCGGCGCGCGAACCGTGCTTGTCGACGCCATGCTCGCGGCGGGCCGCCTGGCGTACCGTCTGGGAGTCGTGGACGTGGGCGGATCGATCGCCGACCGGATCAGCCCGGCCGCCGCACTCGGCAGCCTGGCGCTGGCGAGTCTTGTCGGGCTCGCTTCTCTCTGGTGCATGGCCAGGCTGTTCCGTCAGCCGCTCCCACAACGCGTTCGCATCGAGAGGGCGGCATGACCCGGGCGCTGGCGTTCCTCGCCTCTCTCGCGGTCGCGCTTCCCGTCAGCGCGCAGGAGGTCGGCATCGCCGACGCCGCGATCACGCTCTCGGCCGCCGGTCGGGCCGAATTGTGGTTCGAACTGGAGGGCGGAACCGAGCATCGACTTCGTTTTGAGGCCGAGGCCGTCGAGGTGGACGGAATCGGGATCGGGTCCTATGCGGCGCGTGGAGGACTGGAGAGCGCCTGGCGTGATTTCCTCCGCGAACACGCGGGAGAGGATGTTTCCTCGGTGCGCGGCGGTCTGGTGGAATTCCGACAGTTCCTGGAGGAGTGGACAGCGTCGGAGGAGGCCGCCGACCGGGATGCGGCCCGGGCCCTTGCCGGTCGTATCGACGTAATTCTCGGGCTCGCCGCGCCGTCGCCGGTCGGCGCCGCACCCGCCCTTCCGGCGGGCGAGCCGGCGCGGGATGTCGCCGGTCAGCCCCGACCCATGCAGATCGTCCCCGGCGGACTTGGCTTTGACGTCACCGGCGAACTGGGTCGGCTGCGCGACGCGCTCGGCCGGCTGGGCGACTCCGGCCGATTCATCGAGGATCGGCTGGCCATGATCGTCCACGGCGACTATGAGGTTCCCGCCGAGGCCACGATCCCGGGAGACGTCGCCATTCTCGACGGCACACTGAGACTCGAAGGCGATGTCGAGGGCGACATTCTCGTCCTGGACGGTGCGCTCGTGCTGGAAGGCAGCGCGCGCGTGCGAGGCGATGTGCTTCAGGTGGGAGGCGAGGTCGACTTCGGCGAAGCTGCGCCGGGAGTCGAGGGCGAGATCCTCTCGGACATTCGGTTGGCACCTCCGCCCCCCCCCACGCGGGCGGCGACGGACGCTCCGTCGGTGCAGCGCGTCGAGTCGTTCGAAGCCCCGATGCAGATGCGGCCCGCACAGCCGGGCCTCGGGTTGCGTCTCGCGCGCAACTTCGGACGCGCAGCCGAGGGCGTGATCGCCGCGGGTTGCGCGTTCATGGTCCTCGCCGCGCTCGGCTTGCTGTTCGTGTATTTCGGGCGCCGCCGACTGGAAACCGTCTCGGATACGGTTCGGCTGGAGTTCGCGCGCTCGTTTGCGATGGGCCTCGCCGGGGAGGTGCTGTTCCTTCCCGTGCTCCTCGTCCTCGCCGTGCTGGTCATCACCTGGCTGGTCATTCCCTTCTTCCTGCTCGCCGCAGGGCTCGCCGGCCTCTTCGGATATCTCGCGGCGGCGCACGCCGGCGGCGAGATCTTCGCCCGACGCCGCTTCCGCTCCGAATGGCTGGAGAGACTCCGCCGCTCGAACTCCTACTACTACGTCGTCAGCGGAATCGCGCTTCTGATGCTCCCCTTCGCAGCCGGCGCCGCCCTGTGGGTGTTCGGCGGCGCGGCGGATTTCGTGCGCGGCCTGATCCTCTTCGTGGCCGGCGTCGCCACCTGGGTCGTCGTCACGGCCGGTTTCGGCGGTGTACTGCTCACGCGCGCCGGCGGACGGAGCGTCGTGATCGACTGGTCCGCGGACACCGCCACCGGAGAGGGCGCGTCGCCGGGAGCCGGAACCGATCCGCCCTCCGCCCCCGTGGACGATGCCTGATGCCCGCATAGCCCTGGCACCGAGAGCCAGGGGCCCTGCCGCGTGGACGCTGCCGGGCCTGCTCGTTTCGCTGGCGCTCAGCGGCGGGCTGACGCCGGCCCGGGCGCAGGAGTGGCGGGATTTTCGCGCGGCGCGACCGCTCGGCGACCTGGCAGCGCTACAAGTTGAACTGATGTACGCGGGCGGACGGCTCGACGTATCCGCCTCGGAGACGCAACTGCTCTACGATGTCCGGCTCCGTTACGACGCCGAACGTTCCCTGCCCCGTCGCGAATGGCGTCGCGCGGGGCGAACGGGGCACCTTCGGCTGACTACGTCTTCGTCCCCGGAGGACCGGCGCGATGCCGACGATGCGACGCGGTTCGGCGACCCGGAGTTCGAACTCGAGGATCTTCCTCGCGATGCGGACGCGGCCGGGAGGCTGGATCTGTCGCTGAACTCCTCGGTGCCCACGGATCTGCGGCTGGGGATCGGCGCCGGGCGAGCGCGCCTCGACCTCGGCGGCGCCCACCTCACGGCGCTTGAACTCATCACCGGCGCCGGCGACGTCGAGATCGGTTTCGCCAGCGATAATCGCGCGGCGATGGAGTTGCTGTCCATCAAGTCGGGCGCCGCGGCCTTCATGGCCGAGAATCTCGGCAACGCCCGCTTCCGGCGCCTGGAGTTCTACGGTTTCGTAGGTGATGTCGTCCTGGACTTCTCGGGATCCTGGCGATCGAGCGCCGAGGCCGAGATCAGGATGGGGTTGGGAGAACTCGTGATGCGGGTTCCCGCGCATGTCGGCGTGCGCGTGCGGCGCAGCGGACTCGCCTCCCTGAGCGCGGCGAACTTCGAGAAGGTGGGAGACTACTGGTTGAGTCCGAACTGGGAGACGGCACGCATACGGCTGGAGGTCACGGTGGTGGCCGGTCTCGGTTCCGTCACCGTGGAGCACGGCTAGCTGGCAGCCTCCTCCCGTAAGGCTTCCACGGCCTCCAGCCGGGTGACGGTCGCGGACGCGATCCGTGCAAAGGCCCGGGCTTCAGGTGCAGCCGGTCTTCCGATCGATGTCGGGATCCCTCGATCACTCTCCTCGCGAACGGCCACGCCGAGCGGCACGGCGCCCAGGAAGGGCAGGTCGATCGAGCCAGCGAGCCGCTCGCCACCCCCGGCACCGAAGATGTCGTGCGTCTCGCCACACCCGGGACACGCGAAGCCGCGCATGTTCTCGACGATGCCGAGGACCGGCACCTCGAGCTTCTCGAACATCCGGATCCCGCGCAGCACGCCCCCGACCGCCACGTCCTGGGGCGTGGTCACCATGACCGCTCCGTCGACCCGTACGAGTTGACACAGCGACAACTGCGCGTCGCCCGTGCCCGGCGGCAGATCGATCACCAGGTAGTCGAGTTCCCCCCATGCGACCTGCTGGAGAAACTGGCGGATGACCCCCATGATGATCGGCCCGCGCCAGATCGCCGGGGCGTCCTCCTCGATGAGGAAACCGATGCTCATGAGCTTCACGCCGTGAGCCTCCAGGGGTACGACCTCCTCGCGGTCGATCCGGGGCTTCTCCTGGATGCCGAACATCGTCGGAATGTCCGGGCCGTAGATGTCGGCATCGAGCAGTCCGACGCGATGGCCCTCCCGGGTCCAGGTTGCGGCAAGGTTCGTCGAGATGGTGGACTTTCCGACGCCGCCCTTACCGGAACTCACCGCCACGACGCGACCCACGCCCGGCATGGGTGGCGCTTGCGAGGGGTGGCGTCTTGCCGCTTCCCTGTCGTCCCCCCTTGGCGGCGGCCCGGGACGCTTTGGCACGGGGTCCATGATCGGAAGCGGCCGGGGGCCGGGGGTCGGTGTGTCGGACACGGGTTGGCGCGCGACTACGCGACGGCCTCGACGGAATGGACCACTGGGAGCGCGTGGCAGAGGTGCTGTTCGATCCCGGCACGAAGCGTAGCGGTCGACATGGGACAGTCGTAGCAGGCGCCCACGAGCCGGACCGCCACGCGTCCGCTCTCCGGGTCGAACGAAACGAGCTGAATGTCCCCTCCATCCGAGCGCACCGCGGGACGGATGTCGTCGAGGACTCTCTCGATCTCGTCGAGCGTGCTCTCAACGGTGGCGGTGCTCAAATCGTCTGGATCCTGGCGCGGGTCGGGGAGCGCTTTCGTGCCCTGCGGACACCTCGAAGTCGACGTTCCTGAGGGCTTGAGGGAAGGTAGGATTCCGCCGTCCGGCGGTCAACGAGAGCCGGGCAGAAAAAGGAGTTCGCTTTCCGCGTTTGCGGGCGGTCGGCCCGGGCGGAGTTCGATGAGCGGACTCCCCGTCCACACGGCTCCCATGTCGCGATAGTGCGGATCGAGCGGGTTCCCGGCCTGACCCGTGGGCAGCAGGAAGTAGCCCGCCATGTCCGAGGGCGCGGCGCGAGCGACGAATCTCGAGCTGGGACCCGCCTCGCTCACGACCGGGGATTTCCACGCGGTGGAGTCGAGACGCGATCTCAGCGACGGAGCGTCGGGGCGAACCGTATGGGGCCCGCCGCGCGACGGATAGGGTCCGACGTGGAAACCGAACAGGCGGTCAAGCCACGGCACGGTCCCGAGCGGGTGGGCCGACCGCTCGCGGTGGACCTCTCCCCACGAGCTTCCGGACACGACCGCCGCAGTGCGCGCCGCCTCTTCCTCCAGCCCCTCGAGGCGCTCGACCTCGGGCGTGCGCGCATCGTCGATCCAGGCGCTGTCGCCTGTCTCCACGATCTCCATGAACGCGAGATCGGGGAACCACCCGTCGCCGTCGTCGAACTCGTCGGCGACGATGAGTTCGCGAAGGCGGTAGAGCCATGTGAAGAAGGGCGCGGCGCCCCGGGACTCCGTCTCGGTGCGCAGATCCCAGCGCTCGAGCAGGAGCGCGAGCGAATCGAGGCCGGCGCGCCGAGCGGCCCGGACGGCGCGCGGCCGGTAGCGTTCGGCCCAGAGGCTGTGGCTATCCAGTTGCACCTCGCGCATGTCCTCCACCGTCCAGCCCGACGCCCGAGACACGAGGTCATCGATGCGCCGGGCCCGGAACGGCGGCGGATAGTAGACGCCCACGCGTCCGAACAGGGTTCTCGCCTGGAGGTTGTTCGCGCTGACGAGATATCCCTGTTCCGGATCTCGCAGCGCCGGCATCGCTTCCGGCGGCCAGAAGCCCGGCCAGCCCTCGGGCAGCCGTTCGAAGGAGATCGGAGAGGCGCCCTCTCCAGCCGGACGCAGGGGCACTGACCCCGCCAGGCGATAGCCGATTTCTCCGCTCGACGCCGCATAGATGACGTTCTGATGAGGCGAACGAAAGTGCGCCACCGCCGTCACGAACGCGTCCGCGTCGGAGGCCCGGTTCATCTCGAGAAGGGCCGCGAAGGGACCCCCGGGTTCGAGTCCCGTCCACAGGAGCGACAGCGTGAGTCCCCCGGCCGGTACGACGTCCGTGATCACCGGGCCGCGCGCGGTCGAACGCACGACCCAGGTCTCCGGCTCGCCGCGCCCCCGCACGATAATCTCCTCCGTCCGGGTCTCGAAGGGTCGCCAGTCGTCGGAGTCGCGATACATCGACCCGTCGAGGTTGATGCCTTCGACGACGAAGTCCGCGTCATCGACCTCCGCGTTCGTGAACGACCATGCGACATGCCGGTTGAGTCCGACGATGACGCCGGGGGTTCCCGGGATCGAGAGGCCCGCGACGGCGAGGTTCGAATCCTCGGCCGCGATGGAGTTCAGGTACCAGGTGGAGGGTGCCCGGAGGGCGAGGTGCATGTCGTTCGCGAGCAGTGGAGCGCCATCCGCGGTGCGCGACCCCGCCAACGCCCACGAGTTCGAGGCGTGGAAGCCGAAGCGGGAGAGAAAGATCAGAGGGTCGGGGGACGAAACCGCGGGAGACGAAGCGGCGGGGTTCGGACCCGCTGGAATCGGAGTCTCCGCAGAGGCGAGGCGGGGTGGCGGAGTGCCGGTCGGGAGCGTGTCCTGGAGGATGGTGGGCCCCCAGGCCGGGTATCCGGCCCCCAGCGCCCTCCGGTGCTCCGCGTCGAGCGTCGCGAGCGCGGTCATCCTGTCGAGTTCCTCCCGCCAGTCGGAGAGATCCAGCGACATGATGCGGCCGATCGAGACGGACGCCCGCGGGCTCCACGGCTGTGGTTCGATGCCGAGGATGAGGAACTCCGGGGGCCAGGGGCCCCGCCAGCTCGCGATGCGGGCGTTGACACCCTCCGCGTACGCCTCGAGGAGAGCCCGCTCCGTCTCCGACACGTCATCGAGTTCGCGGCCCGCCGCCGACCAGATGTCCAGCGTACGCATGAGGCGGTCCGCGTTGACGGCGGCCGGGCCGAAGAGCTCGGCCAGACGTCCGCGCGCGACCCGCTGGAAGAGCTCCATCTGCCACAACCGGTCGGAGGCGTGCAGGAAGCCCTGAACACGCACGACGTCGAGTTCGGTCCCGGCGGAGATCGAGGGAATCGCCCACTCATCGAACGTGACCGCGACGGGCGCTGTCAGCCCCGGGAGGACGTGCCGGCCGGATCTCGGCTGCATGGATCGCTGCAGTTGGAACCACGCAAACGTCGTGAGAACCCCCATGATCGCGAGGCCGGCCGCGAGCACGATTCCGGCGCGGCGCCGAAGGCTCACCGGTCCGGGCGGTCGGTGCGAGCGGGGGATGGCGGTCCCGCGTGGAGCAGCGCGTGGCGAAGCGAAACGTAGCGCTCGCCGTCGCGAATCACGAGCGCTCTTGCGACAAGGTCATCGAGCAGCCCGCGTACCCGGTCGAGAGGGAGTTCGAGCCGGTCGGCGAGCGGAGACGCCCCCGTGCGGCCGAGGCTCCAGACCTCGCGCCACACCGCGGTGGCGCCGGGATCAAGCGCGCCCATCAGCAGCGGCTCCCCTTCGGCAGTCTCGGCCGCAGCCGCGAGCCCCCGGTGCCGGAGGACCGAGTCGATCGGCCCGAGGTGGTGTTCCGCGATCCCGCGGAAGAGGATGAAGGAACGGCGCGTGGAGGCATCGGACGCGAGCAGGACGAGCTTCGCGACGATCTCGTCCGCGCACGAGAAGTCGATCACGGGGACGTGGCGCAGGTCGAGTACCGCGAGGACCGTGCAGTCCGCATCGGCGATCTGGCGTTCGACCGTCGCCCGCACGGTCCGGCCGGTGGGACGCGTCACCAGGTAGCTGAACAGCGTCGTGTGAGCGACCGCCGGTCTCACGCGGTCACGTCCTTTCTCTCTCGACCCGCTCGGGCAGGACGATCAGCACCTGAGCGCCCGGAAAACGGGGCAGGTCCCTGCTGAGCGGCTCGCCTTCGTCCCAGTCCGGCACCCTCGCGATACTCGCATCGCCGCTTCGGATGCGGATGGCTCCGTTCCACTTGACGATCTGGCTGCGGATCGCCTGCAGGCCCTGGCCGCGACCGGGATCCGGGAAGCGCGACTCGCCGTGCAGGAAGGCCGCCTCCAGCGCCGCGGCCGCCGACCACCGCTCCCCGTACCGGCGCGCATGTTCGGCACCCAGGGAGCCCTCGAAACCGACACCCACATCCATCACGGCGAGCACGACGACATCGCGGCCGAGACGCCGCCGCCACCGGTACCGCTGTGCACACACCCAGCCGATTGAATCGGCGTGCTCGAGGATGTTCTGGCACACTTCCGACAGCATGACGGAGAAGTGGATCACGGCCGGCCGGGGATAGCCAAGCCGGTCGTGCAGGATGCGCTGGGCGCGGTCCCGCACACCTTCCACGACCGAGTGGACATCCTCGTGGGAGCGGATCGTCGCGACTTCAATGAGTGCGTCGGAGATCTCGAGAGACGGCTTCGGCAGCCGCTTCAGGTCGAACACCTGGGCTGCGGCGGGCCAGAAACGCATGCGGTTGATATACGAGCGGACCTCGGTATCCCGCGGAGGCTCGACCAGCGGAGGCAGCCCCGTGCGCAGGCGCGCCTCCTGACCGACCGCAAGCAGGCCGATGAGCCCGTACGGCGAGACCCAGCCGACGGAGCGGGCATCGAGCAGCAGACGCGCGTTCGGATTGCCCTCCGAGCGGACGCGCCGGACGAGCGTCTCGAAGGACGACTCATCCAGACGCTCGGGGACGCGGACGACCCGGCTCACGCCGAACCCCGCACCTGGCTTCCCGCGCCGCGGGTCAGGACGCCGGTCTCCGAGCGCAGGTATTCGCCGAGCCCGGATGCGCCGCGGAATCCGGCGTTCCGTTGCGCCGCCCGCGTGGCCGCCCTGACGGACGACTCGAGATTCTCGCCGCTCAGCATCGTCGCGAAGCAGGTCGCGCCCCACACGTCGCCGCAGCCGGTCGGGTCGCCCCCCGATACGGGGACCTCGGGTTCCACTTTTCCGCTCACGAGCGCTTCCGCGGGCGCCACGGCGCCGGGTGGAGAGCGCAGCTCCGTCGGGGCCTTCCAGAAGCTGCGGGTCGCGACCCAGGCGGCGCCGCGCTCGCCGAGCGTGACCAGGAGGCCGCGCGTGACCGGGCCCACTACGTCCGCGGCGAGCGCCCAGGGATCTTCCCAGCCCGACGCCAGCGTGCCGAGTTCCTCCTCGTTCAGTTGCACGACATCGAAACAGGAGAGCCAGGCGCGCCAGTCTTCGAGCGGGCGCGGAGAGCGCACGCCGTCCATCCCCACCCCGAGCATCAACGAGTGCAGATCCGCGTAGACGGGCCCCTCCGCCGCCGACCGGAGGGCCGCGGCGGCCGGGAGGTCGACCTCCCAGCCCGCGATGAAATTCACGTAGATCGCGTCACACGAGCGCGCGAGGGGCCCGAGTTCCTCGCGGGTCCAGCCCGGCACCCCGCCGGTGAGCTTCTCGGAGCGCCGCGCATCGTCCAGGTAGACGAGTTCGACCCGGTTGTTCGGTTCGGTCACGGTCCACACGCCGTCAAGGGAATCGACTCGCTCGAGCCCCCCGAGGAAGAGATCCGCCGCCTCTCGCATGTCCTTCCCGACCTTGAGAATCGGAAACAGGGTCCAGCCTTCCCCGGCTGCCGCCAGAGCGGCATCGGCCGCGGCCAGCGCATAGGCGATCCCTCCCCATTCCTCGACCGGGCCCTCCCGCCCGACGTCCCGTGCGCGGATCGTATCCCACACCATCGTCCCCACGACGCCGAGGCGCGGCACCGGGCGCTCAGAGGGGTCCGAGCCGCGCGACGCGGAACACGGCGGCGGCGCCGATGACTCCCGCCAGACCACCGAGTTCGGTGCGCACGATCCGGCAGGCCTCGGCCGCCGGCTGCAACGCCCGCTTCCTGACTTCGCGGCGCAGGGGATCGAAGAGGTGCTTGCCCGCGCGCGTCACGCCCCCGGAAACCACGATCATCTCCGGGTTGAGAATATTGATGAGGTTCGCGAGGCCGGTCCCCAGATACCCGGCCGTCTCCCGCATGACGTCAGCGGCATACCGGTCACCCGCCACGATGGCATCGGATACGGCTTCGGCCGTCACCGCCCGCAGGTCGCCATGCACGAGATCCAGAAGCATGCTCTCGGCGCCCGCCTCCAGTCCTTCCACCGCGCGGGCCGCGATCGCCGGCCCGGAGGCGTAGGCTTCGAGGCACCCGTAGCTGCCGCACGCACACTTCCGCCCGGTGGAGTCGATCGTCATGTGCCCGATCTCCGCGGCCGCATCCGAGGCCCCGTGGTAAAGTTCGCCGTCGAGTACGATGCCGCCCCCGATCCCCGTCCCGAGAGTAATGCCCACGAGGTTGTCGAC
>VXMQ01000193.1 GCA_009841015.1 Candidatus Palauibacter denitrificans | reverse complement strand
GCAACTCCCCGAGGCGCTGGGGCTCGATCGTGAGCCCGTAGATCTTGTCGCGGTGGTCGAAGAGAGGGGGCGGGATCCGCCGCTCCTCCAGATCGCTTCCCGTGAGAGGGTAGTTCGCGGCGAACACGCCGTACTGAAGGGCGAGATAGAGGCAGGTCGGGGTCTTACCCGATCTCGACACGCCGACCAGCACCAGATCGGCCCGGTCGTATCCCTGCGGGTTCGAACCGTCGTCGTGAGAGAGCGCGAAGTTCATCGCCTCGATGCGGCGGTCGTATTCCCGGTAGTTCTGGATACCGTGGGACACGCCCATGGCGTGCTGCGACTTGTGGCCGAACTCCTTCTCGAGCGGGCCGAGGAAGGAGTCGAAGAAGTCGAGGAAGAGGGCGTCGGTCTCCTCCACGATTTCCCGGACGGTGTCGCGCACGTCCTCCTTCACGAGGGTGCTGAAGACGATGGGCGGCGACCCCTGCACGCGCGCCGTGGTGTTGATGTTCCTGGCGGCCCGTTTCGCCTTGTCGACGGTGGAGACGAATGGTACGGTGATTTTCGTGAAGTCGAGGGCGTCGAACTGCGCGATCAGGCTGTGGCCGAGGGTCTCGGCCGTGACGCCCGAGTGGTCAGAGACGAAGAAAACCGTTCGCTGGGTCATCGTACGCTGATTTTCCGGCTCCAATCCATCTGACACAACCGTACGGGCCGCGAGGCTCGGGAGTCGCCGTGTCCGGGTATATCGCGCCATTCGAGTCCATCGGACTCACCGATCTCGAATCCGTCGGAGGGAAGAACGCGTCGCTCGGCGAGATGATCTCCCATCTCTCGAAAGCGGGAGTGGACGTGCCCGGCGGCTTCGCGATCACTGCCCGGGCGTATCGCGAATTCCTCTCGGGCGAACTCGGAGAACGCATCCACGCTGCACTCGATGCGCTGGACGTCGAGGATCTCGGGGCGCTCGCCCGCGCGGGCCGCGAGATCCGGGGCTGGATCGCCGATACGCCGCTCCCGCCGGTACTCGCCGCCCGAATCGGGACCGCCTATCGCGAACTCGGCGCGAACGGCAACGGGTCCGACGACGACATTTCCGTCGCGGTGCGCTCCTCGGCCACGGCCGAGGATCTCCCCGAGGCCTCCTTCGCGGGGCAGCAGGACACGCTGCTCAACGTCCGCGGCGTCGACGCCGTGCTGCGGGCGGTCCACCACGTCTACGGCTCGCTGTTCAGCGACCGGGCGATCGCCTACCGGGTGCACCAGGGGTTCGCGCACCGCGACGTGGCGCTCTCCGTCGGCGTCCAGCGCATGGCCCGCGCGGACAGGGGCTCGAGCGGGGTGATGTTCACGCTGGATACCGAGTCCGGCTTCCGGGATGTGGTGTTCATCACGAGCGCGTACGGTCTCGGCGAAACGGTCGTGCAGGGGGGCGTGAACCCCGACGAGTTCTACGTCTACAAGCCCGCCCTGCGCGCCGGCCGCCATGCGATCCTGCGCCGGAACCTGGGGGGCAAGGCGATCAAGCTCGTCTACGCCGGATCGGGGGCCGGCTCCGAGGCCGGATCGGGAGCGGCGGCCGGGGAAGACGCCGCGTCCGTCCGCACGGTCGAGGTCCCGGAGGAGGACCGGCTCCGCTTCTCGCTGACGGACGACGAGGTGCACGAACTCGCTCGCCAGGCGCTCCTCATCGAGGACCACTACGGGCGGCCCATGGACATCGAGTGGGCCCGCGACGGCGTCGACGGCGCATTGCGGATCCTGCAGGCGCGTCCGGAAACCGTGCAGAGCCGCTCCGGCGGCGTCATCTCCCGCTTCACGCTCAAGGAACGGGGCCCGGTGCTCGCCGAGGGGCGCAGCATCGGCGGCCGGATCGGCGGGGGCCCGGCGCGCGTCATCGGGTCCGCCTCGGAGATCGCGCGCTTCCGGCGCGGCGATGTGCTCGTGACGGACATGACGGACCCGGACTGGGAACCGATGATGAAGCAGTCCGCCGCCATCGTCACGAACCGCGGCGGCCGCACCTGCCACGCGGCGATCATCGCCCGGGAACTCGGCATCCCCGCGGTCGTCGGCTGCGGCGACGCGACGGCGCAGCTTGCGGAGGCCGGAGACGTGACGGTGTCCTGCGCAGAAGGCGACGCGGGCTACGTCTACGAAGGGCTGCTCGACTTCGAGGAGGGAGAGATCCGGCTCGGCGCCATGCCGGAGATCCCGCTCAAGATCATGCTCAACGTGGGGAACCCGGACCGCGCGTTCGACTTCGCCTCCATCCCCAACTCCGGCGTCGGCCTCGCCCGGCTTGAGTTCATCATCAACCGCATGATCGGCGTCCATCCCCAGGCGCTGCTCGACTTCGACGACCTGCCGGACGAACTCCAGAGGGAAATCCGTTTCCAGCACGCCGGCTACGCGGACCCGGTCGAGTTTTACGTCGAGAAACTGACCGAGGGGATCGCCACGATCGCCGCGGCCTTCGCCCCCGAGCCCGTCATCGTGCGCCTGTCCGACTTCAAGTCGAACGAATACGCGGACCTCATCGGCGGCCGCCGCTACGAGCCCCACGAGGAGAACCCGATGCTCGGCTTCCGCGGCGCGTCCCGCTACGTCTCGGAGAGTTTTCGCCCCGCCTTCGAACTCGAATGCCGGGCGCTGCGGCGTGTCCGCGGCCGGATCGGACTGGACAACGTGTGGGTGATGGTCCCCTTCGTCCGCACCGTGGCCGAGGCGCGGGCCGTCGTCGACCTCCTGGCGGAGAACGGCCTCGCCCGCGGGGAGGACGGCCTGCAGCTCATCATGATGTGCGAGCTTCCCTCGAACGCCCTGCTCGCCGACGAGTTTCTCGAGCACTTCGACGGGATGTCGATCGGGTCGAACGACATGACGCAGCTCACCCTCGGCCTCGACCGCGACTCCGGGCTCATCGCCGACATCTTCGACGAGCGCGACGCGGCGGTGAAGGCGACGCTCTCGATGGCGATCCGCGCCTGCGCGACGGCGGGCAAGTACATCGGCATCTGCGGGCAGGGACCGTCGGACCACCCCGATCTGGCGCGCTGGCTCGTGGAGGAGGGGATCGAGAGCATGTCGCTCAACCCGGACACGGCCGTCGAGACGTGGATGTTCCTCGCGGGGGAGGAAGTGTGAGGGGGGCGAACGGGAACGCAGGGACCTCCGCGGCCCCGGGGTCCGGCGGAACGGGACTCGCGCGCCAGCTCGGACTATGGGGTCTGGCGGCGACGGGGATCTGCTCGATGCTGGGGGCCGGGATCAACGTGGTCCCCGTCATGATCCAGCGGAACGTGCCCGGGATCGCGGAGAACGTGCTCCCGGCCTTCGCCTTCGGCGCGCTTCCGGCCGTCCTCGCCGGGCTCGCCTACGCGATCCTTGCTTCCGCCATGCCGCGCGCCGGCGGCAGCTACGTCTTCGCGAGCCGCGCGCTCGGCCCGTACTGGGGCTTCGTGGCGAGCTTCTCGCAGTGGTTCGGCCTCTCCATCGTCATCGGCGTCGTCTCCTACCTCATCGTCCCGTTCCTGCGGGACATCGCGGACGCCGTGGGGATGGCGGGCCTGGCCGGGGCGCTGGACACGGGTTCGGTGCGGGTGGCGCTGGCGCTCGCGATGCTGTGGACGTTCGCGTGGGTGAACCTGCGCGGGCTCAGGGCCTACGAACGCACCGTGGTGCCGCTGATGATCGTCATGTTCGCGCTCGGCGCGATCGTCATCGTGGCCGGGTTCTCGTTCGACCAGGGCGACTTCGCGGCGGCGCTGCTCGCGAGGGAAGGCGTGGAGGTGCCGGCAGCCGCGCCTCCGCCGCTCGGCCCGGCCGACTTTCTCGCCGCCTCCGGCCTCCTCTTCGCCAGCTTCGTGGGCTTCGACGCGATCGCGCAGGCGGGCGGCGAGGCGCGGAATCCGAACCGCGCGCTCCCCCTCGCGATCGGCCTCGCGGTCTTCATCGTGGGCGCCTACTACCTGCTCTTCACGGCCGCCGTCTATCACACGGTCCCGTGGGAGTTCGTGTGGGCGCGGGCGCAGGAACAGGATCTCACGGCCCCCGGACTCCTCGGCTACGTGCTCCCGCCGTGGTGGACGGTCCTCATCGTGGCGGGCGCCGCGATCGCCCTCATCAACGACCTGCCGGCGATGATCCTCTCCGTCTCGCGCCTCGTGTTCGCCTGGGCCGAGGACGGGATCTTTCCATCGGGCCTCGCCCGGGTGCACGCGACACACCGTACGCCGCACGCCGCGATCGTCCTCTCCACGGCGCTGGCCTCCGTTGCGATCGTCGGCAGCGAATTCGCGGGCGACTTCTTCCTCGGCGTCGACATCATGGTCACGTCGATGCTCGTCAACTTCCTCCTCATGTGCGTCTCCGTGCTCGTCCTGCCGTGGCGAAACCCGGAGATCGCCGCGAACTTCCGCGTGCTCCGCGCCCCGGCGGCGCGAACGTGCGTGTGCGTGGCGGGAATCGTGCTGCTGGGGACGTTTCTCGTGACCCACCTGGGGAAGGACCTCGGGGCGGACGTCGCGGCGTGGTACTTCCGCTCCACGCCGCTCTGGATCGGCGTCATGGCGCTGGGATCGCTCATCTACGTCCGCAAGATGCGGACGCTGCGGGCCTCCGGGATGGACGTCGACCGCCTCTTCCGCGAGCTGCCGCCTGAGTAGGCCGGAGCGCCGGGAACTGGCTCCCGGCCTGGAGATCTCGCGGGTGCTGACCGGACTGTGGCAGGTCGCCGACCTGGAACGCGAGGGTCCGACCGACGTCGAGGCCGCCGCGGCCGCGATGGACGCCTACACGGCGGCCGGCTTCACGACGTTCGACATGGCGGACCACTACGGTTCGGCCGAGGAGATCGCCGGTGCGTGCGCGTCCCGGGCCCCCCATCGCGACGGAGACCTGCAACTCCTTACCAAGTGGACGCCCGCGCCGGGTCCGCACACGCCGGCGACGGTGCGGGAGGCCGTGGAGCGGTCGCTGCGGCGCCTGAGGGCGGACGCGATCGACCTCCTCCAGTTCCACGCCTGGCACTACCCGGATCCGAGCTGGCTCGACTGCCTGTTCGCCCTCCAGGAACTGAAGGACGAAGGCCTGATCCGGCACCTCGGCCTCACGAACTTCGACGCCGTCCACCTCGACATGGTGCTCCACACCGGCATCGACGTGGTCTCGAACCAGGTCTCGTACTCCCTCCTCGACGGGCGTGCCGCCGGCGCGATGACGGAGGTCTGTCTCCGGCACGGCGTCCAGCTCCTCGCGTACGGAACGCTGGCGGGCGGCCTCCTGACCGAACGCTGGTTCGATGTGGAGGACCCGGGGCCGGACGGCGTGAAGACGTGGTCCGAGATGAAGTACCACCGCTTCGTCGAGGCGGCGGGCGGCTGGGGCCGCCTGCAGGTGCTGCTCGCGGCGGTCCGGGCGGTGGCGATGAAGCACGGCGTCTCGATGGCGAACGTCGCGGCGCGCGCGATCCTCGACCGGCCCGCGGTGGCGGGCGTGATCGTCGGCGCGCGGCTGGGGCGCCGCGAGCACATCGCCGACAACCTGCGCCTCTCGTCGCTGAAGCTCGACGCGGCGGACCGTAAGACGCTGGCGGCGGCGAGCGGGTCGCTGGACCCCGTTCCCGGAGACTGCGGAGATGAGTACCGGCGGCCGCCCTACCTGACGGCGGCGGGCGACCTCAGCGATCATCTGGACGAGCTTCCGCCGCCGTATCCCGTCCGGCCCGGGATCGGCGGCCGTACGCGCGTGGACTCCGGCACGGTGTGGGAGGATCTCGCGGGCTACAGCCGGGCGGTGCGGACGGGCGACCGCATCGAGGTCTCGGGGACGACGGCCACGCACGGCGACCGCCTGGTCGGCGGGGACGACCCCGCCTCGCAGACGCACTTCGTCATCGACAAGATCGAGGGAGCGATCGAAGCGCTGGGCGGACGCCTCGAGGACGTGGTCCGGACCCGGGTCTTCGTGCCGGAACTGGCGGACTGGGAGCCGGTGGCCCGCGCGCACGGGCGGCGGTTCGGCGGCATCCGGCCCGTCAACACGCTGGTCCAGGCGGGACTCATCGGGACAGGATACCGGGTGGAGATCGAAGCCGAAGCCCGCGTGGGGAGGGAGCCGTGAAGAAGAGGCGACGACACATCCGCGGGATCGTCCGCATGGCCCTGCTGTGGGCCCTCGCCGGAGCGTTCGTCGGGGCGGTCATCGAGGTCCTCGCCGATACGCTGCCGGGGGGGCTTCCAATGGCGTCCCTCGTCGACATCTGGCCGCCGGTGCTCGCCATCCTCGGCCTTGCCGGCGGGACGCTCTTCGCCGCGGCGTTCGGAGTGTCGGAGGTCTCGATGCTGAGGACCCTGCGCTCCGTCGTCCGCTTCAGGAAGTTCGAGTTGAGTCCCGTCGCGCGCCGGCTCGGCCGCTGCGCGAGCGTCGAGGACCTGCGTGAGGTCGCGCGCCGTCGGCTCCCGCGCGGCGTGTTCGGCTACATCGACGGCGCGGCGGAGGACGAGCGCACCCAGGCGCGGAACTGCAACGCCTTCCACCGGCTCGAGTTCCGGCCCCGCGTCCTGCGGGATGTGACGAACGTGGACCCCGGCGTGACGGTCCTCGGCCGGCGCCACCCGCTGCCGCTCATCCTCGCCCCCACCGGGTTCAGCCGCATCGCGGATTCGGAGGGCGAACTCGCCGTGGCCCGGGCCGCGGCGCGCGCGGGGATCACGTACAGCCTCTCGACGCTCGGCACCCGCTCGATCGAGGAGGTGGCGGCCGTCAGTTCCGGTCCCCGGTGGTTCCAGGTCTACGTGTGGAAGGACCGGGGCCTGGTCGCCGAACTCGTCGAGCGGGCCCGCGAGTCCGGCTACGAGGCGCTCCTGCTCACCGTCGATGTCGCGGTGCTCGGCCGGCGCGAGCGGGACGTCCGGCTCGGCTTCACGCTCCCGCCGCAACTCGGCCTCGACACGTTCGTCGACGGAATCCGCAAACCCGGCTGGACGTGGGACTTCCTCACCTCCGAGCCGATCATCTTTTCGAGCGCCGTGAGCCGGGACGCGGCGGACGGGGCGAGGGGCGTCGACGCCATGGGTCTCGCGCAGTACGTGAACGAACAGTTCGATCCGAAGCTGGCCTGGGAGGACGTGGACTGGCTGCGCTCGATCTGGGACGGTCCCATCGTCATCAAGGGCATCCAGACGGTCGACGACGCCGTCCTCGCGGCGGACGCCGGCGCCGAGGGGATCGTGATCTCGAACCACGGCGGACGGCAACTCGATGACGCGCCCCCGACGCTGGAGTTGATGCAACCGGTCGTGGACGCCGTCGGGGACCGGCTCGACGTCCTCATCGACGGTGGAGTGCGCCGCGGCAGCGATGTCGCGAAGGCCGTCGCGCTCGGGGCGAAGGCCTGTCTGGCGGGCCGCGCCTACTTCTACGCGCTGGGGGCCGGCGGAGAGCGGGGCGTGGACCTCGTGCTCAAGTGGTTCGACGAGGGATTCCGGCGCACGATGGCGCTTCTCGGCGCCCGAACGGTGGATGAGATCACCCCCGAATCGGTGCGCTGGCGCGACCCCTGAACCGGCTCCCGCCGCTTGCCACACAGCGGGTTCCGTGCTTAGCGTGTTATGCGGATACATCTTTTAATGCGCCGATGACGAACCGGTTCGAAAAAGCGGTTTCAATGCCCGGACAGGAAGCGTACAGAATGATGACGATCCGCACGGTCGGCGCGGCCCTGGCGCTGGTTCTCGCGTTCCCCGCGAGCCTCCCCGCGCAGGAAGGCCGACTCCCCGCGCAGGAAGGCCGGGTCGCGGCCGTCGAGGGGGCCGCCGGCCAGCCCGGCGTCGGTTCGGTCGCCGAGTTCGTCCACGCGCCCGCCCCGTCCCGGTCCCCGGGGACCGTCGCCCCCGTCCCGGCGGGGCCGAACGACATCGTCCAGGGCGTCTGCACGAACTGCCACAACAGTCGGCGCCTGGCGGGGAACCTCACCCTCGAGTCGTTCGATGTGGACGCCGCGGACGAGGAGGCGGCGACCGCCGAAAAGATGATCCGCAAGCTGCGCGCCGGCATGATGCCGCCGCCCGGTGTGCGCCGTCCGCCGGAGGAGGAACTCCTCGAACTCGTCGAGACGCTCGAGGACATCGTCGACGACGCCGCGGCCCGGAACCCGAACCCCGGCGGCCGCACCTTCCAGCGGCTCAACCGCCCCGAGTACGAGCGCGCGATCCGCGACCTGCTGGGGCTCGAGGTCGACGCCGGGAAGTGGCTTCCCAACGACCAGATGAGCGCCAACTTCGACAATATCGCCGACGTGCAGGCGCTCTCGCCGACGCTCCTCGACGCCTACCTGAACGGAGCGGCCGAGATCAGCCGCATGGCGGTAGGCGACCGCAACGCGCCGCCGGTCAACACGACGTACAAGAACTCGCAGTACGTCTCGCAGCACCCGTGGGACCATGTCGAGGGGGCTCCGTTCGGGACGCGCGGCGGGATGGTCGTGGAGCACACGTTCCCGGCCGACGGCGAGTACACCTTCTCGCTCGTCTTCACCTCCGGCGCGAACTCCCGCATGGAGGACATCGACATTTCGGTCGGCGGCGAGCGGGTCGCGCTCCTCCACTACACGCGGCGCGGCGGCGGCGCGGATGACCGCGGCTTCACGCCCGTCGAGACGGAACCGGTCTTCGTCCGCGCCGGCCAGCACCGCGTCTCCGCCGCCTTCATCCGGCGGCAGGAGGGGCCGTACGAGGACCTGATCCGGCCGCACGTGTGGTCCAACGCCGGCGGCGGTTCGGGCGGAGGCGGGGTCACGACGCTGCCGCACCTGCAGGACCTCATCATCGGCGGGCCGCACAACCCGACCGGCGTGTCCGAATCGCCGGTTCGCAAGCGCATCTTCACCTGCCGTCCCACGTCGTCCGACGAGGAGCGGCCCTGCGCCCGCGGCATCCTGACCGACCTCGCGCGCAGCGCCTACCGCCGCCCGCTCGAACCGGCCGAGGTCGATGGCCTGATGACGTTCTACGACATGGGCGTCGAGCAGGGCGGGTTCGAAGTCGGCGTGCGCATGGCCCTCGAGGCGGTCCTTGCGAGCCCCTTCTTCGTCCTCCGGCTCGAGCGCGAGCCCGAAGGCGTCAGCAGCGGAGAGGCCTACGCGCTGGAGGACATCGACCTCGCCTCGCGGCTCTCGTTCTTCCTCTGGGGCCTGCCGCCCGACGAGGAACTGCGCGCCGCCGCGGTCGAGGGCCGGCTGTCCGACCCCGGCGAACTGGAGCGGCAGGCGCGCCGCATGCTCGCCGACCCCCGCTCCGAGGCACTGAGTTCGCGCTTCGTGTCCCAGTGGCTGCGGCTGCAGGATCTGTACAAGGTCCGCCCGGACCCCAACTTCTTCCCGAACTTCGACGAGAACCTCGCGGACGCCATGAAGCGGGAGACCGAACTCCTCTTCCAGAGTCTCATCCGCGAGGACCGGAGCCTGCTCGATTTCTTCCGGGCGGACTACACGTTCGTGAACGAGCGGTTGGCCCATCACTACGGGTTGGAGAACGTGGCGGGGCGGGACTTCCAGCGCGTGAGCTATCCGGGCGACGAGCGCGTCGGGATCCTGGGCCACGGCAGCGTCCTCGTCCTGACCTCGCTCGCGAACCGCACGTCGCCGGTGCTGCGGGGCAAGTGGGTGATGGAGGTGCTGCTCGGGACGCCGCCCCCTCCGCCCCCGCCGGGCGTGCCGGATCTGGACGAAACGGAGGAGTCGATGGACGGCCGTCTGCTCACGACGCGCGAGCGGATGGAGATGCACCGGGCCAGTCCGGCATGCCGGTCCTGCCACCGGTTCATGGACCCCATCGGCCTCGCGCTGGACAACTTCGACGTGACCGGGAAATGGCGTCTGCGCGAGAACGGAATGCCGCTCGACACGCGCGGCGACTTCTACGACGGGACGCCGGTCCAGACGCCGCCCGAACTCGTCGACGCGCTCCTCAAGCGCCCGCTGCCGCTGCTCCGGAACTTCACGGAGAACCTGGCCGCGTACGCGCTCGGCCGCCGCGTCGAGTACTACGACCAGCCCTGGATCCGGTCGATCGTCGCGTACGCGGAAGAGGACGATTACAGACTTTCGTCGCTGATCATGGGCGTCGTGAACGGCGATGCCTTCAGGATGAAGCGGGCCATGCCCGCGACTGCGGTAGAAGAAGAGGTTTCCGAGGAGGTTTCCGAAGACCGCCGCTAGACGGCCCGTGCGGCCGCGCGGCGGTCCGACGTTCCGAGAGGGAGAACATGGAATTCATCACTGGACAGCACCTGCCACGCAGGACCTTCATTCGGGGTGTCGGGGCCACGCTCGCCCTGCCGTTCCTCGACGCGATGGTTCCGGCGGGCCGTCTGTGGGGGTCGACGAGCGCGAAGAGCCTGGCGGAAGGGAAGGGGACCCGGCTCATCGCGATCGAGGAGGTGCACGGCCTCGCGGGGTGCAACCGCGAGCACGGCGCGACGAAGTTCCTCTTCGCGCCGGAGAAGGCGGGACGCGAATTCGAGATCATCGATGAGAGCGCGCTCGTCTCGCTGCGGCCGTACCGCGAGCACCTGACGATCGTCAGCAACACGGACGTGCGGAACGCCGAGGCGTTCACGCCGCCCGAGATCGGCGGGGACCACTTCCGCTCGAGCGCCGTGTTCCTCACGCAGGCCCATCCGAAGCAGACGCAGGGGTCGGACATCTTCTGCGGCACCTCGATGGACCAGATCTACGCACAGCGCTTCGGGCAGGAAACGCCGATGCCGTCGATGCAGTTCTGTATCGAGAACCTCGATCAGGCGGGCGGCTGCACGTACAACTACTCGTGCGCCTACACCGACTCGCTGAGCTGGGCGTCGCCGACGGAGCCGCTGCCCATGATCCGAGATCCGCGGGTCGCCTTCGACCTTCTGTTCGGCGCCGGCGGCACCGAGGCGGAGAGGGCGGCGCGGCGGGCCACGCGGCGCAGCATCCTCGACTGGATTTCGGGCGAGGTCTCCTCCGTGCAGCGTACCCTCGGCGCGGAGGACGCGCGCCGCATGGACCAGTACCTGACGAACGTGCGCGAACTGGAGCGGCGGATTCAGATGGTCGAGGGGCGGAACTCGAGCGGCGAGGAGCGCGCCCTGCCTGAGGCGCCGGCCGGCGTTCCCGATTCGTTCACCGAGCACATGCAGATGCTGTTCGACATCCAGGTGCTCGCGCTCGAGACCGACATGACGCGCGTGATCTCCTTCAAGACGGGGCGCGACGCGCAGAACCGGGTCTTCCCCGACAGCGAGTCGGACCGGCCCTTCCACCCGGCCTCCCACCACGGGAACCGGGAGGAGGCGGTGCTGGAGTTCAACAGGATCAACCAGTTCCGCGTGGGGCAGCTCCCGTACCTCATCGACAAGCTCAAGAACACGATGCATGGCGAGGAGAGCCTGCTCGACCAGAGCGTGGTCCTGTGGGGGTCGCCGATGGCGGACGCGAACCTGCACAACCACCGCCGCGCGCCGCTCTTCCTGCTCGGCCACGGGAACGGGATGCTGGAAGGCAACCTGCACATCAAGGCGCCGGACGGGACGCCGATGGCGAACGCCATGTTGTCCGTCCTGCACGGGCTCGGCGTCGACGACATGCACGAGTTCGGCGACAGTACCGGCCCGATGGCGCTCAACCAGGCCGCCCCGGCCACGACGGACCTGGGGAACTGATCGTGCGGGCGGGCAGGCTCCGGCACGCGTTCGCGGTCCTCTGCGCGGCGGTCCTCGTTTCGGCGGGGACGCCCCATTCGCCGCCCGATTCGCCCGTCGCCGACGCCGCCATGCGCGGCGAAGTCGAGACGGTGCGGGAACTCCTGCGGCAGGGGCTCGACGTCAACGCGGCGCAGGGAGACGGGATGACCGCCCTGCACTGGGCGGCCGAGCGCGGCGACGGGGAGCTGGCGGACATGCTCATCTATGCCGGCGCCGACATCGCGGCTGTCACACGCGTCGGGCAGTACACGCCGCTCCACCTCGCCGCGCGGAGGGGTGCGGCGGACATCCTCGGCAGCCTGATCGGGGCGGGGTCCGACGTGACGGCCCTGACGGAGAAGAGCGGGGCGACGCCGCTCCACCTGGCCGCCGCGGCCGGGAACCCCGAGGCCGTGGCCGTGCTGCTCGGGGCGGGCGCGGATCCCGACGCACGCGAGGCGGAGTGGGGCCAGACGCCGCTCACGTTCGCGGCCGCCGGGAACCGGGCCGACGCGATCCGCGCCCTCCTGGAGGGCGGCGCCGACCCCGACATCACAGCGCTCGTCATCGACATCATCGAGCAGGAAAAGCTGGATCGCCTGGCGCGCCAGCGTGAGACGGAGGTGCTCCAGGCGTTCACCGGCGAGGGGGACGAGGCGCGCGCGCCGACGCCGGGCGAACTCCAGGCCGCCGTGCGCGCGGGACGCGAGATCTACGCGGAGGGCCTCCCCGAGGAAGAGGAGGAGGAAGAAGAGGACGAGAACGACTTCAGTCGTCTCTTCCTGCCTCCGGTCGAGAAGATCGGCGGCCTGACGCCGCTCCTGCATGCGGTCCGCCAGGGGTACGTGGAGTCGACCGTCGCCCTCCTCGACGGCGGAGCGGACATCGACCTCGTGAGCGCGGCGGACGGCACGAGTCCACTCGTGATGGCCGCGATCAACGGCCAGTTCGACCTCGTGCTCATGCTCCTCGAACGGGGCGCGGACCCGAACATCGCCGCCGAACTCAATGGAGTTTCGCCACTGTGGGCCGTCATCAACGCCCGGTGGCAGCCGCGCACACGGTTCCCGCAACCGCAGGAGCGTCCGCTCCAGAGCGCCAACTACCTGGAAGTGTCGCGCGCGCTGCTCGATGCGGGCGCGGATCCCAACCACCGGATCACGCGGCATCCGTGGTACATGGTCTATACGGGCTGCGGCAACCGGAACTGCGGCCTCGTCGACACCAACGGCGCCACCGCCTTCTGGCGCGCCGCCTACGCGACGGACGTCGAGGCGATGAAGCTCCTTGTCGAGTACGGGGCCGACCCGAGCATCCCGACCAAGGCGCCTCCCCGGCGCCAGCGTCTCTCGCCCGACGAGTTCCTGCGGCAGCAGGCGCTGAACGCGCTGCGCGACTCCTCCTACGCGGAACTCCCGCAGGAGGAGCGCCTCAAGTTGCTCCAGGACATTCGGGACCAGTTGCCGGAGGAGGAGCAGAACGAGTTCCCGGACAACGATCTCGACAATCTCACGGAAGACGTGAGGGCCAAGCTGATCAAGGCTGCCGAGGCGGCGGACCGGGCGCGGGCGAACGCGCCGGACGCCTCGGGGCTGCCGGCTGTGCCCCCCGGCGGGCCGGGCGTGATGCCGATCCACGCCGCATCCGGCGTCGGCTACGGAGAAGGGTTTGCGGGCAACGCGCACCGCCACACGCCCGAGGGCTGGCTGCCGGCCGTGAAGTACCTCGTCGAGGAACTCGGCGCTGACGTGAATGTCCGCGACCATAACGGCTACACGGCGCTGCATAACGCGGCCTCGCGCGGCGACAACGAGATGATTCTTTATCTCGTCGAGGTGGGGGGCGACGTCACCGTGGTCAGCCGCCGCGGCCAGACGACGGCCGACATGGCGAACGGCCCGGTGCAGCGCGTCTCGCCCTTCCCGGAGACCGTCGCGCTCCTCGAGAGCCTGGGCTCTCACAACAACGACAACTGCCTGACCTGCTGACCGATAGAACCCTCCAAAACCCAACGAAACCGAGACGGAGAACCATGGCCAAATACATGTTCCGCACGAGCTACACGCAGTCCGGCCTCAAGGGCCTGATCGCCGAGGGCGGCACGGGACGCCGCGAGGCGCTGAGGCAGACAGTCGAGAGCGCGGGCGGCACGCTCGACGGCTTCTACTACGCCTTCGGCGACGACGACCTCCTCCTGATCGCGGATCTCCCCGACGCGACGGCCGCCACGGCGCTCTCACTCAACATCGCCGCGGCTGGGGCTCTGACGGTCTCGGTGACCGTGCTCATCGACCCCGAAACCGTGGACAAGGCCGTGGCCCAGGGCGTCTCCTACCGCCTCCCCGGAGCCTGACGCTCCACTTTGAAGACGGGGCCTGATCGCGGGCCCCGATCACAGCCCGCCTGATCGCGTTGCGCGGGGCCGTTGGCGCGGAGCAAGTTGGGGGCGCCGTTCAGCGATCCTCCGAGCCCCTGAGCCAGCGAGTCGTCATGCGTATCGGCCCCGCTCCCCTTCTCGTTCTCTCCGTCGGCGTCATCCTCGGCTGCGAACCCGGCGGCGGCGCGCCCGGCGTGGCCGGCGAACCGGGGCTGCTCGAGTCCGCCTCGGCCCGGCCCGTGGCGCCCGTGCTCGCCGAGGAGCCGCCGCCCCCGTTCGGCGGATATCCCGGCGTGCGGCACGGCGGCAACTACATGCACAACTACTACCTGCCGCCGGCGCCGGGAACGACGCCCTGGTTCCCCTCCTGGTCGCCTGACGGCGAGTCGATCGCGGTGGGGATGGCCGGTTCCGTCTGGGAGGTGGACGTGGAGACGGGCGACGCGACCGAACTCACGCGCGGGGGCACGTACCACTCGTCCCCCTCCTACTCTCCCGACGGCCGCTGGATCGCGTACACCGCCGACTACGGCGGCGAGCGCATCCAGCTCGAGATCCTCGACACGGAGACGGGCGAGACGCGCGCGCTCACGGACGACCGCTTCGTATACGCCGACCCCGTGTTCTCTCCCGATGGCACGCGCCTCGCCTACGTGTCGAGCGCGCCCAACGGGTTCTTCAACGTCTACATCCGGGAGGTGGCGGACGGCGACTGGACGGGGCCCGAGATCGCGGTCACGAGCGACAACTCCTACGGGAACAACCGGCTCTACTTCGGGCCCATGGACATGTATATCTCGCCCGCATGGATGCCGGACGGCGAGGAACTCCTCCTCGTCTCGAACCGCGACGTGCCGCTGGGCTCGGGGAACGTGATCCGGGTCCCGGCGCGCGCGGACGGGATCCTGGAGGCGCAGACGGTGCTGCGGGAGCAGACGCTGTACCGCACGCGGCCGGACGTGTCGCTGCACGGCCGGCGCTTCGTCTACTCGTCGACGGCGGGCGCGGCGGACCAGTTCAACAACCTGTACGTGCAGCCGACGACGGGCGGCGAGCCGTACAAGCTCACCTTCTTCGAGCACGACGCATTTCATCCGCGGTGGTCCCCCGATGGGGAGACGATCGCCTACATCACGAACGAGGGCGGTCTCCCCCAACTCGAACTCATCGAGACCTACGGCGGCGCCCGGCGGCGGATCGAGATCGGGGAGCGTACCTACGCGGGGCCGACGGGCATGCTCTCGGTGACGGTGCGCACGGACGCGAGCGGACGGGATCCCGTTGCGGCGCGCGTCACCCTCCTGGGGCCGGACGGCAAGTACCACGCCCCGCCCGACGAGTACGCGCGCATCGGCCAGCGCGGGCGCTACCCGGCCTTCCACACGGACGGGACGTTCACGGTCGCGCTCCCGCCGGGCGAAGCGGACCTCACCATCGTGAAGGGCTTCGAGATCGAGCCGCAGCGCATGAAGGTGGCGATCGAGGCGGACGCCACGGTGGAGCTCGAGGTCACGCTGCACCGGTTCGCGGATCTCTCGGCGGACGGCTGGCACAACGGCTCCACGCACGTCCACATGAACTACGCCGGGAACCTCCACAACACGCTCGAGAACCTGATGTTCATGTCTGCGGCGGAGGACCAGGACATCGTGAACGAGCAGGTGGCGAACAAGGACAACCGGATCCTGGACCACCAGTTCTTCGTGCCCGGGGGCGGGGAGCACCCGGTGTCGGCGGAGATGGAGGACATGGTCGTCATCGTGGGGCAGGAGTACCGGCCGCCGTTCTACGGACACGTGTTCATGTTCGGGATGCGCGACCACCTCATCTCGCCCTTCACGACGGGATACGAGGGGACGGCGATCGAGAGCCTGTATCCGTCGAACACGGACATGATGCGGAAGGCGAAGGACCAGGGGGCGACGACCGGATACGTCCACCCCTACTTCGGCGACGTGGACCCGCTCACGTTCGGACTGATGGGCGGGAAGGGGTTCATGGTCGACGCCGTGCTGGGGACGAGCGACGCGCTCGAGTGGTCCACGGCCGAGCGGGCCGGCTTCTTCCCGCTCTACGCGCTGTGGAGCAACGACGTGCGGATCTGCGCGACCGGCGGGGAGGACTCGATCAGCAACCTGCACGCCACTCCGCTGGTGGGGGCGATGCGGACGTACGTACGCCCGCCGGACGGGCGCCTGACGGCCGACGGATGGTTCGAGGGCCTGCGGGGCGCCGCGGCGTTCGTGACGAACGGGCCGCTCGTCGAACTCACGGTAAACGGGGAGATCCCGGGTTCCGTCCTAAGTCTGGGCGCGGGCGCGACGAGCGTGGAGGTGGTGGCCAGCGTGCGGTCGATCGTGCCGCTGACCCGCGCCTGGCTCGTGCGCGACGGCGAGGACGCCCTCGAACTCGAACTCTCCGAGGACCGCATGTCGGCGTTCTACTCTGGCGACATCGAAATCGACGGGAGCGGCTGGATCCACCTGCGGGCGGAGGGAGAGCCCGAGGAACGGTTCCCGCTCGACGCGGGCTATCCGCAGGGGTTCACGAACCCCGTCTGGTTCACGGTCGGTGGCGAGCCGATCCGCGACGCGGCGGGGGCGCAGTACGGCCTCGACTGGATCGACGAACTCGAACGCCAGGCGCGGGAGTGGCCCGGCTGGCGGTCGCAGTCCGAGCAGGACCACGTCTACGCCCAGTTCGAGGAGGCCCGGGACGTGTACCGCCGGCTGCTCTCGGAGGCCGGCGGCGAGTGAGCGAAGGGGACATCACCTGTCGGGAAGGACGGATCGAAATGCCGAAGCTGAAGCTCCTCCCCCTCACGCTCCTGCTCCTGGTGGCCTGTAGCGATACCGGGGACCGGTCGGCCACGGGCGCCGCAGGGACCCTGGAAGGCCCGGACGTGATCCTGAACGCCGTGGCCGAGGAGGCTTTCACGGTCGGGTCGGCTACGGGCGATGGCTGGGACACCTTCGGCAGCGTCAGGTCAGTCCACTTCGACGCCCAGGGCAACCTGCACATCTTCGACAGTCAGGCCGAACACATCCTGGTCGTCGGGCCGGAGGGGTCGCTGATCCGTACCGTCGGAGGGCAGGGAGAGGGGCCCGGCGAGTTCGAAAACGTCACCACGGCGATCGTCGCGCGTGACGGCTCCTACACGGTACTGGGATTCTCGCACATCGATCTTCTCGCACCCGATGGCGAGTATGTGCGGCGCATCAACCTGGACCCGATGACGACGGGCATCGTCATCGCCAGAATGGCTCTTCCCGACGGCCGCCTGGTGGCTGGCGGGATCATGCGTTTCGGCGAGGAGGAGGAGGAGGAGGAAGAGGGCCACCCCATCCATATCTTTCCGCTCGACGGTGCCGAGGCGGAACTGCTCTAGACCGCCTGGAGGCCACCGGACGAGGAGGAGGACGAAACCAGCGTGAGCGGGTCGGCGGAAACCGGCATGCGCGTAGCCTGGTCGGCGGGCCGCGCCTTCGAGCCCTTCGTCAACTACGACCTCCTGACCGATGGCCGCCTCGCGCTGATCGACTCGATCGGCTACCGGGTCAAGCTCATCGGACTCGACGGAAGCGTGGCCGGAACCATCGAGCGGCCGATCGCGCCGCTTGCGGTCGACGACGCATTGATGGAGGCCGCCCGCGACCGGTACCGGGAAAGCACGGCGCGCAGGAACGCCATGAGAACCAACTCGCCCATCCAGATCGAGATGGAGGGGGTGGAAGGGCTCACCTTCGCCGACGAGGTGCCGGTGCTGTATGGCTTGAAGGTGGACTGGGAGGACCGAATCTGGGTCAAGCGCCGGGGCCCGACGGGCGACGACGACGGCCCGACGGACATCGTGACGCCCGACGGAGATTATATCGGCACGTTGCCGCCGGAGGGGCTTCGGACCCCCGACGCCTTCGGCCCCGATGGACTCCTGGCCTACATCGAGCGTGACGAGCTGGACCTGCCGACCGTGCGCGTGGTCAGGCTGATTGCGCTGGAGCCGGAAGGGTAGGGGGTGCATCCGCGAGGGTCGCGAGCTGCAGCGGGGCCGTTGAGCGCCGAGCCGCGTAATCGCCCGTGAGCGAGCCCGTCAGCGAGAGGAGCCCTTACCGCACCGAGCTCACGCCGCTCGAATTCCTGCGGCGGAGCGCCTTCGTGTACCCCGACAAGGCGGCGGTCGTGCACGGCGACCGCAGCTACTCCTACCGCGAGTTCGAGCTTCGCGTGCGGCGGCTGGCGGCGGGACTGCTCCGGGCCGGGCTCGAACCGGGGGACCGGGTGGCGTTCCTGTCGCCGAACACGCCGCCCCTGCTCGAGGCGCACTACGGGGTGCCGGCCGCGGGCGGGGTGCTGGTCGCGATCAACACGCGGCTCGGGGCGGGCGAGATCGCCTACATCCTGGAGCACAGCGGCGCGCGGTACCTGTTCGTCGACCGGGCCCTCCAGAGCCTAATCGACGGCGACGCACTACGCGGCGACGGGGTGAGCGTCGTGCGGATCGACGATACCGGGGCGGCCAACGATCCCTACGAGGCGTTCCTCGCCGGTGGCGAGGAGCCGCCCCCGCTCGCGGCCGGGCCCGCGGACGAGGAAGCCCCCATTTCGATGAACTACACATCGGGGACGACGGGCCGTCCCAAGGGCGTCGTGTACACGCACCGCGGCGCGTACCTGAACGCGATCGGGGAACTCATCGAGATGGAGATGACGCCGGGCGCCGTCTATCTCTGGACCCTCCCCATGTTCCACTGCAACGGGTGGTGCTTCACGTGGGCGGTGACCGCCGTCGGCGGCACGCACGTGTGCCTGCGGGAGGTCGATCCCGGCCGCATCTGGGCGCTGATCGAGTCGGAGGGCGTCACCCACTACTGCGGGGCGCCGACCGTGCAGATCATGCTCGTCAACGATCCGGCGGCCCGCCCACTGGAGCACACGGTGCGGACGATGATCGCCGGGGCGCCGCCCTCGCCGACGCTGCTGGAGCAGTTGAAGGCGCTGAACTTCCACCCGATCCACGCCTACGGTCTCACCGAGACGTACGGTCCCACCGCCACCTGCGCCTGGCACGCGGACTGGGACGGCCGCCCGCCCGCCGAGCAGGCCCGGCTGCTCGCCCGCCAGGGCCAGGGGTTCGTCACCTCCGACCTCATGCGCGTCGTCGACGAGGAGGGGAGGGACGTGCCGCGCGACGGCGCGACGATGGGCGAAGTCGTGATGCGCGGGAACATCGTCATGAAGGGCTACTACGCGCAGCCCGAGGCGACCGACGAGGCCTTCCGCGGCGGCTGGTTCCACTCCGGCGACCTCGCCGTGTGGCACCCTGACGGCTACGTGGAACTCCGGGACCGGGCCAAGGACATCATCATCTCGGGCGGCGAGAACATCTCCACCATCGAGGTCGAGCAGACCGTCGCCCGGCACCCCGCGGTGCTCGAATGCGCCGTCATCGCCATCCCCCACGACGAATGGGGCGAGCGCCCCAAGGCCTTCGTCACGCTGAAGCCGGAAGCCGACGCCACGGAAGCGGAGATCATCGAGTTCTGCCGCGACCGCATCGCCCACTTCAAGTGCCCCGACGCGATCGAGTTCGGCCCCCTGCCCAAGACCTCCACCGGCAAAGTCCAGAAGTACGTCCTCCGCGACCGCGAATGGACCGGCCGCGACAAGCGCATCAACTGACCGCCGCCTGAAAGCCCGCCCAGGACCTGAGACGTTCCCGCGGGAACGTCACGGAACCGTCCCTCGCTTGACGTGTACGACACCGTGTCGCATACTACGACAACGTGTCGTTGTTTACCGCAACGGAGACCATCTACCGATGACGGTACCGAAGCTGGCGAACGCCGAACTCGCGGTCATGGAGCGCCTCTGGCAGAAGGGCGCTCAAACCGCGCGCCTGCTGCGCGAACACCTCTACCCGGACGCCGCCAAGTCGATGCACGGAACGATCCAGCGGCTGCTGCAGCGGCTCGAAGACAAGGGCTTCGTCCATCGCGACCGCGACCGCGCGGCCCACCTCTTCGCGCCGCGCGTCAGCCGCGAAGCCTACGCCGCCGGTCGCCTGGAAGCCCTGGCGGACCAGGTCACCGGTGGCTCGTTCGTCCCGATGATCACACACCTGGTGGAGGAGCGGAAGCTCTCCGACGCCGACATGGAACGCCTGCGCCGGCTGCTGGAGGAGGGAGCATGACGGACCTCGCCCTGCAGATCGCCGGGAGCAAGCTCGCGATCTCGATCGTGCTCGGCGCCGTCGTGTGGCTCGTCGCGCGCGGCAACGAGCGGCCGCGCCTGTGTCACGCGCTCTGCCTCACCCTGCTCGCGGCGCTGCTCATCCCGCCGCTGATCGGGCTCCCGGTGCTGCCGCCCGAGTCGCGCGATGCGGTTTCCGCAGGCGCCGCGTTCCCGGCCGCTGCGCGTTCGGTCACCATGACCGCGGATGACACCCCGTCGGTCGCCACGAGTGGAATGGTCGAGGGAGGGTGGTTTGTCGAGTACGGGGGCTTGGGACTCGTCGTCGTCTGGCTCCTGGGCGCCTCCATGGTGCTCGGCCGGACGGTTGCACAGATGTGCAGCTTCCGCCGCTCTCTGAGAGGTGCCTCATGGCCGGCCCCGCCGCGGCTGCAGGGGATGGCGGTGGAGATCGCACGCACCCTGGGCCTCGCGAGAGTGCCCCTGATCCGTACGACGGATGCGGTCATCTCTCCCATGGCATACTGGAGCGGGGGCGCCGTTCGCGTCCTTGTCCCCATCGCCCTGCTCCAGAGCCTGAAACCGACCGAAATGCGCTGGATCAGCATTCGGTATCCGGCTCGTACCTTACGCTTATCATTGAACTTACGAGATTGGACGGGCGGATTCCAGCCGTTTGACTCCCGCCGATTGCGGATCTAGCCCCGAAACCTCCTGCGGGCTTCCAGTGCCTTCCGAAGCTGTCCTTCATCCGCGTGCTGATAACACTGAAGAACCGTCTTGGCCGTCTTCCATCCGCCCAACTCGCAGAGCACCTTGAGCGGCTGATCCATCAGGTCGCTGGCGAACTTCCGCCTGAGCGAGTGCCAGCCCCTCCTGCCCTTGGGTTCCAGCCCCGCGAGCCTCTCGGCTCGCTTCCACCACTGGTGCGCCAGCACCGAGCCCGCGCATATTGAGGGATTCCTCGGTGCGGGAAACACCGGACCTTTCGCGGTTACGTGGTCACCACTTCGCGCCTCCTCAAGAACCTCGGTCGCTTCGGGGGTGACGGGCGTCGTGTGATCGTAACCCGACTTGTCGTTCTCCGCTCGCCACCGGACGACTCCGCGTTCGAGGTCGATGTCGGCCCAAGTCAGTTTGCGGATGGCGCCGATCCGGTGCCCCGTTTCATGCGCGAGTACGAGTGCGATGTGGAACCGCCAATCTACCTGGCGGGATACCCGGAGCATCGCCTGATACTCCTCCTCTTCGAGTACGACCCGCGTGGGGTTCTTGGACATGGGCATCCGGAGGCCCTTCAGCGGGTTGGAGCCCAAGAGCGGGTGCCCCAGTTCGTCCCGCGACCTCACGGCCCAGTTGAGCACCGTCATCAGGAACCTCAGGTCGCATTCGACCATCCGATTCGACACGGGCTTGCCGCTCGGTCCGACTCTTCCCGCCCGCCGCGCTCGGATGAACCGGTCCCAGTCCCTCTGGGACAAGGTTTCCGGTTTTCGGTCGCTTCCGAAGAACTTGAGAAACGTCCGCGTCGCGGCCCGGTCGTGGTGCTGTGTCCGTGGACGCTTTGTGGGCGTCACCTCTTCACCATAGATGTCAAAGAGCATGCCCAGCGTGAGCGGCTCGGGCTCGGCTTCGGCGTTGCCGCCGGGCTCATGAACCGCGAGGCCAGCGGCGGCCTCGTCGGCCTGCCGCTTCGCGCGGATCCAATCGCGGTGCTTCAGCGATCTGGTGAGCCTGCGCCCGTTCTCCCGCCACTCA
>VXMQ01000060.1 GCA_009841015.1 Candidatus Palauibacter denitrificans | reverse complement strand
CAGCCGCCCCTCGATCCTGACGCGCTGACGCCATGTCTTGGTGATCCGGCCATCCCGCGTCCGGTGGACGCGAAGGCTCAGCCCGCGTCCGCCACGCCCGTCGCCGTAGACTCCGGGCCGGTTGACCGTCCGCACAAACGCGGCGGAGAGTGTCCTCGGTCGCTTCATGGTGGGTTCCTTCCTTGTGGTGTATCACTCATTGCAGCACTACATCGGGAAGAATACACCGGATGGCGATGGACCGCAAGGGAAGACCGGAGGTTAGATATCCTACAGAACACGTTGTTCAATAACGTGTTATGGCCTACTCAGTAGACCTTGGTGGATTACACTGGAAGATGTGTGCCGAGTTCGGGCGGGATCGAGCCGGTCAACGCATTGCAGCACAGGGACAACCGAGCCAGGCGACCGAGTTTCCCCAGGCTGGACGGGATCGGCCCGGACAGTTGATTCATGTGGAGCTTCAGGTCGCCGAGATTGGAGAGGTCTCCGAGCGCCGAAGGAATGGCGCCGGTGAGTCGATTGCCGGCGAGCGAGAGAACCACAAGGCCGGAGAGGGTGGCCAGATCCGGTGGAATGGGGCCGCTCAGGTCATTCTGCTCAATGTCGAGCACCGTGAGGTTCCGCAGGCCCGCGAGTCCCGCCGGAATCGGTCCGGTCAGGGTGTTGAAGGCGAGGTCCAGCACCTCGAGATCGCTCAGTTGGGCGAGTTCGGCCGGAACCGGTCCGGTGAGCCGGTTCCGGCCCGCGAACAGATCGTTGGAGAGGTCCAGTACTCTCAGGCGGGTGAGGCCGGACAGCTCGACCGGGATCGGGCCCGTGAGCTCGTTTACGGCGAGGCCGAGTTCCTCGAGCTCCGTGAACTCCGCCAGATATGCCGGGATTTCCCCGGTCAACCGGTTGTACGACAGGTTGAGACGCCGGAGGTTCGTGAGGTGCGCGAACTCTTCCGGCAAACGGCCCTCGAGGCCGATGCCCGAGAGATCCAGTCCGGTTACCCGGCCCTCCGCGTCGGCGGTCACTCCGTGCCATTGGCCGGTCGGCGCGTCCGTCAGCCAGTTGCCGCTTCTCGTCCAGCGCGAGCCTCCGGTGGCGTTGTACAGCGCCACGAGGGCAAACCTCTCGGACACGTTCACAACGATCCGCGCGGTCGCGGTGAGGGCGGCGCTCGACGCCTGCACGGATATCACTACCGATCCCGGTGCTACCGCGGTCACCAGGCCGTCGGCGCTCACGGTAGCCACCGACTCGTCATCGGAGCGCCAGGAGAAGTCCACTCCGGCAACCGGGTGTCGGTTCGCATCCAGGGCCTGCGCGGTCAGTTGGAGCGTTTCCAGCGCATCGACCGCGGCCTCATCGGGTGACACCGTCAGCGCGGTGACCGCCTGCGAAACCGTGATGGCGGCGCCTCCGGAGGCCCCGCCGCCCTGCACCGTGGCCGTGATGTTCGTGGCTCCGTTGCTCACCGCCGTTACCAGCCCGGCGGGATCGACCGTCACGATGCCGCCGTCGCTGCTCGCCCAGTTCACGCCGATGCCGGACATGACGGCGCCTGTCTGATCGCGAACGGTCGCCGTCAGTTGCACCGTCTGTTCCAATGCCGCCAAGACCGCAGACGAGGGGGTGATCGCCAGTGTGGTGGGTACGGGCGCTCCCGGCGGCGCGGTGCCGGGTTCGCCGTCTCCGCACCCTGCAGCCAGGAGCGGCGCGAGGAACAGGACGCGGCAACGGTGCGAATGCGGGGATCGCGCGCCGGGTCGCGTGCGGAATCGAAAAGGTGCCATGGTCCATCCAACTCCGTCCGGTCGACCACCATGGGCGACGCGCACCACGATGCGGTCGCCGCTGCGGGGCTGCAATCGCTCGTTTAGTGCTCGGAGAACACCTTTTCGGGCGGCGCCCGGAGTGACGTTGGGGCGGGGTCAGGCGAAGCGCGCGGGGTCGAAGGGTACGAGGTCGATGTCCGATCCTCCATCGAGCATGAGTTGCGCGAGCGCGTGGCCGGTCGAGGGGGCCAGCGTGACCCCGAGCATCTGGTGTCCCGTGGCGACGTACACGTTGGGGAGACCGGGCAGCCGGCCGATGGCGGGGAGGCCGTCCGGCGTCACGGGCCGCATGCCCACCCAGTCGACGCGCTCCGTTCCTTCCAGCGCCCCCGGCAGGTAGCGCCGCGCGGCCCGCTCGAGGATCGCGATGCGCCTCCGGTCGAGACGCAGGTTAAGGCCGGAGAACTCCATCGTCCCGATCGTGCGCACCGCCCCCCGAAACGGCGTGAAGCCGATCCGCGCCGGAGTCACGTGCAGGGGCTGCGAGAGCCCGACCCGTGCGTTCCTGACGGTGATGCTGTAGCCCTTCCCCGCCTGCACGGGGAGCTCACCCCCGAGGGGTTCCGCCAGGGCGGGGGTTTCGGCTCCCGCAGCAAGCACGAAGGTATCCGCGTCGATCCTCACCGGCCGTCCGTGGGCCGCGTCACCGCTTGGGGCGGCCCAGGCGATCGCCGCACGGACACGGTCGCCCTTCCCCGTGAAGCCCAGGACACGTTCTCCCGTCCGGATCTCCACGCCGCACGCCTCCAGGCTCGCGGCAAGCTCGGCGCACAGCGACTCCGGGCGCACGTGCGTGTCGCCACGGACGCGCAGGCCGATCAGACCGCCCCCGAGATCCGGCTCCGCCTGAGCGAGAGCGTCCCGGTCGAGAACATCCACGGGCCCCACGCGCTCCTCGCCCAGCCTCGCCAGGAGCGCCTCGGTCTGCCTGAGTTCGCGCTCATCGTCGTAGGCGAGGATGGTCCCGCTCTCGGCCCGCTCGAACGCCATGCCGTCCTTCGCGAGGCCGCGGTACAACCGATCCGTCGCAGCGTTCAGCGCCGCGAGGGCGGCAACCCCCGCCCGGTAACTCTCGGCGTTGCAGTGGCGGCGAAAGGCCCACAGCCAGCCCAGGAGCCGGGGCATGGCCGACGGCTTGATATAGAGAGGGCTGTCCGAGCGGAGCATCCAGCGGAGCGAGGTCAGCGTCAGCCCCGGCGCCGGCAGCGGCCGGGAGATCGACGGACAGACCCAGCCGCCGTTTCCCTTCGAGCACCCGCCACCGACCTCGTCCCGCTCCACGAGGACGACCTCGGCCCCGCGACTCTCGAGATAGTGGGCGGCGCACAACCCGATGACGCCGCCGCCGATGACCGCGACTCTCACCCGGCTGTGCTTCCGCGAGGCCGCATGTCGATGACCCCTCCCCGCCGGTCCAGTTCGAAGTCGCAGCAGTCCAGGAGCTGCCGCTTCAGCAGCGCCCGCGCGCGCTGCACGCGCGATTTCATACCGGAGACGCTCAGTCCCAGCCGCTGCGCGGCCTCGACCTGGCTCAATCCCCGGAAGTACGTCAGCAGAAGGGCCTCGGCGTATTTTGGCGGCAGTTCGAGCGCGAACGGCAGCAGACAGGCCTCCAGGTCCCGCCGCAGCGCTTCATGGTCGCCGCCGTTCAACTCCGGATCCGGCGTCCGGGCTTCGGCACCCAGTTGTTCCAGGCTCCGCCGTTCGACGGACCGGCGCCGGTGATGATCGGCGATCACGTTGGCCGCGACCCGGTAGGTCCATGCGAGCGGATCCCGCGCCTCCGCGAGACGGTCCTGACGTTGCAGCAGCCGCAGGAAGACGTCGCCGGTCACATCATCGGCCCACTCCGGATCGACACGGCCGCCCACATACCGTCGCATGCGCCGCTGGAATTCGGACCATGCCGGCAGGGCCCGCGACGTGCGGTCAGGCACAGCAGGTCCCGGACTCGTCCGTACACGCGGCCGACGACGACGCGATCGCGGCCGGCGCTGCCGCGGACGGCGCAATCAGCGCCTCGCCGTCCGGCGTCTCGTCCGTGACCCGGTACCACTCCCAGCGCAGGCCCTGCGGCTCGTCGGACCAGACCTTCGTCTGGGTCGCGTGGCAGCACACCGTCTCTTCCTCCACCTCGCTGAGGATCCCGGCGGCCTCGAGCCGGTGGCCGGCCTCGCGGACCCTCGCATCGTCGAACACTTCCACGCCCAGGTGATTCACGCGTTCCGCCGCGTCCGGGTTCTCGAACAGCACGAGCTTCAGAGGCGGCTCGTCGATGGCGAAGTTCGCGTAGCCCGGGCGACGCTTGTGCGGCGCCGCGTTGAAGAGCTTGCCGTAGTAGTCCACCGCCTCGTCGATGTCCCTCACGTTGAGGGCGAGTTGCAGTCGCATGTCCTGAGCCTCCCTTGTCGCTGTATGTCGGATCCTGTCCCCTTCCTCCGCCCTTTAAGACGAACGAGGCACGCAAAGGACGCAGCCGAAGCGGACAACCTGCCCGTTGCCGGCGGCGGCGGCGACGCGCCACGTTCCTTCCCCAACCCGGGGATGAGACCGCACCGGCGCTCAGTCGCGCGAGTGCAATACCGAACGGAACAGGACTGGAGAATGCGCACACACCGAACCCTCTGGACAGTCTGGCTGCTCGGCGGAGCGCTCGTCACTCCGCTGGCCGGGCAGGATCCCGCCGTGGACGCGGCGGTCGACCGCGTGATCGACCGGATCGTGGACATGCGCCATCAAATCCACCAGTTCCCCGAACTCGGCAACCGCGAATTCGAGACCGCCGCCATGGTCGCGGCCCATCTGCGTGAACTGGGCTTCGACGAGGTCATCGAGGGGGTCGCGCACACCGGGGTCATCGGGATCCTGAAGGGAGGCCTCCCAGGCGACGTGGTGGCGGTGCGGGCGGACATGGACGCGCTCCCCGTCACCGAGAACACGGGGTATTCCTTCGCCTCCACGGTCCGCACCGAGTACGGCGGCCAGGAAGTCGGCGTGTCGCACGCGTGCGGGCACGACGTCCACACCGCCGTGCAACTCGGCGTGGCCTCGGTCCTCGCGTCGATGCGCGACCAGATCCCCGGTACGATCAAGTTCATCTTCCAGCCCGCGGAGGAGGGCCCGCCCCCCGGCGAGGAAGGCGGCGCGGATCTCATGGTCCGCGAAGGCGCACTGGAAGGTGTCATCCCCTCCGCCATCTTCGGTCTTCACACCTTTTCCTCGATGGATGTGGGGAAGCTTGGCTACACGCCCGGCCCCGCCTTCGCGGCCGTCGACCACTTCAAGATCCGGATCATCGGCCGGCAGGCGCACGGCGCGCAGCCGCAGACGAGCATCGACCCGGTCGTGATGGCGTCGCAGGCCGTGACCGCCTTCCAGACCATCCGGTCGCGCAACCTGTCGCCGCTCGAGCCCAGCGTGGTCACTGTCGGCGTCATGCGGGGCGGCGAGCGCTTCAACATCATCCCGCAGGAGATGTGGCTCGAGGGCACGGTCCGCACCTACAACCCGGACGTGCGGGACGCCGTCGAGCGGCGCATGGACGAGATCCTCGACGGCATCACGAGGGCCGGCGGCGGCAGCTACGTCCTCGACTACGACCGCGGCACGCCCGCGACGATCAACGACCGGGACCTCACCGCGGAGATGGCGCCGACGCTCGCGAAGATCGTCGGCGAGGAGAACGTCCTCGTGATCGATCCCACGATGGGCGGCGAGGACTTCGCCTACTTCGCGAACGAGGTGCCGGGGTTCTACTACCGGCTGGGTTCGGTGAACCCGGAACTGGGCTCGGGAGGGCACCATACGCCCGATTTCCGGGCGGATGACGCCTCGATCCCGATCGGCATGCGGGCGATGTCGAACCTGCTGCTCGACTACCTGAAGTCGCGGCGCCCCTCGACGGACTGACGTTCCGAGCCGCGCGAGACCGGGAGCGGCCGGAGGACGAGGCTACGGTTCGACGAGCACGTCGCGCCACGCGAGGCGCGTCGCGAGTTCGAGCGCCACGCCCTCGTCAACGCCTCGTACTCTCAGCACGGCCGCCTCCCCGAGGGGGACGCCGCAAATCGCAAACCTGCCCCGCTCGTCGGATCTGCCGGCCGCGTATCGCGACTGTTCCGAGACGGACGCGCTGCGCGCGGTGCCCTGGAGCCGGCGCACGCGCCACACGACTTCGACCTCGACGTCCGGCACCGGGAGCCCCGTGTCGACATCGCGCGCGAACCCGACCACGGCGCCCGTACTCCCGAGGGGCGACGAACGGGGGCAGACGCGAGCGAAGACCGTCTCGGCCGACGGGGTCCACAGCTCCAGCGGATCGCTCGTCCGGCCCTCGACGACCACGCGGGTCTCGTTGAGCCGCACTCCCGCGGCCTGGAGTTTCGGGTGGTCCACGCCCAGCGCGTAGACGCCATCCGGCAGCCCCGCCACCCGGAAGCCGCCCGCCTCGTCCGTGACCGCGCTGAACGGAACGTCCGCAGCCGGGGGCCGGGGCAGGAAGGCCGCGGCGTCGTCCCAGTCCCGGACGACGATTTCCGCGCCCGCGAGCGGCTCGCCGCTCACGCTGTCCCGCAGCACACCCGTGACCGCGCCCTCGCCCACGTCGAACGAAACGCCGCCCGCGAAGGCGTCCGTCACCGTGCCGCCCACCTGGTGATAGGCGACGAGCACCGGATCCGGGCGAGCGGACAGACCCGCCCTGAAGCGTGTGTTTCGGCTCCCGATCGGAAACCGCACCCACCAGTCGCGGACGTAGAACGGGCCGTCCGGCAGGCGGTCGAAGGTGAGATCGGCGCCGATGTACCGCCGTTGCGCGTTTCGCGGCAGCGGGAGGTTGCGATACCGGATCTGCACGCGCCGTAGTTCCGCACTCTCCTCGTCGAGCCAGAGCGTGCCCTCGATGTCGATCACGTCGCGCCGCCGCCGGGGGCGGAACGTGATGCCGAGCAACGGTTCGCCGTCGACCTCGTCTCGTTCCAACCCGAAGCACTGGGTGTCCCGGAACTCCGACGACAGCAATACCGTCGCGTCCGGCGCGTAGAAGACGGCGGAGTCCGCGTCCAGGCGCGCGTAGCCGGACGTCGTGAGCTGGCGGGCCGGCAGGCTCCGGAACGGGGGCAGTCGCACGTGCGGCCGCGTGCGGCTCTCCGTCTCCAGCGTCGTCAGATGGCGTGGATCGAGTGTGCGCCGGTACTCCCTGAGGGTGAAGGTGAGTTCGCCCTGGCCCTCCGCCCACACCGCGGTCTCGAGCGCCTTGCGCGCCTCGTCCCAGACCGTGGCGAGGGCGACCCCCTCGCTCGGATCGTCCAGGCAGGATCCGGTGACTTCGACGCGCAGGTCGCCGAGCCGGACGGGGTCCGGCGGGACTTCCACCGTGATCGTGAGCGGCTGCCCGGCCGTCACGTCGTAGGCCTCGGTGACCCAGTTCGCGTATCCGATACGCTCCACCCGAATCCGATACCGGCCCGGGCCGGGGGCCGTGAACGAGAAGATCCCGTCGGCCGCCGTGAAGTCGGCCTCCACGGCCTCCCCCTCGGTGTTCAGCAGACTGATGAAGCCGCCCGCGATGGGCCGGCCGCCGTCGGTCTCGCGCACGGTGCCGCTGATCCGCTGTGCCGCGGCCGGTGCCGCCACCTCGGCAAAGAGCGCAGCCACCGCGAGTCCGACGAGTAGGCGACGACTCATGCGGTCCCGCGCATCAGTCGGCGAGGCGGAGCGCCATCAGCGTGTTGGGAGCCTGGACCACGACGTGCTGCCTGCCTTCGTGCATGTACGTCATCATCCCGTACCGCGGCTGGGCCGGAAGCTCGACCCGTCCGAGCCGCTCGCCCGTCGCCTTGTCCACGGCGAACAGGTAGGAGGTCCCGTCGCTTCCCTCCCCCGTGTACATGAGCAGGGTGCTCGTGACGATCTGCGCTGCCTGCCGCCCTGTGCCCGTATTCGGGATGTCCATGCCCTGGAGCGCGTCGTGCTCGAGCACGCTGTTCGGCGTGTCGCCCACCGGGATCCACCACAGGTGCTCGCCCGTGTTCATGTCGATCGCCGTGATCCGGCTGTACGGCGGCTTGAAGAGCGGGAGGCCCTGCACCCGCCGAACGCCCGCGAACCCCCCGACCGCGAACTTCGTGATCGTCGTCCCCGTCTGCGCGGGCTCCCGCGCATCGCGCTCCTCGCCCGGCACCATGATCCGGGACCCGCACCCCTTCTGCGACGTCACGTACAGGATGCTCGTCTCCGGATCCGCCGCCGGCGTCCCATCGATGTTCGTCCCCCCCACATCGCCCGGACACCACATCGAGGCCATCTTGCCGAGGTCGTTGTCCCGGTGGAGCGGCGGCGTGAACAGCGGCCCGATCACGTAGTCATCGAGCGCCTCGATCGCGGCTTCGCGCAACTCCGGCGTGAAGTCGATCAGGTCGTCGTGCGTGAGCCCCTGCATGTCGTACGGCGCCGGCCACGTCGGAAACGGCTGCGTGGGCGAGAGCGCCTCGCCCGGCATGAGTCCCTCGGGCACCGGCCGCTCCTCGATCGGCCAGATCGGATCGCCCGTCTCCCGGTTGAACGCGTACGCGAAGGCCTGTTTCGTGACCTGTACGACGGCCGGAACGTCCTCGCCGTCCACCGTCACATCCATCAGCACGGGGATCTGCGGCGTGTCGTAGTTCCAGATGTCGTGGTGCACGAGCTGAAAGTGCCAAACCCGTTCGCCCGTCTGCACATCGAGCGCGATCAGGCTCGTGGAGAACAGGTTGTCTCCCGGCCGGAATCCGCCCCAGAAGTCCATCGTAGCCCCGTTCGTGGGGATGTAGACGATCCCCCGCTCCTGGTCCGCGGAGAGCGGCGCCCACGAGGAGATGTCGCCGGTCCACTCCCAGGCGTCGTTCTCCCACGTCTCGTGACCGAACTCGCCCGGCCCCGGGAGGACGTTGAACTTCCACATGAAGTCGCCGGTGCGGGCGTCGTAGCCGAGGATGTCGCCCGGCACGTTCTCGCGCCGCGACTGGTTGTAGCCCTGCTCGGCGGAATTCCCGATCACGACCACGCCGTTGACGACGATCGGGGGTGACGAACTCGTGATGTAGCCGGTCTCGAGCGGGATGCCGTAGTACGGGTCGAACTCGTGCCCGAGCCCCGCGAGCAGGTCGACGACCCCCGACTCAGGGAAACCGGGCACGTCCACGGGTCCGCCGAAGCCCTCCACGTGCTCGCCCGTGTCGGCCCACAGCGCGTGCAGGAAAAAGGCGGGACTCACCATGTAGACGACCGCGCGGCCGTCGATCTCCCCGTACGCGACGCCCTTCCCGTGGTTCTTCCGCATCGAGTACTCCCAGCGGAAGGTCTCGGGCTCGACGTACTCCCAGATCTTCTCCCCGGTCCCTGCGTCGATCGCGTAGGTGTGCCGCTTCTCGCCCGCCACGGAGATCAGCATCCCGTCCACGTAGATCGGCGTGGCGCGCGCGTTCACGGCCGGGTAGTCCGAGCCATCCCAGATCCAGGCGACCTCGAGACTCTCGAAGTTCTCCGCGTCGATCTGGTCGAGGGACGAGTAGCGCTGGCCCATGTCGTTGCCGGCAATGTTCTTCCACTCCGTCCCGTTCGCGGCGCTCCCGCCACCTTCCGCACAGCCCGCGACTGCGACGCCGAGCGCAAGCAGGAGAGGGAGGCCGGGGAAGGTGGACGGCGGCGCAGGAGATGTGGAGCGCGCTCTGCTCATCGAAACCTCTCAATAGGAGTAGGACCGGCGACGCGGCCGCATGTGTGCGGCGGCACACGGGTCGTGAACCTGAGACGCACCCGATCCGGCGGTCAAGCGAGGAAAAGACAAGCCCTCCCCGGGAATCGCTCCGGGGAGGGCTTGCGCTGCTAGTGCTCGTGGACGTGCACGTGGAGGGGTGCGGTCACGAAGTCCGCGTGTCCCGACCCGACGGCGCCGTGCATGAGGCTGAAGGTGAGCTCGGTGTCGCCCTCCGCGACTCCGTGCAGGTGTCCCCCGAATTCACCGGGGGTGTCCTGCTCGAACTCGGCGATGGACTCGTTCGCGACGTCCACCCGAAGGTAGAAGTCATCATCGAGCGTGACCGCGTGCCCGTCGTGGTCGACGAACTGCACGCCGATGTGGGCGGTTTCCTCGCCCGGCTCGACCTCCAGTTCTCCGGTCCACGCTCCAGAGTCTCCATCATAGGACGCGACGGTCTGGCCGCTCAGCGACAGGGTCACGCCCTCGACTTCTCCGGCGTGATCGTCGTGATCGGGCTCCATGGGGTCGTCGCCACCGCAGGCGGCAAGGACCAGCAGTCCCGCGGTCGCCAGGGCGAGTGGCAGTTTCGGCTGAAAGTGTCTCATTTTCTTCACCTCGTTGTGTTGATGTTCCGTTCGCTCCCATCACGAGACAGCTCCGCGTTCGGCGCGGACGGCTCGCGCTAGAAGACGACGCGATAGGCCACGGTGATGGATCTCCCCGCTTCGGGCATGATCTCCTTCACGCGCGACAAGTGGTTTCTGTACACTGCATTGCCAAGGTTCTCTCCCCGCACGGTGATCACGTTCAGCCGCCCCAGGACCGTGATCCGCAATCCTGCGGAGAGATCGAATACGGCATACCCATCGGTTGGACTCTCGAAGGGCCCTGTCCGGTCCTGCTCAGCCGCAACCCGCGTTTCGGCTTCGACGAACCAGGTGCGAGGCGCGTAGCCGATGGCGAAGCGCCCCTGCAGCGGCGGGATCAGCGGAAGCGGTTCGCCCGTCGCCTCGATCCTGCCCTGGACGTACGAAGCCACGGCCTCGACGGTCAAATCTCCGACCGGCGCCCACTCGAGCGCGCTCTCGAATCCCGTCAGCACCGCGTCTTCCCCCTGGAACTGGAAGATCGGCAACCGCACGCGGCTCAGCTCCCCCGTTTCGAGCGGGAAGACGTAGTCCGCGATGGCGTTGTGGAACCACGCGATCTCGGCGTTCAGCCGGTCCCCTGTAAGACGCGCGAACAGGTCGATTCCCGTCCCGCGTTCCGTCTCGAGCGACGGATTCCCCACCTCGAAGGCGTAGGCCGCCAAGTGGGGACCCTCCGAAAAAAGTTCGTTGACGCTCGGTGTGCGGAAGGCCCGCGCGACGGAAGCGCCCACCGTGAAGCTCGGCGTGAGCCGTGCCAGGGCCCCCAGCGATCCCGAAGCCGCACCGAACGATCGCTCGCGGATGTGGCCGATGTCGGATGAGGGGTCCTCGCGGTCGGGCCGCACGCGTACCCAGTCGTAGCGGAGGCCCGCTTCGAGACGTATCGGATTCAGGTCCACCTCTTCCAGCGCGAATACGGCGAATGACGTCTGCGTGGAGTTCGGCGTGAAGAGGCTGCCTCCGAATCCGAAGTCCTCCCAGGCAGCCCGCGTTCCCATCCCTCCCGAGGAGAAGGGGCCCCACCCGCCGTGGCGGGCGAGGATTTCGCCGCTCACCGTCTGGCGCTCGAAGAGCGTGCCCAGGATGTCGGGGGGCTCGATCTCGGTGTGCTCGTACCATGTGTATCCGGCATCGACCTCGATGCTCTCGATGATCCCCCGCGGCCGCAGCACGCTGCGCAGCCGGGTCGCGGTCCGCTGCATCTCGACGCGAACCCCGGCCGCGTGCCCCCCGACGAACCCTCCGGGGATGCCGTAGTCGTTGCCGTAGTAGCGGAAGGTCGCGCCGGCATGGCCCCAATCGTCCACCCAGGAGGTCCCTCCGGACACCTCGCGGATGTCCGTGCTCGTATTCTGCAGCGGCCCGACCGGAGTCTCCAGGTCGCCGCTGCTGCGGAGCCCGACCTCCAGCCGCACGGGAATGTGGTCCGTCAGGCCATACGTGAGATGCAGGTTGCCGCTCGCCGCGTTGCTTACGCTCTGTCCCTGCAGGGTGAACGCACCGGTAAGGTGGTGCGGTACGGATGAAGGGACATCGTCGCGGACGACATTGATGACGCCCCCCAGCGCGTTGCTGCCGTACAGGATCGCTCCCGGCCCCCGGATCACCTCGACGCGGCGCGCCGAGGCTGGATCGATCGCCGTGGCGTGGTCGGGGCCGCTCGCGAATTCGTCGCCGACCCGTTCCCCGTCCTCGAGCATGAGGATGCGATCTCCGCTGAGACCCCGGATCACGGGGTGCACCGAGCTGGGCCCCATGCTGCTCACGGCCAGCCCCGGTTCGGAGGACAGAGTTTCCGCCAGGGTTCCGGCCAGGCGACGCTGCAACTCCTCCCCCGCGAATACGCTTGTCGGGCGCAGCACTTCGTTCGCCGCGCGGGCCACGACGGACCCCGTAATGACAAGATCCGGCAGGGAGATGGGATGGGCTTCCATCTCCACCACCACGATCTCCTCCCGCGATGCATCGACTTCCAGCGAGACCGTACGGTAACCCAGGCGCTCGACCCGCACCGCGTAGACGCGCGGGCCCGGCACCGGGACATGGAACGTGCCGTCTCCGTGCGAGACGGCTGTCCGACCCGACGCAGCGATGGCGATCAGGGCGCCGGCAAGAGGTTCGTCGGAGTCGGCATCGCGCACGACGCCCTCGATCTCGCCCGCGTGCTCCAACTGCGCGGAGGAGTCGGTGGCTCCAACAGCCATTGCCAATGCGGCCGTGATGAGACCGGCCAGACGCCTTATCACCATGGACAGCCTTCTTCGAGACGCGCCGGCCGCTCGTGCTCGAGGAGCGCCGTGCGCCTCGCTGAAACGCTTCAGCGGGTAACGGGTTTCGGGAGACGTGCGATCCGCCTCCCACGGGGCGGTCGGGGGGCTTCCGGGACGACGGCCCGGCAGCGGATCAGGCGTGGGGGGGAGCTCTGGGACCGCTCCCGCCGGGCGGGATGGGGCGGCGTTGCCAGGCGTTCGAGGTCGGGGTGTCGGGGCTGGTTTCGACCGCCGGTGACAGATCGATCGGAATCAGAAGGGGGAACCCCGGCGACACCGTGCGAGACAGCTGGCACAGCAGGTGGCTGTGCCCGGCGTCGCCGTGCTCGCCGGGCTCCCCTTCAACGTGCGCGACGGCGTTCGATGCGCCGGCTTCAAGCACCGCATCCACCGATGGCAGAAAGGCGAACGCCACTGCCTGAAGGAGGACGATGGCCCGAACGCCGAACCGGCGAAGATCCCGCGGCTGTTGAGGAGAAATGCGCTTCACAGCTATGCCGCCAGAGGTATTCCGGGCGCCGCCACAGGGCACGCCGGATCAGTTCATCAAGCTGCGTTCGGGGGAAAAACGAGTCAAGTTGGCGCTGCAGCAGCGCTTTCCGTTGCGAGGCGCTTGCCGCGGAGGCTAAACGGACATCCCTTTGAAGGTGTATTCGGGAAGCAAGCGGTGGGCGCGCGGTCGTGCCACCTCGGATCGGCACGGGAGCTAACCGGGAATCGGGGCGAGAATCTGATGACTGGATGGATTCGAAACCGGGCGGTCGTTCTGGCGACCGCCGCGTTGACGACGGCGGGCGTCTTCGTCTGCGCCCACCTCTCCCTCGAGGCGTCATGTCCGAAGAAGGATGAGACGGTGGCGATCAGCCCCCCGACCGTCACGTTGTGGTTTACGGAGGTGCCGCAGATGGCCGGGACGTCCGTTCGTCTCCTGCCGAAGGGGGGCGAACCCCTCGATCTGGAGCCGGCGACTGCCCAGGAGGACGACTCGAGCGTCGTCGTGCTCGACGTGAGCGAGACGCTCGCGGATGGCGACTACGAAGTCATGTGGCGGGCGATGGCGCAGGACGGCCATACGATTCGGGGCGACTTCGCCTTCACGGTGCAGACCGCCCGCTGAATCCCGCCCGCCGCACAATCCCGACCGCGGCGCAGGCGCCATGGTCGGTTACAGTTCGGCGAGCGCCTCGGCGTTGAAGCCGACCAGCAGCGTGGTCCCCGCCAGCACGATCGGCGCACGGTATTTCCCGGTGGGCCCCTTGAGCGCGTCGAGTTCGGTTTCCGCGGGACTCAGGTCGCGGCGACTCCTCCCCCTCGCAACGATCACGCGCTCGGCGGTCGCCAGGAGTGCGCGCACGTCATCATCTGTCAGCGGCGCCTTCGTGGCCGATCGTTCCTCCGCGATCGTCGCGCCGGTCTCATCGAACACCGCACGGGTGCGTTTGCAGCTCGTTCAGCCGGGGCGCTGGTAGAAGAGGGTAACCTCGGTCATGTCGACCTCCTCACAGGTATCGTTCCCTGAGCATGTCCCGGTGGTGAAGCTCGTGGCCGGCGATGATATGGATGAGCGCCCGCACCGTGCACTCGGCGCCGCTCGCGACTCCCCGGCGCGAGAGCGCGTCTTCGTCGAGCGAGGCGAAGAAGGCCGCGTTCGCGGTGCGCAGCGCACGGAATTCATGCAGCAGTTCCGGGATGGGACGATCGGCCGCGTTGGAGGCCGCGGCCCATTCAACCTGATCCATCCCCGGCAGCTCCGCCGAATCCGCGCGGGCGATGTGGAGCGCGCGGTAGGAAAAGAGCCGCTCGGCGTCGATCACGTGACCGAGGACTTCGCGGCACGTCCACTTCCCGGGCTCGTACGCGAAGTGCTCGCGCTCGGCCGGGAGGCCTCCGAGAAGGGCGTCGAGCGCGTCGGGCGCCTCGCCGAGAACCTCGATGAGGGGCCGGTCGTCCGGCACGCGGTCGATGTAGATGGCGTAGTAGTCGCCGTGCTCGTCGGGTCCGGGGCGTTTCATGGCGGGCAGACTATCGACCTCGCCGCCGCGGCGACAGCTTGTGCGCATGATGCACGGACGATGGCACCGGATCGGAACGGAAGCGGGCGACAGGCGCGGACACCGCAGCGTGTCGGGCTCCGCGTGGCGCATCCTCGGCGCGAGCGCCTGTGTGCTGGCCGGAACGGCGGCGAACGCGCGGGCGCAGGGAACGCCGGCGGCATGCGTGGCGCCGGGCTCCTCGCTGCGCCTCGACCACGTACCCGTCGCCGTCGGCGACCTCGAGGCCCTGTCGCAGCGGCTCAGCGACGAGTTCGGCTTCCGCGTCCGGGACGCGCGGCGCGACGCAAACGGGCTGGAGACGGCGGAGATCGGGTTCGCCGACGGGACCCGGCTCGAACTGAGTACCGTGGCGGCTGCCGGCCCCGATACGTCGGGCGCCGGGGAGGCACAGCGGTACGTCGACCTCATCGCCGATGGCGGGGGCGGAGCCTACCTGGCTCTCTCGGGAACTGACGGGACCGGCGTGGATGACCTTCTCGCCGTTGCTCGGGACATCGAACCCGATCTCGCAGCCGCCGGTGCCGGCGCGGCCCGACGGGCGGCCTTCCCTCCGGACCATCCCCTGCAACCAGTGTTCTTCGTCGACGCCGATCCGGGCACACGAGAGCCGCCGACCACATCGGGCGCGCCCGAACACCCGAACGGGGCCCGGGGTCTGCAGGCCGTCTGGATCATGATGGAGGATCCGGACCGCCTCACCCGGTTCCTGCTCGCCTTCGGGGCCCGCGACTGCGGCCCCTCGCGTCACCCCGAGCACCTGTACGGCCACGCCGTCGGCATCCGTGGCGGGACCGTGTACGTGGTCGACGCACGCCTGTGGATGGCCGACCCCGGCTCGGCGCCGGTCGTGTCGCTGACCGTCCTCGGCGGCCCCGAGTCCCTCTCCGACAACATCGTCCTCGGAAACGCCGGCGGCCTCTGGATCGAACTGCGACCCTCCGAGGAGAACGGATGACGCTCCACACGCTCGACGCGCGGACTTCCATCGTCGACCTGAAGTTCCAGCGCTTCGATCTCGCCATCGGGACCGGCGTGCTGGACACCGGGGACGGCGTCGCGCTGGTCGACCCCGGGCCCACGACCTGCCTTCCGGCGCTGGAGGCCGGGCTCGGGGAAGCCGGGTTCGGCCTCGCCGACGTGCGCGCCATCCTGCTCACGCACATCCACCTCGATCACGCCACCGCCGCCGGGACGATCGTGCGGCGGGTGCCCGAGGCGCGGGTGTACGTTCACCCCGTGGGGGCGATCCACATGATCCGGCCCGAGCGTCTCCTCGCCTCCGCCGGCCGCATCTACGGCGACCTGATGGAGACGCTGTGGGGAGCGTTCCTCCCCGTGCCCGCGGAGTCCGTCACCGAGGTGGACGAGGGAGACGCGGTGAAACTCGGCGACCGTGCACTGCGCGTCGCCTACACGCCCGGCCATGCAAAGCACCACGTCGCCTATTTCGAGGAGGACGGGGAGACGGCGTGGGTGGGCGATGTCGGCGGCATCCGCATCCCGCCGGGGGGCGTGATCCCGGTCACCCCCGTGCCCGACATCGACGTCGAAGCCTGGAACCGGAGCATGGAGCGCGTCATGGCGTGGGACCCCGACCGCATCGTCCCGACCCACTTCGGCCCGGTCGAGGATCCGGCCACCCATTTCGCCGAGCTCCGCGACCAACTCGCGCGCTGGGCACGCACCGTGCGTGAGTCGCTGGGGAACGAAGACCCGGCGGAGCCGGACACGTCCGCCGACCCCGCCCGGGCCCGGGCGTTCGCGGCGTGGGTGGAGAAAGACCTGCGCGGGCGCATGCCGACGGAACCGGTCGACACCTACGTCAAGGCGTTCGGCGCGCGCGACTCGTGGTGGGGCCTCGCCCGCTACTGGCGAAAGCGGGCCGCGGCCGCATGAAGGTGAAGCCGCATGCGGCGGGCTTTGCGAGCCTTCTCGTCCCGGGTCTCGGCCAACTCCTGCAGCGTCGAGTCCGCGCGACGGGCGTCTCGCTGGCCAACGGCGCCCTGCTCGTGTATGCGGTCACCCATTGGCTCGCGGTCGGCGACCCGCTCGACTTGATGTGCTCCATCGTCTGCGCGGCCGTCCACGTGTGCCAGGCGCTCGAAGCGGCGGAGCACGGGCGGCGCTAGGGGGCCTTCCTTCGGAGTCCGGTATCAGCTGGCGGCGGGGCGGACCACGACGGTGATTTCCTCGTCGGCGAAGAGGCCGCCGTCGTCGGCGCGGCCGCGGAGGACGTAGGTGCCGGGCCGCGAGAAGCTCACGGTGACCGTCCAGCGGTCGTCTTCCGGCAGGTCCGGGGGGCGCCAGAGCGGCGCCCACGGCGAGTTCGCGCCCGTGCGCGTGTCCTCCCACACCTTCACCTGCGGCGGGTCGAACGTCACCTCCCCTTCGCCGCGATAGACGAACCACGACATGAAGAGGCCGTTCACCTTCTGCACCGTCACGCGCGACGGGGGCCGCAACTGTCGACCGCTGAAGCTGGGGAAGGCGTTCGCGATCGAATCGACGCGCGCGGAATCCTCCGCCGTCTCCGGCGGATCGGGCGGACCCTGGCGGAAAGCCCGCAGGAGGCCGTCGTCCTCCACGATGACGCTCACCGTGACCGGCTGGCCGACGATCGCCTCTCGCGTGCGCTCACCCTCGAGCGTGATCGTCGGCGGCTCGTTGGACCGCATCTCGGCGTTGCTGGAACCGGCGCCGAGCGCGCCCGTCTCCGACATGATCACCGTGTTGTCGACGATGTAGTCCGGCCGCAGCGACGCGTAGGCGTGCTCGGTGACCCCGTGGCTCGTGAGCGTCCACACGAGTTCCCGGTCGCCCCAGTCGGCGGGGACGCGGACCTTGAACACGAAACGGTTGCGGCGCGGGAGGAAGTGGGTCGGCTGCCCCCGGTCGGCGGGTCCCGGCGAAAACATGTTGTCCTCGCCCACCGCGACGTCGATCTCCTCAAGCCAGTTCCGGTTCATGTAGCCGAACAGGAAGTTGAACGACCCGTCCTCGTTCTGCTCCCATCCCTCGAACGCCGGGGCCACGTTCTGACCCTGCGCATAGGTCTGTGCGTCCGAGCCGGCGGGGAACGCGGCGGCAGCGAGGATCAGCGCCAGAAGCCGCACGACCGGCGCCCCGGGCCGCGCGACCCGGGGCATGGAACCCGGTTCGGGCACGACTATCTTTCCCGGCGCCCGTCGGGGTCGCGGCCGTCCCCGGCTCCCGACTCGCCGTCACCGGAAGACTCGGTCTCGGCGGCGGCATCGGGCAGCGCCCACTCGGCGTCCGCGAAGTAGCTCATGTCCCCGTTCGCGGGGATGACCATGCACAGCGGACAGCCGACGACGTGGTCGTTGGGGCCGAGCGCGAGCCGGTGCCGGCGCATGGCCATCTCCTCCACGAACTGTTCGTCCGACATCTCCACGCGCATGCCGAGGTCGATGAACATGTTCGCGACCGAACGGTTCCCGGAGCCCTGCCAGTTACGGGTGTCCGGCACGTTTCGGTTCGCCTCGGAAGTGTCCATGTAGCCGATGATGTGGAGGACCGTCCCCTTCGGGAGGAGCGGCTGGTGGTCCTGCGCGTAGGTGTATCCGCGCACCCAGTTGTGATCGTAGCCGACGCAGTTCAGCGTCTCGACGTTGAAGCCCCAGATCGCCTCGAGGCACATGCGCATGCCGGGCGCGTGCAGGTGCGGCTCGAAGGTCACGAGCTTGGTGTGCTGGTTCAGCACCTTGTACGCGTGAAGTTCCTGCCCCGCCACGCCGGGCCGGATGTCGATGTCGCTTCCGTTGCCGAGCCCGAGGATGGTCCGCCGGTATTTCGGCTCGTAGTCCTCCGGATGGAAGCGGAAACCGATCTCGAGGTGGGCGCGCGTGTCGCGGCCGTTCGAATGGAGGTGAACGGAGTTCGACACCACCGAGGAGCCCGCCCTGAGCAGGCGGCCCGCATCCTCGTCGAAGAGGTCGGGTTCGCGGCCGACCTCGTGCACCGGCCAGCCGGTGTCCGTGGAGGCGCGGCTCGCGCCGGGGCCCGTCTCCCGGCCCTCCAGCACGCGCGTGCTCCAGATCATGTGGTGGACGACGAACCGTCCGCCGACCGTATGGCGCCCGCCGTGTTCCCCGTCGCGCCGCTGCGGCACGTCGTTCACCTCGCGGATCTCGACGGACTTCACGTAGCGGTCCTCGGTGAGGCCCGTGGGCACGCTCTCGATGTCCCCCCACCAATCGGGCGCGTCCCCCTTCACCAGCACCTCGGGGAGCTTGACGATCAGGTCCGGCTCGCCCGCGGCCCACACGATGTCGTCGTCGAACTCCAGCGGGGGCGGCAGATCCGCCGGGTCGCCCTCGGGGGTGCCGGCCCGCCGCCAGGCGTCGAGCACTGCGATCTCCCACTCGTCGAGCGACATGTCGTCCTTGAAGTGCTGGATGCCGATGTCCTTCTCCACGTACCACGGGGGCATGGCGCCGGCCCGGTCCCGGATCTGGGTCCGGCGGGCAATCATGCTCGCGTAGGGCTGGACATCCTCATACGTGACGAGCGGCATCGGGGCGACGCCGTTGTCGCGGTGGCAGCGCACGCAGGCCCGCTGCAGGATCGGCGCGATGTCACGGCTGAAGGTCACACCGTCCGCCTCGACGCCCGGCGCTCCCGCGGCGGCGTGGCGCGCCGTCGCGACTGGCCCGCTGTCCTGCGCCGCCATTCCGCCGGCGGAGAGCAACATGAGGACGGGCAGGACGGAAGATCGCCGGACGAGAGACAAGATCCGCGTGGTGTGCGGCATCACATCGCTCCTTGCGGGAGGGCTCGGTCGCCAAAGGGTACGCAACGGGCGAAGCCCCGGTCAAACGCCGCGCCAAGCTCTGCGCTAACCACTGCTTCCTGAGCCACCCCGAGCGGGCGACCCCAACTCCAGGGGGATCGTCGGGGGCAGCCGTTTCAGGATGATCGTGGGGACATCGAATTCATCCGTCTCCACGAAGGCGACGAGGCCACCGGGCCCGAACGCGTCGGGCATGGGCGTGTCCTCCAGCGACAGCGTGCCCACGTACTCGCCTTCCGGCGAGAAGACATCGATCCAGCCGGGCGCGGCCTCCTCCCCCTCCGGGCCTCCGCCCGAGAATGCAGGCTGCGCATCGATCTGCGCCATGGGGTCGCTCCCCCAGCGCTGGACCCAGACCGCCCCCTCCCACGTCGTCCGAAGATCCCGCACGATGGGCACCTCCGGCATGAAGCCCGCGTTCGCCACGGCGTCGCGCATGCCGGACATCATCTCCTCCATCATGGCCGACATCTGCGCGCGAATGGCTGGCGGAAGATCGTCCGCCGACTGGCCGTTCACCTCGACCCTCGCCGACGACTCCATGGATTCCAGCATCCTGGCCCGGGCGCGCTCCCGCAGCCGTTCCGTCACGGGCTCCGGCTGGAGGGGGCGGCCGACGACACGGACCGGAGCGCCCGGGGCCGACTGGATCCTGATCGCGTAGGCGGAGGAATCCGAATAGGCCACGCCGCCGCGGGGGAGGACGTCGAACACGAGATCGGGCACGAACCCCATGAACGCGTCCCCGAAAGCGGCGAACATGTCCGATGGATCCGCCGCCTCCATCGTAATCTCCCGCTCCGGCTGCGCCTCCCACGCTTCCGCGAACGGCGTCGCCACGGCCTCGTCCGCGTCGGCGAGCGACGTGCGATAGATGGTGCGGTCGCCGGCCTCGACGGATACCTCGCCGCCGCTGAAGCGCGCGTCCGCACTACGCGTCAGGTACAGCGTTTCCCCCTCCCGGGCGGCGCGCACGGCCTGGGCGGAAGCGGTCTCCGAGGCTCCCTCGATCGCGAAGCGGACCGCACGTTCGAACGAGCCATCGGGGCCGAACAGGAGATAGGCGCGGTGACCGTTGTCGACGATCACGACCCCTCCGCCGGGACGGGCCACCATGTGCCCCACGTCGCGAAGCTCGCCCGGGCCGTCACCCATGCGCCCGAACTCCGCTACCAGTCCCCCGACCCCGTCCACGACCACGATGCGGGTGGAGGACGCGGCTTCGTCGCGGATGTAGAGCCGGCCGCCCGCGTCGAAGTCCAGGTCCGCGATCTCGGTGAACGCGTCCCACCCCTCCGCCGCGATCCCCCCGATCCGGTACACCTCCTCGAAATCGGCCGCGAGTGGGCGGTCCTCGTCGGGAGTCGGAGCGCCCGCACCCCCGGTCTCGCCCCCGCAACCCGCCAACAGCGCGACCAGCATCGCACGGCTGAATCTCATCTGATCTCCTCTGATTTCGCGCCGGTTCAAGTCAGTTGCCGAGGTTCGTGACCCTCAGGTTGCGCCAGCGGACCTTGATGCCGCCGCCGTCGTGGATCTGGAGCGCGACCGAGCCCTCGGCGGCGCCGATCCGCTCGTCCTCGAAATCCACCATCTTCGTGCCGTTCAACCACGTCTCAACGCGGTCGCCATCGGCCCGGATCCGCATCGTGTTCCAGTCGCCCATGCGGAGCGCGGTGTCGAGTTCCGGGTCGGGCTGTACGAGCCAGCCGCGGCCGTACGACTCGTAGATGCCGCCGGTGAACAGGCCCGGGGGCGCGACCTCGGCCTGCCAGCCGCTTACGGTCGTCCCCTCCACGCTCGACCGCAGGAAGACGCCGCTGTTCCCGTCCGCCTCCTGCTTGAACTCGACGGTGAGGTCGAAGTCGCGGTAGGTCGCCTCGGTGACGAGATAACCGTACTCCGCGTCGGGACCGCTCTCGCATACGATTTCCCCACCCTGCTCTCCGTCCTCCACGTACCAGCGTTCGGTCCCGTGCACGCGCCAGCCGTCGAGGTTCTCGCCGTTGAACAGGGAGACGGGTTCGAGGGGGCGGATCCGGATGTTGCGGTACCAGACGTTGCGCCCGTGGTCCTGGAGGCCGATCGGCCCGGACTCGGCCCGCCCGTAGCGGGGATACGGGGCGAACTTGCTCGCGGCGACGAGCGCCTCCCACTCGGGCGAGCCCAGCTCGTATTCGACCGTCTTCGTCCCGTTCAGCCAATGTTCGACGAGGTTGTTCTGGATGCGAATCCGGCCCTCGTTCCACTCACCCGGGCCCCGGAGCGTCTTCTCGCCGGAGGCGTGGAGGTCGTAGTTGTCCCCGGTCAGGTGCGTGTGCATGTCCATGGTGCCCATCTCCATGTATGCCGGGTCGTCGAGCACCTGGTACTCGGGCGCGTTGAACCAGATCGCCGCGCCCTCCTCCTCGATCACACGGTAGAGGACGCCGCTGTTGGCGACCTCCGACAGCATGAACTCGAACCTGAGGTCGAAGTCGGAGAACGATTCGGTCGTGACGATGTCGCCGCCGATCGCCACGTCGGGGTCGGTCGCCGTCGCGCCCACGACGAGGGCGCCGTCGATCACCGCCCAGCCCGTGTCGGGGAAGGCCTCCAGGCTGTACCCGCGCCAGCCGGCCGTCGTCTCGCCGTCGAAGAGGAGGCGCCAGCCGGCCTCGCGCTCGGCCGCGGTCAGCGTGTTCGGCGTCGTTTCCACCGCTCCCGTCTCCCCCGTCTCCGGCGAGGACTCCGGAGCCTGGGCGCAGCCGAGGGCCAGCCCCGCCGCAAGCGCGGTGAGGAGGGGGACGCGGGGTGCGAGCGTCGCGCAAACCCGGCGTCGCGCGTGGAGCCGGAGTCGTCGCGGGGCGCGCATCAGATGAGCCTCATGGCGTCGGGGTCCCAGTGCACGATGCGGTCCTCGAAGTAGGAGAGGTTGCAGGCCAGCGCGGGGGCGGCCGCGCGCAGCCCGAAGGT
>VXMQ01000120.1 GCA_009841015.1 Candidatus Palauibacter denitrificans | reverse complement strand
CCCCCACCCCACCTCCCCCCCGGCCCCGGGGCCCCCGCGACGTGTACCAGCCCCCGGGGCGGGGGGGGTGTCTCGCTGGCGACGGATGGCGAGACGTTCGGACACCATCACCGGGGCGCCGACCGAACGCTCATGCGGGTGATCCACCGCGTCCGTGAGAGCCGGGCAGTGGAGATCGGGAACTTCGCCGCGGCGCTCGCCGCCTCCGGTGAGGTGCCGTTCGTGAGCCTCGAGGAGCCCACGTCCTGGAGCTGCGCGCACGGCGTGGAACGCTGGCGCTCGGAGTGCGGGTGCCGGATGGCGCCCCACCTGGATTCGCAGCAGCGCTGGCGGGGGCCGCTTCGCGAGGCGCTTCAATCGCTCGCGGCCGGACTCGATGAGGCTTACGTGGAGTTGGCGCCGGGCCGGTTGCCGGACCCGGGCCGGGCCATGGAGGCACTTGGCGAGGTTCTGGGCGCGCCGCCGGGGTTGGAGGACTTCGCCGCGCGAGCCGCCCGGGAGATCTCGCGCCTGCTCGACGACGCGCCGGTGACCGGCGGCGGAGAACGCCGGGACGAAGCGCTGGCGCTGCTCGAGGTGGCCCGCGACCGGGCTGCGATGTTCACCTCCTGCGCCTGGTTCTTCGACGATGTCGCGGGCCTCGAGGCGAGGCAGGTGCTCGGCTATGCCGCGCACGCGCTCGACCGCCTGCGTCGGCTCGCGCCGGAGCGCTCGGAGGCCCTGGAGACCGCCTTCGTCGCGGACCTCGCGAAGGCCCCGGCCAACGACGCCGACCTCGGGAACGCGGCCGTCGCCTACGAACGCGAGTTCAGATCGGGCGCGGGCGTCCGCATCCCGGAGGACGCGTGAGCCGGGGCCCGCTCCGCTTCGCCTGCGCCATCCATCTTCACCAGCCGGTGGGGAACTTCGACCATGTGTTCGAGGACCACCTGACGGGGGTGTACCGGCCCCTCCTCGACGCGATCCACCGGCATGGGGCATACCCTGTCTCGCTGCACCTCTCAGGTCCCCTTCTCGACTGGATCGAGGACCACGCCCCGGACTTCCTCGATGACCTCGGGGCGCGGGCGGCGGAGGGCCGCATCGAGTTCCTTGCCTCCGGACGCTACGAGCCCATCCTCGCGGCGCTCTCCCCGGCGGACCGGGTGGAGCAGGTCGAGTGGATGCGGGCGGACCTCCGCCGCCGGTTCGGGGTCGAGGCCACCGGCCTCTGGCTCACCGAACGCGTCTGGGAACCCGATCTCGCCGCCGATCTGGCGCGGGCGGGCGTCGAATACACCCTTCTCGACGACCGTCACTTCCTCGCCTGCGGACTCGAACGCGATGAGCTGGACGGCGTCTTCACGACGGAGAGCGGCGGGGAGCGGCTCCGCCTCCTCCCGATCGACGAGCGGCTGCGGTACCTGATCCCGTTCCGTCCCGTGGAGGAGATCGGGGACTTCCTCGCCCGGCGGCGGCGGGCCGGGCAGCGCCACATCGTGCTCGGCGACGACGGCGAGAAGTTCGGAGGGTGGCCGGACACCCGCGAATGGGTGTACGGCGGCGGCTGGCTGGAGGCGTTCCTCGAGTCGCTGAACACGGCCCGCGCCCGCGGCGAACTGGAGCTGGTCACGACGCGCGAGGCGGCCTCCGGCCCGAGCCGCGGACTCGTCTACCCCGCGATGGGCGCGTACCGCGAGATGGAGGAGTGGACGCTCCCCCGCCCCGCCGCGCGGCGCCTCGCGCGGCTCTCCGCGACGGTTACGGGTTTGGCGCCCGCCGACACCGACCCCGGCCCACTGATCCGCGGCGGGCACTGGAAGGGCTTCCTGCGCCGATACCCGGAATCGAACCGCATGCACAAGGCCGCGCTTCGGCTCTCCCGTCTGTGTCGGGAGCGGGGCGACCCGCCGGAGGCGAGGCGCGCCATAGGGCGGGCGCAGTGCAACGACGCGTATTGGCACGGGGTGTTCGGCGGGGTCTACCTTCCACACCTGCGCCGGGCGGTCTGGCGCGAACTCGCCGCTGCCGAGCGGCGGCTGCGCGAGGACGAAGGCATCGCGTTCGAGACTCTCGACTTCGATTTGGACGGCCATGACGAGATCTGGATCCACTCGGCCCGGAGCTCCATCGTGATCAGCCCCGCACGCGGCGGCGCGATCGAGATCCTCACGGTCTTCCGGGACGGCGTGAACTACGCCGACGTCCTCTCCCGCCGCCTCGAGGCCTACCACCGGGATCCCTCGGAGTCCGGCGCGACGCGCGAGGGAGACGCAGGCCTCTCGCGCGGGGCGCAAGCCCGGAACGATGGGGTCGCCTCGGTCCACGACCGTGCGTCCGAAGCCTCGGCCGCACCCGTCCCGGACGGCGCCCCCCTGGTATTGCTGCAGGAGATCGCACTCGTGACGCCCAATCGCCCGGGAACGCGGGAACGGTCCGTCGTCGCGGACTGGCGATCGCACCGGTTCCGGCTCGCCGGCGTGCCGGATCTCGATCCCGGTCCCGGGTCCGGCCGGGTTCGTCTCCACCTCGAATCGGAACCGGGCCTCCCCCGCCTGGAGAAGACGCTCGAGGTTCACGGCGATGGCAGAATCGAAGCGACGTTCGACTGGAGCCCGGCCGACCTCCCCGGGGACACCGTGATCGTCACCCGGCTGCCGCTCGCACACCCCATGAGGGTCGAGGCCGGGGGGGCCGGTGAATCACGGGAGTCTCGCGCGCGGATCGTCACGGTGGCGCGGTCCGAGCGTGGCTTCGAGGAGATCGATCAGGGGGAACTCGTCGAACTCTCGTGGCCGGCCGCGGCCGGAAGCGCCGGCGTCCGCCTGGCTCCCGGGGGGGATCCCGGCGCCGCCGGAGGCCCGGAATGACGGGGGGCGGACGCTCGGGCGCGCCCGCGGTCCCGCGGTGGGTGGCCCTGCTCGTCGTCGCCATGGCCGCCGCGTGCGGAGAAGCCGACACCGTCGCGCCCGCCGAGACCGGCCCGGGATCCATCGTCGTCCTGGCGGGGGCGGACCAGCGCGGCGTGCCGGGGCGCCCGCCGGCCGAAGCGATCGCGGTCCGCATCCTCGACGGCGACGGACGCCCCGTTTCCGGCGCCGCCGTCACGTTTGAGCCCGGTGCCGGCCACGGGCTCGCAGACCCGACCTCGACGACGGCGGACGCGGCCGGCGAGGCGGCGACGTCGTGGACGCTCGGGGCCACCCCCGGTCCACAACGCCTCGAGGTCTCCGCCGGCCGGGCGGGCGCCACGGTCCGCGCCGAGGCCATCGATCTCGAAGCGGAACTCGATGCGCTGTTCGCCCCCGCCTCGGTGGCGGAGGTGGAGGCGGTGCGAGCCGACTGGGCCCGCCGCGACATCTCCGCGGAGGGGGTGTCCGTCGAACTGACCGAGGAAGTGGCGCTCGGCGAGTCGACCGCCACGCTCCGGATCGTCTCCCATGTGGTGGCGGGCGTCCGCCACTTCGGCGCCATCATCGTGCCGGACGGCGCGGCTCCCGAGACCCTGCCCCTGCTGATGTACACTCACGGGGGCGATGGCGGAGTATCGGTCGACGCCATCGAGATCGTGACGCTGGCCCTCGGAGAGCGGAGCCGCCGCTTCGTCTACGCGATCCCCTCCTTCCGCAGCGAACCGCTCCGCTACGGGGACCGGAGCTGGGTGTCGGAAGGCCCCTCGGGTCACTGGGACTACGATGTCGACGACGCGCTCGCGCTCGCGAACGTCGTCTTCGAGACGACGCCGGAGGCCCGGCGGGACGCCATCCACATCGTCGGCGGCAGCCGGGGGGCCGGCGTCGCCCTGCTCGCGGGCGCGCGGGACGAGCGGGTGGAACGCATCGCGGCCTTCTACGGACCGACGGACTTCTTCGACGACTGGATCAAGTTCATCGCGCGGAAGACCGCGCTCGACGGCCCGTGGGACCTGCCCGGCCTCATCCATCTCGACTCCACCGTCGTGCAGCCACTGGTCCGGGGCACGCTGTCCACCTCCGAGGCGCGCCTCGAACTCGTGCGCCGCTCCTCCGTCCTCTTCGCGGCCGATCTTCCCGCGGTCCAGGTACATCACGGCACGGCCGATTTCGTCGTGCCCGTGAGCCAGGCGGAGTCGCTGATGCGGACGATGGCGGCACTCGGCCGCGCCGCTCCCGACTTCGAGGCCTTCATCTACGAGGGAGGCGAGCACGACTTCCTCTCCCTGGCCGGCGCCATCCCCCGCGCGGTCGAGTTCATCGCCGAGGCTCTGCAACCGAAAGGAAACCCGTAAGGATGAGGACCCGGATCGCCCACACCATCGAGATCTTCGAAGCCGCGCGCAGACCCCTGTTTACCGTGCTCGACGGGATCTCGCGCGAGGATCTCGACTGGCAGCCGGCGGACGGGATGCGCGGGATCGGGAAGATCTGCCGCCACATGTACCGCGTGGACGTCTGGTTCCTGAAGCAACTCGGCATCGTTCCGGTGATCGACGAAGATGCCCCGGGTCCGGCGGAGGAGATCGCCGAGCGCATGCACACGATCCAGGAACAGATCATCGCCGAGGTGAACGCCTGCGAGAGCGACGCGCATCTCGTGGCCGAGCGTACGTCTCCGGATGGAGAAAGGACGTTGCGGATGGGGGCGACCGTCCTCCATATCGCCCAGCACTATCTCTACCACCTGGCGCAGATCACCTACCTGCGCCGCATCCGCGACCGCGAATGGTCCGCGCCGCTGGACGAATGGGAGACCGCCACCCACATCATCGAGGACCGGATTCTGGAGTAGCCGGGACCCGACCCACCGCCCCGAAGGCGAGGCCCAAATGTCCGTGATACCACAGAGACCCCTGGGGTTCGGCGAGATACTGGACGGCGCGATCCAGTTCTACCGGCGCGACTTCGGACTCTACTTCCTCATCGCGCTCGTGGGCTCGCTCCCCGGATATGCCATGGGGCTCGCGGTCGGGGTGCCCAGCACGGGCGTCGATCCGACGGGGAACCCCGCCTTCGGCGAGATCGGACTCGAGTTGGCGATCCTGCTGCCGGCGGCGGCCATCTCGTGGATCGCGACGCTGGCCGTCGCCGTCGCCATCTGCGCACGGCTGGAGGGTCGCCCGGCGTCGCTGGAGAAGGCGTACCGGGGGGTGCTCCGGCCCTTCCCGAGCGCCGCCGGAGGGCACCTGCTCGCCCTGCTCGCTGTCCTCCTGGCGGGCGGGCTCGCCATGATCCCGGTCATCGTTCTGGGGGGGATCGGGATCGCCGTGTCGGACAGCGCCACCGGAGCGGCGGTTTTCTTCGGAATCGTCGGGCTCTCGGCCGCGCTCGCGGTCCTGGCACTCTGGTTCTGGACCACCTTCGCGATCTTTCCGGCCGTCCTGCTGGAGGGGCGGACGGCGGCGCGGGCGGTACGCCGTTCGCTGAAGCTCAGCAAGGGAGCCCGCCTCCGGATCCTCGGGATCATGCTCGTCGTGCTGATCATCCGCGACGGTCCCTCGCTGGGGATCTTCGCTCTCTTCGGAGGCTTCGAGATGTTCACATCGCCCGCAACGGCGGGCACCGTCAGCGCGGGCGTCATGGCGCTGCAGAACACGCTCGATCTGCTGTTCGGGTCGCTGGTCACGCCGTTCGCGGTGGCCACGCTGTTCCTCATCCACCACGATCGGCGCGTGCGCCTGGAGGCCGCCGATCTGGAGACGGCCGCGGCCGCGATGGCGGCGGACGATCGGTGACCCGACTCCCGGGTCCCGCCGCTCTCCCGGCCGGGCAGGAGCCGTCCCCCGCCGCCGAACCCCTCCCCTCGCCGGGCGAGATGTCCGACGCGCTGCGGGAGATCCTCGCCCAACCGGACTTCGTTTCCCCGCCCCTGCCTGCCCGACAGCGGATCCTCGAATGGATCGCGAACACGCTCTCCGATGCGTGGGATTGGCTGCGCCGTTTCCTGTTCGATGAGGGCGGCGGGCTCATGGAAGTGCTGGCCATCCTCGTCGTCCTGGCCGCGCTCATCGCGCTGGGGACGGTAGCACTGCGTCACGGGCCGCAGTGGGTGCAGGGCGCGCGGGAGAGGCGGGACGAGGGTCCGGAGGACGATGGCGCGCCCGGCTCGGCGCGCGAGTGGCTCGGCCTCGCCCGGACGCGGGCGGGCGATGGGGGGTTCCGGCCGGCGGCGAGCGCGCTCTACCAGGGGTTCCTCCTCACGCTCGACGGGAAGGGCACGGTCGCGTTCCACCCGTCCAAGACGCCCGGGGATTACGCCGTCGAGATGGAAACCGCCGCCGGCCGCCACTTCATCCGTCGTTTCCAGGGACTTTCCTTCGGTCAGGAGGCGCCCACCTCCACAGGCTACGCGGCCCTCGAAGATCTGGCGCGGGACGCGGGGTGCCCGACATCCGGGTCGAGGGGGGAGACAGCTTCATCGTGAGCGACGGCAGGTTCAGGACGTTCGCGTGGGTCGGCGTGATCGCCCTGGTGGCGGGACTCGCCGCCTACTTCGCCCGGCCGGCGGGACGCACTGCCACCGACGTGAGGCGGAGTTCCTTCCGTACGACGCCGGACGGCGTGGCCGCGTTCGCCCGCGGGCTCGAACGGTTCAGCCGCCCGACCGCGCCCCGGCTCACGCCGCTGGCCGACGCGGATCCGGTCCCGGGGGCGCTCGTGCTGCTCTCGCCCGCCGTCGTACCGAGCCCCGTCGAGGTCCATGCCCTACTGGAGCGCGTGCGCCGCGGGGGCACCCTCGTGTACGCGCCGCAACTGTTTCCGGCCATCTCCAGCGCGTTGAGGATCACGCCGCTGATGGATTCCCTCGGCATCGCGTTCCGCGTCCCCCGGCCGGGCGATCTGGAGGGGGCGGAGTGGGCAGCCCATTCGCTGACCGACGGCCTGCCGGCACCGAGCGCTCCGCGCCGCGCGCTCCGGCGGATGACGTCCCGCGAACTCGGCGAAGACACCCGGTCCGCCCCTCCCCTGCAAACGCTGCTCACCGTGGGAAGCGACGAGGATCGGAGGTTGACGGGCGCCGCCCTCATGCCCTTCGGGGATGGGCACATCGTGGTCCTCAGCGATGCGGAGCCGCTGTCGAACGGGCGCGTCGCCGACGACCCGCTGGCGCTCGTCGTCATGCGGGCCGTGCTGACCCACACGACGCCCGCCGACACGATCTTCTTCGCCGAGTTCCACCAGGGTATCCGCGGCTACGAGAGCACGGCGAGGCGCTGGGCGGGGTTCGTCTTCGGCACGGCCGAGGGGCGCACGCTGCTTCAACTCCTCCTCGCCGCGTTCCTCGCGCTCGCGTGCGCGGGGCTGCGCTTCGGTGCCCCGACGACAGCCGTCGCTCCGTCGGATCTCGAACGAAGGTCTCCGCTCGAACACGTCTCCGCCCTGGGCGATCTGTACGAGAAGGCGCAGGCCCGGCGGACGGCCGCCCTCCTTCTCCTGGCGCGGCTGGCCCGCGGCGCTCGACGCCCTCCGCCGCGCGACGTTGCCGAGGCCCAGGCTCTGATCCGTGAGCTGGAGGCCCGGCGGGGAGAGCAGTCCGCGCTGGCCCGGATCCGACGCGGCTTGCGCGCCGATCCGGTGGACCTGACGATGGTCGCCGCCGGCATCGACGACCACCTCGGACGAAGGGCGGAGCCATGACCACGCACGACGCGGCACTGCGTCTGCTGGGCGACATCGAGAAGGTGATCCTGGGCCAGGAGACTGTCCTCAGGCAGCTCATGATCACGCTCCTCGCCCGCGGCCACGCGCTCCTCGAGGGCGTGCCGGGGACGGCCAAGACGCTCGCCGTCCGTGCGCTCGCCCGCGGGCTGGGGCTCGACTTCGGCCGCGTCCAGTTCACCCCCGATCTCATGCCCACCGATCTCGTCGGCGTGAGCGTGCTGGACGAGACGCAGCGGAACTTCCGCTATCGGCCCGGTCCCGTGTTCACCGACCTCCTCCTCGCCGACGAGATCAACCGGGCGCCGCCCAAGACCCAGGCGGCGCTGCTGGAGGCGCTGGAGGAGCGCCAGGTCACCGTCGACGGCGCGACGCGCGCCCTGCCCGCGCCGTTCACGGTCTTCGCGACCCAGAATCCGGTCGAGTACGAGGGGACCTATCCCCTCCCCGAAGCGCAGGTCGACCGCTTCCTGATGAAGATCGTGATCGACTATCCTCCGGAGGAGGCGGAGCGGGCGATCCTCGACCGCCATGAGGCGGGGTTCCGGGCGGACGACGAGGCGACGTATCCGATGGGCGAACCGCTGACGCGAGAGGCGCTGCTCGCGGCGCGCGGCGCGGTGGACGGCGTCCACATGGACGAGCGGGTTCGGCGCTACGTGACCGGGATCGTGAGGGCGACGCGGGACGATCAGGCGTTCGCGCTCGGGGCGAGTCCCCGCGCGGGCGTGGCGCTCTTCCAGGCCGCGAGGGCGGAGGCGTTCCTCCACGGCCGGGACTTCGTCACGCCGGACGACGTGAAGTCGCTCTCGTTCCCAGTGCTCCGGCATCGCGTCGTGCTGACCGCGGAGGCGGAGGTCGAAGGCCGTTCTTCCGACGACGAACTGCGGGCGCTGCTCGAGACGCTGGAGGCGCCCCGATAGTCCGCATCGCGGTGGTCCCGAGCGGGCGGACGCTGTGGCTGCTGGGGCTGACCTCGCTCGTCTTCCTGTTCTCGGCGGCAGGCGCCCTCGCGGCGGACGCCGTCATCCTCCTCCTCGCCTGGATCGACGGCCGGCGGACGCGGGCTCCATCGGTCTCCCGCACCGCGCCGCGCATCGCCGCGCTCGGGGAGATCGCCGGGGTCGCGATCGAGTTGGTCAACCCGACGAAGCGTCGGCTCTCCATCCGCCTCACAGACGACCTCGATCCCTCCCTCCGCCGCCTCCCCGGACGCGACGGCACTGAAGCGTGGGAGGTGGGCGTGCGGCTGGACATCCCCCCCGCTTCGGTTGTGCGCACCGGCTACCGTGTGCGGCCGCGCACGCGCGGGTTTCTCGCAATGGACGCGATCCACCTGCGGACCCGCTCGCCGTGGGGATTCGCCTGGCGGCGTTCCACCGTCGACGCGGCGCACACGCTGCAGGTGCAGCCCGGGATCCGGAGCCTGCTGCGCGACCGCAGCGGCCACGCGCTCCGGCGCGGCCTGCGCACGGCCGGTTCGCGCCGTAGCCGCCAGTGGGGGGACGGCCGCGAGTTCGAGAGCCTGCGCGACTACGCCGAGGGGGACGATCCGCGCATCGTCGACTGGAAGGCGTCGGCGAGGCGCCAGCGTTTCGTCGTCCGCAACTACGAGGCGGAACGCAGCCAGAACGTCGTTCTCGCGATCGACGCGGGCCGCCACATGCGCGAGCGGATCGAGGAGCGGGAGCGAGTGGACTTTGCGCTGGCGGCGGGCATGATGCTGGCCAACCGCGCGCGCAGCTACGGGGACCGCGTCGGAACCGTCGTGTTCGACGACGAGATCCGGCACCTGTCGCCGCCGCGCCGGTCCGATCCGGCCTCGCTGGCCCGGGTCTTCGCCGGCGTGGAGACCCGGCCGGTCGAGCCCAACTATCCGCTCGCGCTCGCCACGCTGGGCCGGACGTTCCGCAAGCGGTCGCTCGTCATCCTCTTCTGCGATGTGATCGACGAGGCCGTCTCGCAGGCGCTCGTGACCTCGCTCGCCCGCATCGGGCGCGCGCACCTGCCGCTGGCCGTCGCCATCCGCAACCCGGCGCTCGAAGCGGCCGCGACGCGGCCCGCGGTGGATGAGGCCGCGGTTTTCCATCGCGCCGCCGCCGAGGAACTCGTGCAGTCGCGCGCCACGGCGCTTCAGGTCATGCGCCAGTCGGGGATCCTCGTCGTGGACACGCCGCCCGGCGACGCGCTCGTGCGCACGCTGGACAAGTACGTCGAGATCAAGGAGCGGGGGCTGCTCTGACCTTGCCGCGCGGGTCGTCGTCGGACCCGCGGCCCGCGAACCCGAAGTACGCCGCGAGCAGGAGCGCGGTGGCGCCACCGAAGGCAAACTTCGCCACGGCCGGGAGTCCGGACGGGGAATAGAACCCCTCCACCAGACCCGCCGCGATCAGCAGGAACACCGACCCGCCGACGAGCGAGAGGAAGGCGCGGCCCCGCTCCCGCAACGCATCCCGACGGGTGCGCCGTCCGGGCACGAGCAGCGCCGACCCGAGCCCCAGGCCGGCCCCGCCGGCCAGGCAGATGGCGGTGAGTTCCATCACGCCGTGCGGGAAGACGAAGGCGAGAATCACTCCCAGAACTTCGTTATTCGCATACAGGCCGAAGCCAGCCCCAAGCATGACGCCGTTGAGGACGAGGATCAGCACCGTGCCCGCGCCGGCGAGCAAACCGCCCGCGAAGGCGAAGAAACTCACCTGCACATTGTTCGTCATGAGGGCCGAGGACAGGGCCGGACGCGCGGCGCCGTCAACATCGATGTAGGAGGCGTTGATGTCGCCACGGGCGGTGCTCTCGGCTCTGGCCATCATCTCCGCCGGCATGATCGCACGCGCCCTCGCCGGACGATCGCGGACGGCCGCGTACGAGGCCAGCATGGGACCGAAGAGCAGCAGCGCCGCGAGGAGCACCGGCCGGTGGTGGCGCCGCACCGCCCGCGGCAGTTCGCGCGCAATCCAGCGTCCGAGGGGGACTGCCGCCCTTCCCTTCGCGCGGTACAGGAGGTTGTGTCCGGCCCCCGCCCACCGTTCCACCGCCTCCAGCAGCCCCGGCGAGGCGCCATAGGTTCGCGCGCGCGCCAGGTCCGCCGTCACGCCGCGGTACAGGCGCCCGAACGCGCGCACCTCCGCCTCGCTGAACCGGTCCAGCCCGCCGGCGCGCCCCTTCTCCACCAGGTCGGTGTAGGCGGCCCACGCCTCGCGACGCTCGCGCGCCATCGCCGCGGCCTGCAGGCTCGCCCCGCCCTTGCGCGCCGCGTGTCTCGGGGCTTCGTCGTCGTGCAACCGGACGAGGCGCGTATCGGGAGCCGCCTCGGAGTCCAGGCCGTCCAGACCGTCCCGGCCCACCGCCGCTCGCACCGCATCCCAGACCGAGGCCGCCACGCGGCTCCGGACATCCGGTTCGAGCCCGGCCCGGCGCGCGACGTAACCCGACACCAGCGCGAACTGCTCGATGGAGAGTCGCGGGCGGCCCGCGCGGCCGTCCGTCGGCGCCTCCTCCCCGAACATCTCGCCGCCTCCCGCGTCCCGGACCACGATCGTGCCGGCGACGAGGTCTCCGAGGCGCTGCGCGCGGCGGTTGAGCAGGATCGACGCGGCACCGGCCATCCCCGTCACCCCCGGCTGCAGATCCACGATCCGGATCAGGTTGCGGAGCACCGACCCCTGAAAGGAGAGCGGCTCCCCGCCGTCGTGCAGCACCCGCAGCCCCAGCGCGCGCTTCCCCGGCGTGCGTCCGTCCCACACGGCTTCGAAGAAGAGGAAGTACCCCCACATCGCCAGGAAGATGACGATGTAGAGCACGGCCTGTCCGAACCCGCCCGTGTACCGGAAGACGAGCGCCACGAGCAGGACGGCCGCCAAGATGACGGCCAGATCGAGAGCGAGCGCGGCCGCGCGCGACCCCAGATCCGCGAGCTGGTACTCGAGCTTGACGTGCTCCGGCGTCTCCAGCGACACCCGCCGGTGAAGCCCCGCCCGCGTCTCACCCATCATGCAACCTCGACCTGGATCCCGGACCGGTTCCGTACTTTTCGAAGAAGGCATCGGTGCCGGCCGGGAGCAACAGCCGGTCCGCGATCGCCGCGATCTCCTCCGCCTCGCGCCACGCCTGTTCCAGCACCCACAACTCGCCTTCGAGCGCGCGCCTCTCCTGCTCCTCGTGCAGCGCCATCTCCAGTGCAAGCCGCGTCGGCTTCGGCATGTTCTTCACGTATCCGGAAATATCCCGCTTGTTGCGCCTCGCGTTATCCGGCACGGCATGAGCCAGGTAACGTTCCGGGTGACCCCTCACTTCGATCTCCGCCACGGCAGCCTGAACTGCCCGGCGCGTACCACCGCTCTGGTTCAGTTTCGGCAGGATCACCGAAGCGACGCGACGAGCATCGTCCCCGGCGAAGGACGCGCCACGGCCCCGCCTTATCATCTCGACGACAAATCCCGGTGTCCCGTCGGCGGGAAACATCTTGATCGTCTCAACGTCCATACGACTGAACTTCACGACCGCGCCCGGGTCCATCGGAGCTTCGCTGGCCTCGCGACCACCGATCAATGTCTTGGCGGCGGTGCCGCGATACGACCAAGCCAAAACGGCCGCGAGGACGCCGAAAGGCACGGCCGCCGGCAGGCTGGCCTGGGCAACAAGCAAGCCGGCCGCCGTAGATAGCGGCGTAACAGCCGCGTACTTACGCAGCCTCCGGCGGAACAGGTCGCCGTAGCGCCAGGCGGCGAACTCGCCGCGGGGCGGCTTGCCGATGCGGACGAGTTCCAGGCCTTCGGCATGGCGCGCGAGCCCGATCTGATCGGTCGAGGCACGGAGCGGCGTGTCGCGGAAGAGGCGTTCGCACGTCTCGACCGCTTCCCAGCGTTGTTCGAGCGGCGTGAGGTTCCAGCGCCGACACTTCCGGCACACCACCCACAGCCGGCCCCTGGCCGGGTCGAACGCGAGCCGACGCCCCACCGGAAAGGTCTCGACGACGTCGTTGGACCCCAGCGGCCGCTTGCAGAACATGCAGGTGCTGTACACGGGCCTCCGTCAGCATCTCCTCGGACCAAACGGGAGACGCCACGCTGGAACCGTGGTGTGGCGGGCGCAAGGGCCCTGCTACAGGTCGCGGCGGCGGAACAGGATGAAGGCGATGCCGACGAGGAGCGCGGTCCACGCGGCGGCGGTGATCAAGTGCCACGCGGGGTCGACGGCGGGTGGCGGTGTTCGGCCCGCGGCTTCGACGGCGGCGGCGTACCGCTCGTAGGTGGCCGCGTCGTAGTTGCGGAATTCCAGGAGCGGGAAGGTGTTCGAGAACGGCAGGTAGTCGAGCCAGCGGGTGTAGTCCGGCAGGAAGCGGCGGACGAGCACGGGCAGCATCCCGGACTCGATCGGGCCGATCCACAGGAACCACACCGCCAGCGCCGCTCCCGTCCTGCGGATTACGAGCGACAGAAGGAAGGCGAGCGCGGCCACGCTCAGGAAGGCCAGCCCGAGCCCGCCGGCCGCCTGGAATACGGACAGCGGAACGAGCGGCCCCTCGGCGGCCCCGAAGTCGGTCCGCATCAGCGCGAGCGCCGTCGGGATCAAGACGTGGACGCCGATGAAGGCGAGCCCCACCAACGGTAGCAGCAGCGATTTGCCCCAGAACCACTGGGACTTCGAGAGGCCGTCGATCACGTTCTGTCGCGCGGTCCGCCAGCCGAACTCCGTCGCGGACAGCAGCACGAGCGTGAGGGCGGCAAAGATCACCACCATGGTGGACTCGTCCCCGAACACAGCGTTCCAGATGTCGGGGAGCCGGAAACCCTCGCTGCGCTCAAGGAACGGCTGACCGTGATTCATGAGCGTGAAGAACGCGTAGAAGCCGAGGGCGATCCAGAAGGCGAGCCGCTTCCTCGCCTTGAACCACTCGTTGCGCAGCAGCACGCCGAACGCCCGCGCGCCCGTCATTGGATCTCCCCGAACCCCTCGGGCGTGCCCGTGATCTCCATGAAGGCGTCCTCCAGCGATTGCCGTTCCAGCGACAGGTGCGAGGCGTAGATGCCCCGCCCGGCGAGGAAACGGTTCAACTCCGAGAGCCCGGCGCCCCCGATCTGCACCAGGACGCGGCCATCCTCGACCCGCGCATGACCGGCGCCCTCGAATTCCGACACGGCCTGCCGAAGCGCTTCGATGTCCCCATCGACGCCTACGGCGGCCACCGTTCGGGCGGAGGTGAGTTCGTCCACGCTCCCCTCCCGGACGAGGCGGCCCGTCTCGATGATCGCGACGTGCGTGCAGGTGCGCTCGACCTCGTGCAGCATGTGGCTCGAAAGGAAGATCGTCTTTCCGCGCCGGGCCAGTTCGCGGATGATGTCGCGGATCTCCCGCTGCCCCGCCGGATCGAGCCCGTTGGCCGGCTCGTCGAGGATGATGAGTTCCGGGTCGCCGATCATCGTGGCCGCGAGCGCGAGGCGCTGCTTCATGCCCAGCGAACACGCCTTGAACTTCGTCTTCCGGCGCGAGGCGAGGCCCACGATTTCGAGCACCTCGGCGATGTCCGCTTCGTCGCTCCCCTTCACGCGGGCCACGACCCGCAGGTTGTCCCGGCAGCTCAGGTAGGGGTAGAAGTTGGGGTATTCGAGCGTGGCGCCGATCCGCTGGCGCGCGGCGTGCAGCTCGGCGGGCGTCTCCCCGCCGAACAATCGGAAGGAGCCGCCGGTCGGGTTGATGATCCCGAGCAGCATCCCGATGGTCGTCGTCTTGCCGCTCCCGTTCGGCCCCAGGAAACCGTACACCTGCCCAGCCTCCACCTGCACGGAAAGCTGGTCCACGGCGAGCGTCCCGTCGCCGCGCAGCGCCGCGTACCGCTTGGACAGCCCTTCGGTCTCGATGATCGTCATGTGAGTTCCCGTGGACGTTCGCCCCCGGCGCGCTCTTCGAGTTGCCGCCGGAAGAGTTCCGCCTCCGCAAGCTGGTCCAGGAGTTCGCCCCGCTCCCGGTTCTCGCCTTCAAGCCGCTCGATCCGCTCCGTCAGCCGGGCGATCGTTTCGCGGTCCCGCTTCATCGGCCCCAGAGCTTCCGCCAAGTCCCGCACCAGCGGCCGCAGGGCGAAGTGCGTCGCCCGCCATCGCGAGGACCGGGATGCCGATGGTGAAGAAGATCGCGACGATGGCGATGATCATCTCTTCCATGTCTCACCCCTGAGCATGCGCTTCATCCGGCATCAGAACGGAAGGCGTGGCACGGTGGTTTCGCCGCGTGGTTTCGCCGCGCCGGAACGGACAGCCCTTCCCGGGCCGCGCCGGAGCCCCGTCCGGGGCCGCTCGCGGATCGGCGGCGCTATCGGGGAGGCCGGCGGCCGAGAATGCCCCGGCCCCACACGTTGTTTCCGCGGTTCACGTCGGGCATCACGCCGTCCGGGTCGATCTGGACGTTGCGCACGGGTCCGCCGGGCACCTCCAACACATACGTGCCGTCCACCTGCCACGCGTCGACCGGCACCTCGTATCGCTGCTCTTCCCCATCCTGGAAGAGGATCCGCGCCTCGAGCGGCATTGGGATGCCTCCACGATTTTCGAACACGACCCGCGTCGTATCCCCCACACGGGTGACGGAAGCGATCGCCTGGTCGAGGATCGCGTCATCGTAGATCCAGCCCCGGAAGAACCAGTCGAGATCCTGCCCCGACACGTCCTCCATCGTGCGGATGAAATCGGCCGGCTGCGGGTGCTTGTACGCCCAGCGCCGGATGTACTCCCGGAAGCCCTCGTCGAACACGTCGGGTCCGAGGATCTCCTCGCGCAGGAGGACGAGAACCGCGGCTGGCTTGTTGTAGGCGAGGACCCCGATGTCCGCCTCCGGAATGCTGTCGGCCGGCGTGTACACAGGGGAGCTCGGAAGGCGCGTGTCCGTCGCAATCTGGGCGGGGGACATGAGCTGGCCGAGGATCGGCTCCCCGCCCGCGAATTCGATGCCGGAATAGTAGTTGATGAAGGTGTTGAACCCCTCGTCCATCCACGCGTACCGCCGCTCATCGGAGCCCACGATCATCGGGAACCACGTGTGTCCGATCTCGTGGTCGGTGACGGCGAAGAGGAAGGCGCCGCGGGACCGCCAGGAACAGAAGACGATCATGGGATATTCCATCCCGAGCGCGAGGCCGGCCACGTTGATCGCGACGGGATACGGATAGCGGAGCCACTTCTCCGAATAGTACCGGACGCTGTGACGAAGGTATTCCGTGGAGCGCTCCCAGCCGCTGCCCGCGGGTCCGCCGATGCTCTCCTGCGGGTAGGCGGACATGATGAGGACGTCCTCCCAGCCGGCTGCGTCCCAGACGAAGCGGTCGGACGTGGCCCACGCGAAGTCGCGCACGTTCTCCGCGCGGAAGCGCCAGGTGAGCGGCGCCTCGCCCGGCGGGCGCGTGTGATCCTCTCCGGCTTCATCCGGCCGGATGATGTGGACCGCCTCCTCCGAGAGGCGGGCCTCCGCGAGCCGCTCGCGCTGCATCAGCGTGAGGACCTCCTCCGGATTGAGGAGTTCTCCGGTGGCGACGACGATAAAATCGCGCGGAACGGTCAACTCGACATCGAAGTCGCCGTACTCCAGGTACCACTCGCCCTGCCCCAGGAAGGGGGACTGGTTCCATCCGTTCACGTCGTCGTAGGTGAAGACGCGGGGGTACCACTGCGCGAGCTGATAGATGATCCCGCCCCGGATGTCGAGTTTCCCCATGCGGTCGCCGCCCGTCTCGGGGATCTCGAACGCGAAGTCGATCTCGACCTCGACCTGGCTCCCGCCCGGAGGAAGGGGTTCCCCGAGGAGGATCTCCATCATCGTGTCCTCGGTTCGGTATTCGGGAACCGTCATCTCGCCCCCGAGGTCGGCGCGCACGCCCGAGATCACGAAACCGCCGTCCTTGAAGAAACCGCCGTGGCGGACCTCCCCGCCGAGTTCCTCCGCTCGCAGCGCCCCGTAGCTGGTCTCGCGAAAGAGGTTCTGATCGAGCTGGACCCAGATGCTCGTGAGCGAATCAGGGCTGTTGTTCGTGTAGGTGATGCGTTCCGTGCCCTCGATGCGATCATCGTCGAGCGTCACCCGGATGTGGTAGTCGACCCGCTGCTGCCAGTAGGCCTCGCCGGGGGCGCCGGCGGCATCCCGGAACTCGCCCGGTTCGGGAAGATCGAGCGGTTCGAAGGCGCCCGCCGGATCGAAGATCCTGCGCAGTGAATCGCGGCGCGCCAGTTCGGCCGCCTCCGCCGTCTCTCGCGCTTCCCGTTGACCTTCCTGCGCCGCCAGCCCGCCCGCGGGCGAGAAGCCCGCGAGGGACGGCAGGACGGCCAGCGGAGAGAGGACAAGCATGAGCAGCGCGACCGGCCCCGCCGCGTGAAGTGCCCGCATCCCAGCAGCCCCGATCCCCTTCATCGAACCTCCATGTTCCGTGCTGCGTTCAGTTCCGCTCCGCGTCCGGCTGCCCTGGTCCTCACGCGATCCTCATCGGTTGACGCCGTCCGTAGGAAAGCGTACGCCAGAACCACTCCAGGGGTCCGAAGCGGAACCGCGCGAGCCACCACGGCGACCACGCCAGCTGGAGTGCCCAGATGGCGGCGACGATGCCGACGCACGCCGCGCCCCCCACGCGCTCGAACAGACCCAGCCCGTGGCCGTAGAAGATGAGCGAACACAGCACGCTCTGGGCAATGTAGTTCGTGAACGCCATGCGACCGACGGCGGCCAGGCGTGCCCGGGCGCGAGCCAGGCGCCCGCTCCGCGCGACAAGCATTACCAGCCCCGTGTAGCCCAGAAAGACACCGATGGAGCCGACGTAGTTGAAGAGGGTTCCTCCCAGCTTCGACTGCTCCCACGCGAACCCGGCCTCCACGTTGTACCAGACCCCGGCGGCGGTGAGCGGCAGGCCCAGCGCCAGCCCCCAGACGGCGAGCCGGCGGTAGAACGAGGCCGGCCACCTCGCCGAGAGCACGCCCAGCTTGTAGAGGGCCATGCCCACGAGCATGAGCCCGCCCGCTCGCCAAAGGAGGTACCCCGCGAAGGCGATGGTCTCGACGAGGAAGGCGTAGTAGGCCCGGACCGGCATCTGTTGCGCCCAGCCGCCGCGCATGGCTTCGATCTCCGCGCCGATTTCCGCCGCCGGGGGCGCCCACTGAGCCGCGACCTCGGCCCGCTCCCCGGCGGGCCAGTACGGAACCGACCAGTGGGCGAGACCCATGACGAGTACGACGATCCCGACCGCACACCCGCCGGTCCACAGCAGACGGCGGGGCGCCCAGTCGCGGAACCCGTACAGGATGAAGCCGCAGAGGGCGTAGGGGACGAGGATGTCGCCGTGCCAGATCCCGTAGGCGTGAAGGAGTCCGATCGCGAGGAGCCAGAACTGGCGGCGATAGTGTAGCCGTCCACCTGGGACGCCGCGACGGTCCATGCGCTCGCTCATCATCGCGATCCCCGCGCCGAACAACAGGGAGAAGATCGAGATGAACTTCGTGTCGGCGAAGACGTTGACGGCGGCCCAGATCCAGAAGTCGGCGCCTCCGAGGCCGCCTTCGGGAGCCGCGGACGGATTCCGGTACGCCGCGGAGACCCAGGCGAAGCTCCAGATGTTGACGATGAGGATGCCCAGCACCGCGACGCCGCGGAGCACGTCGATCGCCTGGATGCGCTCGGACCCCGATACGGGAGCGGCGGCGACGGTGGTTTGCATCGTCTCGGACATCTTTCGCCTGTTCGCTATGTTGGACGCGTGGTGCGATGCGCGAGCACGCAACGACGGCAAGTGAACCGAGAGGTGTGATCATGTCCGGGTCCGGGACCATTCTGTCTCAAGCCTTCCTCCGCCGCACGCCGCGGCGGGTCATCGCGCTGACCGCGGTCTGCGTCCTGGCCGCTTCCTTCGGGGCGCATGAAGCCCGCGCCCAGGCCGACGACGCCTGGACCCCGGCGCTGAGCATGCAGTACCGCGCGGTCTCCGGCACCGCGATCTCCCCCGACGGCTCCCGCATCGCCTTCGTCGTGCGCGAGCCGCTGATGGAAGGACCGCAGTCGGAGTACCTGAGTCACATCTGGATGACGGACTCGGACGGGACGATGGCCGCGCAGTGGACGCGCGGAGAGGCGTCGGCGGGGTCGCCGCAGTTCTCGCCCGACGGCGCGTGGCTGAGCTTCACCTCCGGCCGCGACGGGGAGGGTGAGGCGGGCAGCCAGGTGTGGGCGCTTCCGATGGCGGGCGGCGAGGCACGGCAACTCACGAAGGCGGAGGGATCCGTGGCGAGGTACCGCTGGTCGCCGGACGGGACGCGGATCGCCTTCCTCATGCGGGACCCGCCGACCGCGGACGAGAGGAAGGCGCGCGAGGAGAAGCGGGACGTGATCCTCGTGGACCGGAACTACAAGTTCTCGCACCTGTACGTGGCCGCCATCGACGCGGACTCGGACGAGCCCGCAACTCCCGTTCGGCTCACGGCGGGCGACTTCCACATCACCGGCTTCAGCTGGGCTCCGGACGGGGGACGGATCGTGTTCGCGCACCAGGCCGATCCCCGCATCAATACGGGGCGGCTGAGCGGAGACCTCTCCACGACCACCGTTCCGGACGCCGCGCAGATCGGTGGAATCCTGGCCGCGCGGGAAGCCAAGGCGGATGAGGACGAAGACCCGGCCGAGGGCGCCGACGCCGATCCGGCCGCGGTCGGGCAGGTCGCGCTCCTCGTGGGCGGGGCAGGGATCGAAGGAAGTCCGCACTGGTCGCCGGACGGGGCCTGGATCGCCTACGTGTCGACCGGCGATCAGCCGGAGCCGATCGGCCTCGGCGACGTTTACGTGATGCCGGCGGAGGGCGGCGAGGCCCGCCGACTCGAGACGCCGAACCGGAGCGCCTTCGTCCTCGGTTGGTCGGGCGACTCCTCCGAACTGCTCCTGCTCGAAACGCTCGGCACGCGCCGGCATGTGCTGGCCATCCCGGCCGCTGGCGGCGAGATGCGCTTCATCTCCTACGGGGACGGCGTGGTGGGGTCCGTCGCGCTCAACGACGACGCGAGCCGCATGGCCTTCACGTGGCAGACCCCGGAGGACCCGTGGGATGTCTTCGTGTCGCCCACGAACGGGTACTCTCCGCAGCAGGTATCGGATCTCCACGCCGGCGTGCCGCGCCCGGAGATGGGGCGCACGCAACTCGTCTCGTGGACTTCCACCGAGGGATTCGAGATCGAGGGGCTCCTCACCTACCCCGTGGGCTACGAGGAAGGCGAGCGCGTGCCGCTCATCCTGAACGTGCACGGCGGGCCGGCGGGCGTGTACAGCCAGAGCTTCACGGGCTCGCCCGCCATCTACATGCTGCAGTACTTCGCACAGCAGGGCTTCGCGATCCTGCGCCCGAACCCCCGTGGCTCCACCGGCTACGGGAAGGACTTCCGCTACGCGAACTTCCAGGACTGGGGTTACGGCGACTTCCGCGACCTCATGTCGGGCGTCGACCACGTGATCGACATGGGCGTGGCGGACCCTGACCGCCTCCTCCTCATGGGCTGGAGCTACGGCGGCTACATGACGTCGTGGGCCGTCACCCAGACGGACCGCTTCGTGGCGGCAAGCATGGGGGCCGGACTCCCGAACCTGGTTTCGATGACGACGACGACGGATATCCAGGACTACCTCGTGGGCCACATGGGGGTCGAGTTCTGGGAAGACTACGAGCGCTACGAGCGGCACTCGGCGATGTACCACATCGCGAACGTCGTGACGCCGACGCAGGTGATCCACGGGGCGGAGGATCTGCGCGTCCCCTTCACGCAGGGGCAGGAGTTCTACCGCGCCCTCGACCGCCGCGGCATCCCGACCGAGATGGTCGTCTACCCGCGGACGCCGCACGGGCCGCGGGAGCCCAAGTTCGTCATGGACGTGTCGGAGCGGATCCTGACCTGGTTCCGGAAGCACCTGGGATCGGAGGCGGTTGCGACCGACGACGAGAGCCGCTGAGCCGCCGGGGCGGGACCCGGAACTGCGCCGCGGCGGCGTGAGCGGGACCCGCCGGAGCCGTCCGAAGTTCACCCGGGAGGCGGCCACCCGACTGTGGCTGCACCGCCAGGGGCTCGACCGGCCGCGCGGGTCGAGCCCGCTCGACGCGTCGACCTTCGCCGACCATCTCGAGCGGACGGGCGCGCTGCAGCTCGACAGCGTGAACGTCGTGGACCGGGCCCACTATCTCACGCTCTGGAGCCGGTTCGGCTCGTACGACCGCGCGGACGTGAATCGGTGGGTGTACCGCGACCGTCTCGCGTACGAGTACTGGGGACACGAGGCCTCGATCCTCCCCATCTCCCATCTCCCCCTTGGACGGCGGCGCATGCGACGCTTTCCGCCCGAGAGCTGGTCGGGGCGCGCCTGGTGGAGCCGGTACGCGACCTCGACGGCGTCGAAGCGGCGGGTGCTGCGGCGGCTGCGCGCGGAGGGGCCTCTGGAGAGCGTCGACTTCCAGCCGCAGCCGGCCGAACGCGACGAGAGGACGGACTCGCTTGCGTGGCGCCTTAAGGAGGACAAGCGCTCGCTCAAGCTGCTGTGGCACGACGGGCGCGTGGCGGTGGTGGAACGGCGTCACTTCCGCTGCGTCTATGACGTGGCGGAACGGGTCTACGCCGACGGGCCGGCCGCGACGCTCGCCCAGTACCACGACAGCTGGCTCCTCATCGGGCTTTCGGGCTGCGGGATCGCCCCTGAGCGGCACCTCGTCAACTACTTCACGGGACCGGAACTCAACGCGGCGGAGCGGCGGCGGACGATCGCCCGCAACCTGCGCAGGAAGCGGATCGTCGAGGTGGAGGTGGAGGGACTGCGGGGGCCGTGCTACGCCCTGCCCGAGCACCTGGACGGCATCGACCGACTCCCGGAGCCTGCGGGGACGACGCTCATCTGCCCCTTCGACTCGCTGCTCTGGCAGCGGCGGCGCGCCGCCGAATTCCTGGATTTCAGCTACACGGTCGAAATCTACGTCCCGGCCGCGAAGCGGAAGTACGGCTACTACGTCCTGCCCATCCTGCACGAGGGCCGCCTCGTGGGCCGCCTCGACCCGAAACTGCACCGCGATCGCGGCGTGCTCGAAATCCGGGCGCTGCACCTCGAGGCGGACTTCGCCCCGACCGCACGGTTCGAAGCCGGGCTGGACGACGCCGTCGCGGACCTCGCCGATTTCCTGGGCGCGGACGACATCGCCATGCCGCCGAACGGCTGAGCCGGGGTCCTGCGGGGTATGGACCGGCAAGACGGCCGGACCGTACCGTTGGGAAGATTCTCGCGAACTCGGAGGTTCACGATGAAACGCCTCTTCCGGCCCTGCCGCGCGCACGCCCTCGCGGCCATCGTCCCGGGCCTTCTCGCCCTCGCGCTCTCCTCCGCCAGCGCCGCGGCGGCGCAGGAGGGGAAGCTGCGGATCGTTCAGACGAACTCGGCGGGGGACAACGTCCACATCATCGATCCGGCCACGAACAAGGTGGTACAGGTGATCGACGGGATACCCAAGGTGCACGGGGTCGCCGCGGCGCCGGATGGCGGGACGCTCTACTTCAGCAACGAGATCGACCGCACGCTGGAGATCGTCCCCACGGACGTCATGGAGGTCGTGGAGCGGATCCCGCTCTCGGGGCGCCCGCACAACGTCGCGATCAGCAACGACGGCCGGAAGGTGTACGTCGCGATCATCCAGGACTGCAGTTGCGTCGACATCGTGGACCTCGAGAAGGGCGAGGTCGTGAAGTCGATCCCCACGCGGGGGACGGTGCACAACGTCTTCATGTCGCCGGACGGGCGGAGGACCTGAGGTCAGAATTCCGGCAGAGATCGTCTAACTTGT
>VXMQ01000142.1:18709-23351 GCA_009841015.1 Candidatus Palauibacter denitrificans | reverse complement strand
GGGGGGGGTGTTCCCCCCCGCAACCCGCCTGGGGGCTTTCGCGCCCGCGGCCGCCGGGCGCGGGTCCGTGTTGTTGGGGGTGCTGGCCGCGCACACCGAACTCGAAGGCCCGCACACGAGCGGCATCTCCGCCGCCATGGTCCCGGCCACCGGCGCCACCTGGGGCCTGGCGGGCCACTCGGAGCGCCGGCGGGAATTCGGCGACACCGATGCGGACGTGGGCCGCAAGCTGGTGCGCCTCCTGGAGGCCGGCCTTCGTCCCGTCCTCTGCGTGGGCGAGACGCTCGAGGAGCGCGAGTCCGGACGGCTCGCGACGGTGATCGAGACGCAGATCCGGGAAGTCCTCCGCCCTCTCGACCGCGCGGGCCGGGCCAAGCTCATCTACGCCTACGAGCCCGTGTGGGCGATCGGCACCGGACGTACGGCGAGCCCGGTCGACGCCGCCGAGGCCCATGGCATCGTCCGCGAACAACTCGCGCGAGTGGAAGGCTGCGATGCGGAGCGGGCCGTGATCCTCTACGGCGGGAGCGTCAAGCCGGACAACATCGAGGCGCTCCTTGCCGCCCCCGGGGTGGATGGCGTGCTTGTGGGCGGCGCCAGTCTCGATCCCGACAGCTGGGCCGCGATCTGTGCGGCGGGCCGATAAGTGCCGATGGTGCCGCCGGTCGGGGCCGCCCGCGTACGGAAACTGGCCCCATCTCGCCCGCGGCTCTAGCTTTATGCGCTGATCCAACCATGGCAGGTAGACGATGTTCCCGTTCCTGATCGTATTGATTTCGCTGATCGCGCTCGTGCTGTGCGTGATGATCCTCCTCCAGTCCGCCAAGGGCGGCGGGCTCGCGGCCTCCTTCGGCGGGGCCTCGTCCTCCACGGATTCGTTCATGGGGGGGCGGCAGGCGGCCAACGCGCTGACGAGGGCCAGTTGGTACGGCGGGGGGAGTTTTCTCTTCCTCGCGCTCGTGCTGACCGTGCTCTCCGCCCGTCCGGACACGGCGCCGGAATCGATCCTGCGTCAGGGGCTTCCCGGCCAGCAGAGCCTCCCCGAAGCACCGGCTTCGCTCCTGGAGGTTTCACCCGACCTCGGCGAAGGCGCGGCCCCCTCCGATGAGGCCGCCGCACCCGGGTCCGACGAGGGCGCCGCGGAAGGGGATCCCGATTCGGAAAGCGGAAACCCCGGCTCGTAACCGGTCGTCCGCCTCAGTCGCCTTCGGCCTCGTCCCTGACAGGCGGGCGAGCATCCTCGGCAAACGCGTCGCTCGGCAGGTCCAGAAACTCGACGTACCGCTCCTTTTCCTGCGCTTCCGCGAGCCAGCTCTCGAACCCGGACGAGACGAGCCCGTCGGTGCCGCGCCGCTCCCGCGCCGCCGTCACCGCCAGGTGGTCCGCGTAGGCGTTCTTCACGTCGTCGGCGTGTCCCCGCGTCCAGCGCCACTCCACGCGGTGCCGCGCGGCGACCCGCACGAGTTCCCGCCAGAGATCGAGGTTCTCGATCGGTCCGCCCTTCCGGCGCCAGCCGCGGCGGGCCCAGCCGTGCACCCACTCCTTCATTCCGCGGACGAGGTACTGGCTGTCGCTCGTGAAGACGACGCGGCACGCCCGCCGCAGGGCGCCGAGCCCGACGATGCCGGAGACGATCGCCATCCGGTTGTTCGTCGTGTCCGGATCGAAGTGGGCGAAGTCCCGCCGATACCAGCCGGCGCGCTCGTCGAACCGTTCGATGAGACCGGCCGCCGCCCCCGGGTTCCGGCGATTCTCGAACTGGTTGCCGAGGCAGGACTCGTCGGCGAAGATATGAACGAGCGGAGCGTCGGTCCCGCTCTCCCGCCCGGGTCCGGAGTCGGTGGTCAACGCGCCTCCCGCGGCTTGGGTTCGCCCGGCACGCGGGCCGCGAGCCGATGCCCGGGGCCCCGCACCTTCAACCGCCACATTGGACGCGCCACTTGAGCGAGACGCAAGCACGCCCCGGATACCTTCTGCTCGAAGATGGCCGCCGCTTCGGCGGCGCCTACGTGGGCCCCGAGACCGAGACCGCCGGCGAAGCCGTCTTCACGACGGTGATGACAGGCTATCACGAGGTGCTCACCGATCCTTCCTTCGCCGCACAGATCGTCGTCATGACAGCGCCCATGCAGGGGGTGTACGGCATCCGCGATCCCGACGTTCAGTCGCGGCGGCCTTGGGTCGCGGGCTTCGTGGTGAGGCATCTGTCGCACGCGATCGGGTCCGGGCCGGCCGACTCCACGCTGCCCGAGTACCTCGCCTTGCACGGGATTCCCACGCTGGTCGGCGCGGACACGCGGGCCTTGACGCGCCATATCCGCGATGCGGGCGCGATGCGGGCCGTCATGGCGCCCGACGGGGTGGTGCCGGCGCGGGCCGCCGAGCGCTTGGCCGCCGAGCCGGAGATGTCCGGGCGCGACCTCGCCACCGCCGTCTCCACGCCCGAACCGTACGAACTCGATCCCCTCGACGGGATGGCCGAGCGCGGCTTCGTCCTCTGCCTCGACTACGGGGTGAAGACGCGGAGCCTCGACCTCTTCCGCCGCGAGGGATACCGCGTGCGCGTCGTCCCGTGCGATACGGACGCCGATGCGCTGCTTGCCGCCCGCCCGGACGGCGTCTTCGTCTCGAACGGACCCGGCGATCCGGAGGCCGTTCCGGGCGCCGTCGAGCGCATCCGCACGCTGAGCGACGCGGGGGTCCCGCTGTTCGGCATCTGCCTCGGGCACCAGCTCATCGCGCGCGCCTTCGGGGGCACGAACTACAAGCTGCCCTACGGGCACCGGGGCGGGAATCACCCCGTCCTCAACCACGCCACAGGTGCCGTGGAAATCACCTCGCAGAACCACGGCTTCTCGGTGCTCGAAAAAGATGGACGGATCGACGGCGGAGACGATCTCGAGATCACGCACCGGAACCTGAACGATGGCACGGTGGAGGGGCTGGTCCACCGCGAGCGGCCGGTGTTCGCGGTGCAGTACCATCCGGAATCGGCTCCGGGGCCCCACGACAGCCGGTATCTGTTCAACCGCTTCGTCGAGACGATGCGAAGCGCCGGAAGCTCCGTGCCGAGTTGACCGTGAGCGATGCGTTGAACGTTGACGACATGTTGTCTAGGTTGCGTCGGGCTTCCGCCCACGGACCCACACCCACGGACCGCGGCGCGACGTGACCTACGACAAGCGAAACACGGTGATCGCCCTCCTCGCGCTCCTGGGCATCTTCGGCGTGGGCGCGATCCTCTCCATTTGGTGGACAGTGGGGAATACGTCATTTCTCGCGGGAGGGCGGGTCGCGGTCGTCCCGCTCCGGGGCGTGATCACGGACGAAGCCGCGTTCACGAAGACGCTCGACGGCTTTCGCGAAGACCCCGGCGTGCGCGCCTTCGTGATCGAGATCGAGTCTCCGGGGGGCACCGTGGGGGCCTCGCAGAGCATCTTCGAAGCCATTCGCGCGTTGCGGGACGACGACGAGCGGCCCGTTCTCGCCTGGATGGGCGATGTGGGAGCCTCCGGGGGATACTACGCTGCGGTCGGGGCGGACAGCGTGTACGCCCTGCCCGGCACGATGACGGGGTCCATCGGCGTCATCATGGAGTTCCCCAACGCGGAGGAGCTGTTCCGCAAGGTCGGCGTCGACTGGGAAGTCGTGGCGAGCGCGGAGCACAAGGATCTGGGCGGCTACGCGCGCGCCCTGTCTCCCGGGGACCGGGAGATTCTCGAGGAACTGGTCGGCGACGTACACGAGCAGTTCGTCGAGGTGGTGTCCGAGAACCGGAACCTGGATCGGGAGACCGTTCGCGGGCTGGCGGACGGCCGGGTGTTCACGGGCCGGCAGGCGAACCAACTCGGCCTCGTCGACGGTCTCATGACCCTGCCCGAGACCATCGAACTCGCGGGCCGGATGGCGGGCCTGGGGGCGGATCCGAGAGTCGTGCGTCCGCGCGAACCGACCGTGAATCTGTTCGACCTGATCGGCGGGCTGAGCCTCGGCGATGCGCGGTCGTGGATCGGGTCGCTGGCGCCCCTGCGCCCAAGCGCCCCGAGACTCCTCTTTGAACTGAGATAGCCGCTCCCATCCCGGAGCGGAACGGCATTCTAAACGGTTGCACAACGCTCGGAGGAGAGGGAGATGACGAAGGCGGATCTCATCGAACAGGTCCACGAGGCCATCGGCCCCGGCGTGACGAAGCGGGACTGCGCCGCGGTGGTCAACGCGTTTCTGAACGCCGTCAAGGGAGCCGTCGTACAGGGCAACCACATCGAGATTCGCGGCTTCGGCACGTTCAAGGTTCGGGAGCGCCGGACCCGCATGGCGCGCAATCCGCGCACGGGCGATCCGGTCCGCGTACCGCCGAGGAAAGTGCCGGTCTTCAAGCCCTCGCGTCTGCTGCGCGACGAGGTGGCGTCGAGCCTCGGAGACTAGGGGAGGAAGAGAGTGAGGTAAGGCGGGCGGATCAGCCGAAGAAGCCGGCGATCCGTTCCAGCCCCTCCTCCAGGATGTCCCGCTCCACCGCGAAGTTGAAGCGCAGGTGGCCGGGGGGGGGGGGCCGCGGCCCCCCCCGCGCCCCCGCCGGGGGGGAGGGGGGGCGCCCGGGGGGTTTAAAAAAAAAAGCCGCCCCCCCCCCACCAGCCCGAGGAGT
>VXMQ01000142.1:0-18699 GCA_009841015.1 Candidatus Palauibacter denitrificans | reverse complement strand
GGAGCCGAACGGCTCCCCCGGCATGCACGCGACCTTTGCATCGGCGAGCAGCCGCTCGGCCACATCGAGCGACGCGCCGCCGCCGTCGGTGAGCCGGCCGTAGAAGTACAGGGCGCCGTCCGGCGCGAACGCCTCGATCCGGTCCATCTCCGCGAACCTCGACAGCCCCAGTTCCCTGAGTCCGGAGAGCCTGGACAGGAGATCCGCCACGAATGCCTCGCGGGGAGCGCTCTCACCGAGCGCGGCCGCGGCGGCGTGCTGGGAGGGGCCGACAGCCCCGGAGGTCGTCTGCCCCTGCAGGTCGGCCATCTTTCGGACGACGTCCCGCGGCCCCACCGCGTACCCGATGCGGAACCCCGGCATGCAGAACGCCTTCGAGACGCCGTCAAGCAGGATCGTCCTCTCCCCGCGCTCCGCGACGTCGAACACGGACGGCGCCGGGGCCCCGTAGGCGAGCCGCCGGTAGATCTCGTCGGAGAGCACCCAGATCCCGTGGCGCTCGGCCCACGCCATGATGTCGTGCAGCAGGCCGGGCGGGATGACGGCCCCGGTCGGGTTTCCCGGACTGTTGAGCATGAGCCCGCGGGTCCGCGCCGTGCGCGCCGCCTCGAGGTCCTCGACGGTCGGCACGAACCCGCCTTCCCACGTCGTCTCCACGATGACCGGCTCCGCTCCGGCGAGCCGGACGATCGTCGTGTAGCTCGGCCAGAAGGGGGAGGGCACCAGCACTTCCTCGCCGGCGCCGAACAGCGAGTAGCAGCAGTTGAACAGCGACTGCTTCACGCCCGCGCTCACGATCACCGAGTCCGGATCCACCGCATCGGCGACCGTCGTCTCGCGCAGGTAGCGCGCGATCGCCTCGCGCAGTTCCGGCAGCCCGGAGGTGGGAGGATAGCCCGTCTTACCCTCCTCGACGGCCCGGATGCCGGCGCGCGCCGCGAACGGCGGGGCGGGGTACTGCGGTTCGCCGGCCGAGAGGTCCACGACCGGAACTCCCGCCGCTTTCAGATTCCGGGCGCGGGCGGCCAGCACCAGCGTGGCCGATGCCTCGAGCCGGGCGACGTTCGGAGAGAACTGCGTAGTGGGCACGGTCGGGCACTCTCGCGGAAAGGGCTCGGTCGGATTTGAGAGAGGACTGCGGCGTCCCTATCTTCGGCTGCAGGATGGTACGCGGGGAGAGTCCATGACGACAGAGACCACAAGCGCGCTGGCCCCGGCGGACGTGCTGGCCGCCACGCGAGATTTCTTCCTCGGGGATGACCGGATGGTGGATGCCTGGGTCGACACCGAGAGCGATACGCACATCGCGTTCTGCACCTTCAGGGGCAACCTCTCGGTTGCCGCCTTTCCGGATCCCGCCGGGCCCGACGGCACGCGGATCCGGGTGACGACGCTGCGCGAAGAGGGCATCGTGCCGCGGCTCCTCGCCTACCTCGCGCTGGCGCACGCACGCCCATCGAACGTGGGCCCATGATGGACCGCATCTCGGTTCGCACCCTCTTTTTCGGCGTGTACGGCGAACTCGCCGCGCGAAGGGAGGGATCGGCGGAACTCGCGGCGGACAGCACCGTGGCGGACCTCGTCGAGGCCCTGCGGGGGTCGGAAGGGCTCGACTGGCTCCCGGAGCGGGTCGTGGTCGCCGTCAACCAGAGTTACGCGGAGGCCGGCACCGTCCTGTCCGATGGGGACGAGGTCGCGCTCATCCCTCCCGTGGCGGGGGGCTGAGCCGATGTCGCAGGGGTCGGACGACCGCGTCCGGACGTGGATTACCCGCGAGAGTCTGGACGACTTCGCCCAATTCGAGGATATTGTACGGGCGATCGGGTCCGTGGCGGATGGCGCGCTCCTCTTTTTTCAGGGGCGGGTCCGCCGCACGAACCGCGGGCGGGCGGTGTCGAGCCTCACGTACGAGGCGTACGGAGAGATGGCGGAACGGGAGCTGTCGGCCATCTGTCGCGAGGCGCTGGAGCGGTTCGATGTGGGCTCGGTCGCCGCGGCACACCGCGTGGGCGACCTCGAGTTGGGTGAGGTCAGCGTGGCCATCGCCGTGACGTCGGAACACCGTGACGCCGGCTACGCGGCTTCGCGGTGGATCATCGAAACGATCAAGGTCAGACTGCCGGTCTGGAAGCACGAGCACTACGAGGACGGCGAATCGCATTGGGTGGGAGCCCCGGCTCTGGAAGCCGGGACTTCGCCCGGCGGCGCACCGTTCGAGTAGGAAGGTCCTGGTCAGGGGCGGTCCGATGGATCCCGGGGCAGCCGGCCCCGGGCGCGGGCGCCCGAATCGAGGAGGACGCCATGTTGAAGATGGTCCGCAACCTGCTGGTCGTCGCGATGATCGCGACGGTCTCGTTTGCCGGAGACTGTGGCGACGATGATGACAACATGATGATGCAGGAGGACATCACGGCGATCGGCTAGCCGTCGCCGCGGCGCGGGCTCCGCGCGGCGCGACGGCCGCGCGGAGTCCCGCCACTCGCCGCTCCCGGCCCGGAGGGCGACGAGCTTCCCCCGAAACCCTCACGACCGGTGCCATGAGAGATCAGTTCGGCCGCCGCATCCGGTATCTCCGGATCTCGGTCACGGATCGCTGCAACCTGCGCTGCACGTACTGCATGCCGGAGGAGGGGCTCGCCTGGATCCCCAAGCCCGAGATGCTGGCGTACGAGGAGATCTCCGAGATCGTGCGCCAGATGGCCGCGCTCGGGCTGGAGCGCGTCCGGATCACGGGCGGTGAACCGCTCGTTCGCAAGGACCTGCCGGACCTGGTGCGCATGATCGCCGCGGTCCCGGGCATCGACGACATCTCGCTCTCCACGAACGCCATCCTCCTGCCGCGTTTCGCGGCGGCGCTGCGGGAAGCGGGGATCGTGCGCGTGAACGTCAGTCTCGACACCCTCGACCGCGACCGGTTCGAGGAGATCGCCCGGCGGCCGGCCCGGCGCTTCGACGAAACGATGGAAGGCCTCCGGTCCGCCGAGGAGGCGGGGTTCGCTCCGATCAAGATCAACTGCGTCATCATGCGGGGCCTCAACGACCACGAGGTCGTCGACTTCGCCGAGATCACGCGGGAGCGGCCGTGGCACGTGCGCTTCATCGAACTCATGCCGGTGGGAGAGAACCTGCACCTCACCGACCGATTCATCTCGACGGACGAAGTGCTCGAGAAGATCCGCGCGATCGAGGACCTGCTGCCCGACTCGGGACCGCGGGGGAACGGGCCCGCCGTCTACTATCGCTTTCCGGGAGGTGCCGGGACCGTGGGCGCGATCACGCCCCTCTCCCACAACTACTGCGAACGCTGCAACCGCATGCGGCTGACGGCGGACGGGAAGCTGCGGACGTGCCTGTTCGGCGACCACGAGGTCGACCTCAAGGGCCCGTTGCGCGAGACGGGCCGCATCGAGGGCGCGGTGGCGGAGGCCCTCGCCGGGAAGCCGAAGCGCCACTACCTGGAGCTGGGAACGGCGGCCGGCAGCGGCGGGCTCGCCGCCCTGAGTCAGGTCGGCGGATGACGAACTACGAGGAGCGACTCCGCCACAGGGATCTGCTCGAACGCGCGACCGACCTGCGCAGGCGGCTCGAACTCGAAGACGGCGATTCCCCCATGCGGCGCGAGGAAGGGGTCGAGCTGGCGGCCCTCCTCGAAGCGACGCTGGCCGAGATCAGTCCGGAGCGCTGGGACCGGGTCATGGAGACGATCGCCGGGGAGGCGGCACGGAGGGCGGGCGCGGGCGCGGCCCCGATGTTCGACTGATCGTCTTCGCTTGACCGGCACCGGTTCGCCGCACCGCAAACTCGTCGCGGCCGGGTGCCTGCTCGCGGGTCTCGGAGTCGCCGCCGGAGCGTTCGGCGCGCACTCGCTCGAAGGCCGCCTTTCGACCGATGCCCTCGCGATCTTCGACACGGCGGCCCGCTACCACATGCTGCACGCCCTGGGGCTCATCCTCCTCGGCCTCGCGGCGGCCCGCTGGCCCGATGCGGCGTGGCACTGTCCAGGGCTCCTCATGCTGTGTGGCATCGCGCTGTTCAGCGGCACGCTCTACGCCCTCGCCCTGTCCGGAATCGGCTGGCTCGGCGCGATCACGCCGGTTGGAGGCGCCGCGCTCATCGCCGCCTGGATCTGGGCGGGCCGGATCGCCCTCAGGCAAACCTGACGCACCCCCTTGACGCCCGCGTAGGTTCACTCGACGGAAAGTGACCGGCGACCGGCCGCCCCCCTACCGAGAGGTCCGATGGCGATCAAGAGCGACGGATGGATTCGGCGCATGGCTCGCGGGCACGGGATGATCGAACCCTTCGCCGACCGCCAGGTCCGCGACGGCGTCATCTCGTACGGCGTCAGCAGCTACGGCTACGACATGCGGGTCGCCGACGAATTCCGGATCTTCCACAACGCCCTCTTTCCGGTCGTCGATCCCAAGAAGTTCGACGAGCGCTCCTTCCTCGAGTACTCGGGCGACGTCTGCATCATCCCCCCGAACTCCTTCGCGCTCGCCCGCTCGATCGAGTACTTCCGGATTCCCCGGAACATCCTCACGATCTGCGTTGGGAAGAGCACCTACGCGCGCTGCGGCCTCATCGTGAACGTCACGCCCTTCGAGCCGGAGTGGGAGGGGCACGTGACGCTCGAGATCTCGAACACGACGCCGCTTCCCGCGCGCGTGTACGCGAACGAGGGCATCGCGCAGGTCCTCTTCTTCGAGTCCGACGAGGTCTGCGAGGTCAGCTACGCGGACAAGGCCGGAAAGTACCAGGGTCAGACCGGAGTCACGCCCCCCAAGCTCTAGTGCCGGAGCGGCGGCAACCGGGCGGCCACCTCCCCCAGGAGGCGGGCCAGCAGGCGCGGGTGCTGTTCGGTGAGCACGTGGCCGCCATCCTTCGACACGGTGAGGTCGCAGTCGAGGCGGGCAGCGAGGCGCCTCGCCGCTGCAACGGGGATCCTCGGGTCGTGCGCGCCGGTCACCACGTGGGCCGCGACCGGGCGCCGGGGCATGCGGTCCTTGAGTTCCGCCGGGTGCCAGTCGGCCAGGATGCGGAGGAGCGTTCGGGCGCGCGCCGGGCTCGCCCACGGCCGCGCGTAGGCGGCGACCAGCTCGGCCGGGGCCCGGAAGGACGGACCGCAGGCCCGGCGGAGCACCAAGCGGCCCAGCGGCGCGTGAAGCGGCGCCAGGAGGCTCCCGACCGCGCTCCGCACCGCGGACGGCCGCAGAAGTCGCAGAACGGCCGGGCTCCGAATCTCCGGCGTGACCGGGTTCGAGAGCAGCAGACCGCCGATGTCCGGTTCCGCCTCCGCGAGCGCGAGCGCGATGGCGGCGCCCTGGGAGTGACCGGCGACGAGTTGCGGCCGGGGGCCGTCCGGTGCGAGCGCCCGCACGACCGCGCGAAGCCGACGCACCTCGTCGTCGAGCGAGTAGGAGAGTTCCGCCCGTGCGTCCGAGGCGCCCCGGCCCGGCAGGTCCGGAAGCCAACATTCCCACCCCGGATGTTCCTCGGCGAAGCGTTCCGCGACCGGCCGCCACGCGCGGCCGTGGGCGCTGATCCCGTGAAGGAAGAGGACGGGGCGTCCCCGGCCCAGAACCGTTACCCGCACCGTGCCGTCGCCGATCGTCGCATTGCGCACCGCAGGCGGCTTTCGACTCACTCGTTCCCCCCGTATCGCTACCGATTCTCGCTTGCCGCTCATACCCCTCCACGATACCTTCGCGGCGCGGGAAAGTGAAGAAATTCACAAGCTCGCACGAGAGGAGCGAACCCCCTTGCTCGACCCATATCTCGGCATCCTGATCCTCGCGTTGGTCGGCGTGCTGAACGCTGCCGCGATGATGGGCGTATCGCACCTCGTCGGCTCCCGCCGGCCGACCCCGGTGAAGGCGAGCCCGTACGAGTCGGGGATTCCCCCGCTCGGGACGACGCGGGAGCGGTTCTCGGTCAACTTCTACATCGTGGCGATGCTCTTCATCGTCCTCGACATCGAGACGCTCTTCCTGATTCCGTGGGCCGCGATCTTCCGGGAGTTGGGGATGGTCGGGTTCGTGGAGATCACGGCGTTCCTCACGGTGCTCGGCGTCGGACTCGTGTACGCGTGGAAGAAGGGGGCCCTCGAATGGGATTGAACTCGGGACCGGTCGGAGGGGCGCGATGAAGCCGCTCGACACGCTGCCACCCGGCGCGCACCCGGACGAGGGCAGGCTCGACACCGGCATCCCGCACAACTGGATGACGACGAAGCTCGACTACGTCATCAACTGGGCGCGCCGCAACTCGCTGTGGCCCATGCCGTTCGGCACCGCCTGCTGTGCGATCGAGATGATGGCTTCCGCCGCGACCAAGTACGACATCGGCCGGTTCGGGATGGAGCGCATGTCCTTCAGCCCCAGGCAGGCGGACCTGATGATCGTCGCCGGCCGCGTGACCTACAAGCTGGCCCCGGTCCTGCGCCGGGTCTGGGACCAGATGCCGCAGCCCAAGTGGTGCGTGTCGATGGGCGCGTGCGCGAGTTCCGGCGGCATGTTCGACAACTACACGATCGTCCAGGGGATCGACACGATCGTGCCGGTCGACGTCTACGTCCCGGGCTGCCCGCCGCGCCCGGAGGGGTTGATCTACGGACTCCTCATGATCCAGGAGAAGATCAAGGGAGAGTCGCTGGCCGATCCCCGCGCGCGGGACGAAGCGCCCGAAGCGGTCGGATGCCCGAATCTGCCGCCGGAGACGATCGAACTCGTCGCGCAGCCGTTCGGCAACTCGACGAATCAGAACCGCATGAGCGGGCTCGGCCCGACCTCCGCGCTGGCCCGGTCCCGCGACCGGCGCGAACGTCGCCTGGAACACCGGGATTGAGCGGAGCGTTCCGCCGTTGACGACCGCGACGACGACCGCGCCTCCGCGCATGGTGCGGGGCTCGTCCCTGGACGGGGAAGCGGCGGGCCAGCCCTCGGTCCGCGCTCTTCGCGAGCGCTTCGGAGAGGGCGTGCGTCGCGTGGAGAGCGATGCGCTCGGCTATCCCGTCGTGTGGATCGATCCCGGTATGAATGCCGACGCGCTCCGATTCCTCCGCGAGGCGCCGGACCAGGCGTACGACCTGCTCGCCGACATCATGGGGGCGCACGGCGGCATCGGGGCGCCGATCCAGGTGTGGTACCAGCTCTGGTCCATGGCGCACGGCCGCCAGCTCCGGGTCGCGTGTGAGGTGCCGATGGACGACCTCGAGCTGGACAGCGTCACCGACCAGTGGCTCGCCGCCGACTGGCTCGAACGCGAAGTGTGGGACATGTACGGGGTGAGCTTCCGCGGCCATCCGGACCTCCGCCGCATCCTCATGCCCGAGAACTACGAGGAGGGTTTCCCCCTCCGAAAGGACTTCCCGCTCCGCGGACGCTTCAGCCGTTCCGCGCAGGTGAGCCGCGCGCTCTCCCGCGACCTCATCGACATGTACGCCGTCGAGGAGCTGGAGCTGGCGGGCTACGCCGTCACCGACGACGGGGAGGTGCGGGATCCGTCGGAGCGCGCGGCGGAGGGCGGAGCGCCGGGCGGCATCCGCGACGTGAGCCCGGACGAGAAGCCCGAGGACGCGCTCGAGGGCGAACCCATCCTCATCAACATGGGTCCGCAGCACCCCGCCACGCACGGCGTACTCCGGCTCGTACTCCAGCTCGACGGCGAGCGCATCGTGCGCTGCTCCCCCCATATCGGGTACCTGCACACGGGCTTCGAGAAGACGTGCGAGTTCCGCGAGTGGAACCAGTGCGTCCCCTACACGGACCGCATGGACTACCTCGCGCCGATGCTCTACAACATCGGCTACGCCGGGGCGGTCGAAGCGCTCCTCGACGTCGAGATCACGGAGCGCTGCCGCGTCGTCCGCGTCATCCTCGGCGAGCTGAACCGCATCCTCGGCCACCTTCTGTGGCTGGGCACGACGGCCATCGACATCGGCGCCTTCTCCGTCTTCCTTTACACCTTCCAGGAGCGCGAGCGGATCTACAACCTGCACGAGGCGTACACGGGAGGGCGGATCACGACCTCCGTCACGCGCGTCGGCGGGATGATGGCGGATCTGCCCGTGGGCTGGGCGGCGGCGGCGCGCGACTTCGCGGCGACCTTCCCGGAGACGCTGGACGAGGTCGAGCGGCTCCTGTCGCGCAACGCGATCTGGCAGGGCCGCACCATGGACATCGGCGTGCTCTCCGCGGAGAAGGCGGTGAGCTACGGCGTCACCGGGCCCACGCTGCGCGCGAGCGGCGTGGCCTACGACGTGCGGAAGGCGCGTCCCTACCTCGGCTACGAGGAGTACGACTTCGACGTGCCCGTGGGGACGGCCGGCGACGTCTACGACCGCTACCTCGTGCGGGTGGAGGAGATGCGGCAGAGCGTCCGGATCGTCGAGCAGGCGCTGGACCGGCTGCCCGGCGGCCCGATCAACATCGACGACTACCGGATCGTCCTCCCCCCGAAGGGCGAGGCGATGGGGTCGATCGACACCATGATCTCGCACTTCAAGCTCGTGATGGAAGGCGTCCGCGTGCCGGCCGGCGAGACGTGGTATTCCATCGAAAGCTCGAAGGGCGAGCTGGGGTTCGGGATCATCTCCGACGGCGGCACGAAGCCCGTCCGCTGCCGTTTCCGCGGCCCGTCGTTCATCAACATCGCGTCGCTTCCCGAGCTCGTGAAGGGCGAACTCGTCGCGGACGTCGTCGCCATCAACGCCTCGCTCGATGTCGTGCTCGGAGAGATCGACCGGTGAGCCGGCGCATCCATCCCGCGGTCGTCCCCGCGCAGCCCTTCCAGTTGACGGCGCGGGAGACCTTTGACGGTCCCATCTTCGAGACGGAGGAGGGGAGGCACCGGCTGAAGGCGGCCCTCTCCCGCTATCCGACGAAACAGGCGGCGCTCCTCCCCATGCTCGGCTTCGTGCAGTCGGTGAAGGGGTGGATCGAACCCGCGGACATGGTCGAAGTCGCCGAGGCGCTGGACCTTACGCCCGCTTACGTGCACTCGATTGCGACCTTCTACACGATGTACAACAAGCACCCGGTCGGGCGTCACTTCGTCCAGGTGTGCACGAACATCTCCTGCCACCTGAACCGGGCCGAAGAGGTGCTGCACCGCTTCCTCGCCGAAACGGGGACGCGGGAGGGGGAGGTCTCGGAGGACGGCGAGTTCACCGTGATCGAGGCGGAATGTCTCGGCGCGTGCGGCTTCGCGACGGTCGTTCAGGTCAACGACCGCTACCTCGAGGACGTCACGCCGGAGCGCGTGCCCGAGATTGTGGCGAAGCTGCGCGGGGCGCGCGACGGGGCGACGGCGGGCGGACCGGAGGCGGGAGGGGGTGCATGAGCTTCCCGCACGGCAGCGACCTCGAGACGACGACGCGCCTCTCAAGGCACCAGGGCGAGGCCGATGCGCGGACGCTCGACGGGTGGCGCGCCCGGGGCGGCTACGAGGCGCTCCGGCGGTCGCTCGACATGTCGCCCGCCGAGATCACCGACGTCGTGAAGGACTCCGGGCTCCGCGGGCGCGGCGGAGCGGGCTTCCCGACGGGCCTCAAGTGGAGCTTCATGCCGAAGGACGACGGCAAGCCGCACTACCTGTGCTGCAACGCGGACGAATCCGAGCCCGGCGCCTTCAAGGATCGCGAGGTCATTCGCTGGACGCCGCACCTCCTCATCGAGGGCTGCCTGATCGCGTCGCGCGCGATCGGAGCGGAACACGCCTACATCTACGTCCGGGGCGAGTTCTTCGAGGAAACGCAGGTGCTGAACGCGGCTGTCGTCGAGGCGTACGACAACGGTCTCGCGGGGGACGGGATCCTGGGCTCGTCGTGGTCGTGCGACGTGACGATCCACGCCGGCGCCGGGGCGTACATCGCCGGCGAGGAGACCGGCCTCATGAACTCGCTCATGGGGAACCGCGCGGAGCCCTGGGCGAAGCCGCCCTTCCCGGCGCAGGCCGGGGCGTTCGGGATGCCGACGACGGTGAACAACGTCGAGACGCTCGCCGCGGTCCCCATGATCCTCGAGAATGGCGCCGACTGGTACCGGCAGTGGGGGAGCGAGCAGTCGCCCGGCACCAAGCTGTGGAGTTGTTCGGGCCACCTCGCGCGCCCCGGCAACTACGAGTTCGCGCTCGGCCTCCCGCTGAGCGACATCATCTTCGAGGCCTGTGGCGGCACTCCCTCGGGCAAGCCCGTGAAGGCCGTGATCCCGGGCGGGTCGTCCACGGCATTCCTGAACGGAGACGAACTCGACTGCGCGACGACGTACGAGGGGCTGGCGGAGGCGGGAAGCGCGCTCGGCACCGCCTCGCCGATCGTGATGGACGAGGACACGGACATCGTCGCGGCCATGCGCCGGATCGCGCAGTTCTACGCGCACGAATCGTGCGGCCAGTGCGTACAGTGCCGCGAGGGCACGTCGTGGGTCGTCCGGATCCTGCAGCGCATCGAGGCGGGGGAGGGGCGCCCGAGCGACATCGACACGCTGTACGAGCTGTGCGAGCAGATGACGGGCCGCACGATCTGCGTGCTTGCGGACAGCGTCGTGTTCCCGCTCCAGTCCTCGCTCGACAAGTTTCGCGCCGACTACGAGGCGCTGATGAAGCCTTCTCTGGTCGCGGCGGGGTGAGGCATGGCTGAGAACGGCGCGAAGGCGACGGTCACGCTCACGATCGACGGGGTCGAGGTCACGGTCCCGAGCGGCACCCGCGTCATCGAGGCCGCCGAGCACGTCGGCGTCGTGGTGCCGCGTTACTGCTACCATCCGGGCATCCCCACGCGACCGGCTCAGTGCCGCATGTGTCTCGTGGAGGTCGAGGGTCGCCCCAAGCTCGAGCCCTCGTGTACCCTGCAGGCGGCCGACGAGATGGTCGTGAACACGGCGAGCGACACGGCGCGCACGGCCCGCCAGTCGGTCATCGAGTTCCTCCTCGTCAACCACCCGCTCGACTGCCCGATCTGCGACGCGGCGGGGCAGTGCATGCTCCAGGACTACGCCTACGTCACGAACCAGCTCGAGAGCCGGGTCGACGAGCCGAAACGGATCATGGGGCGGGACCGGATCTCGGACGACATCCTCTACTTCGCGGACCGCTGCGTCATCTGCACGCGCTGCGTGCGCTTCATGCGCGATGTCGCGGAGGACGATTCGCTCATCGTCGCCCAGCGCGGGGACAAGGCCTACATCGACACCTTCCCCGGCCGCGAACTCGACAACCCCTTCCAGGGGAACATCGTCGACGTGTGCCCCGTCGGCGCGCTCGTGCACGAGGATTTCGTGTTCAAGGCGCGGGCGTGGGACATGGACGCGGCCGCGAGCGTGTGTCCGGGGTGTCCGACCGGCTGCAACGTCACGATCGACACGAAGGAGAACCAGATCGTGCGCGTGAAGCCGCGTCACAACGCGGCGGTCAACTCCTGGTGGATGTGCGACCACGGACGCAGGCACCTGGTGATGACCAACCGTGGCGTGCGGGCCGAGGTCCCCCTCATCCGCGACGGCGAGCAGCTCCGGCCCGTGGACTGGGCCACGGCGCTCGATTGGGTGGCGGAGCAGATGGAAGCGCTTGGCTCGCCCGGCGGGAGCGCCGTCGTGTCCCCGGACGCCTCGAACGAGAACCTGTTCTACGTGCACCGGCTCCTCGAACGGCTCGGGGTTGCGGGCGCGGCCTTCCGGGTCGCGCAGGGCGACACCGCCGCGCTGCCCACGGTGCCGACGCTCAAGCTGCGGGCGGATCGGGCCGCGAACGCGACCGGTGTGGAACTCTTCGGCGGCTGTCGCGTCGACGGGCTCGCGGACGGTTCGGAGGGCAACGGCTCGGCGGTTAGCGGCTCGGAGGGCGGCGCGCTCGTCGTGCTCGATGACGCACTCGAGGGGGCTGGCGAGGACTTCGGCGGCGCGGCCGACTTCTTCCTCTATCTCGGCACGCGCCTCCCGGGCGCGGCGCGCAACGCGGACGCGGTGCTCCCGATCGCGACCTTCGCGGAGATGGACGGCACGTTCACGAACTTCGAGGGCCGCGTGCAGCGCTTCCACCAGGCGCTGAGGCCGCCCGGGCTGGCCCGCCCCGGCTGGATGGTGCTGAGCCGCGTGCTCGCCCGCCTGGGAGACGGCGAGGCCGTCAACGAGGTGCGCGGCGCGTTCGAGCGCATGGTGGCGGAGGCTCCGGCCTTCGCGGGCCTCACGTGGGACGGGATCGGCCTCAAGGGCGCCCCGGCCGCCGGCTCGGCCGCGGCGGCCGCCGCCGCGGCCGGCATCCACGGTCCGCAGAAGGCTGACGCGTGAACCCGGTCACCGGCGCCGCTTTCGCCCTCGCCACCGTGGGGAAGGTCATGGTCTTCTTCACCTTGCTCATGCTCGCGGTCATGCTCGCCACGATCTTCGAGCGCAAGGTGTGCGGCTTCATGCAGGACCGGAGCGGCCCGAATCGCGTCGGTCCGTGGGGACTCCTCCAGGTCATCGCCGACGGGCTCAAGAATCTCCTGAAGGAGGAGACGATGCCGGCGCAGGCCGTCCGGCCCTTCTTCCTCCTCGCGCCCGTCCTCGGGATCCTGCCGGCCACGATCCTTTTCGCCGTGATCCCCTTCGCCTCCCCCCTGCCCACGCAGTGGGGACTCGTGGAGATGATCGTGGCGGACGTGCCGATCGGTTTCCTCTACGTGCTCGCGATCGGTTCGATCGGCGTGTACGGCGTCGCCATGGGCGGCTGGGCCTCCGGGTCGAAGTACTCGCTGCTCGGCGGCCTGCGCGGCTCCGCGCAGATGGTGAGCTACGAGGTCGCGCTCGCGCTCAGCCTCGTCCCGCTCATCCTGCTGACCGGCGACGTGCGCGCCCCCGAGATCGTCTCCATGCAGCAGACGTTCACCGCGGGGCCGGCGACCTACGCGACCTGGTTCGTGTTTCCGCTCCTCATCGGTCTCTTCTTCTTCTTCGTGTCGGGGCTCGCGGAGACGAACCGCCTCCCGTTCGACATGCCCGAAGCGGAGGCCGAACTCATCACCGGATACCACACGGAGTATTCGGCGATGAAGTTCTCGATGTTCATGATCGGCGAGTTCGCGCACGTGATCACGGTCGCGGCCCTCGTCACGGTCTTCTTCCTCGGCGGGTGGGACATCCCGTTCTGGCAGGGGGACAACATCCGCGTCCTCTCCGACGGGACGGTGATCGGGGAGCCGACGTGGTGGAAGACGCTGCTCACGCTCGGCGCCTTCGGCGTGAAGACGTCGCTGCTCGTGCTCGTCTTCGTGTGGATTCGGTGGACGCTGCCGCGCTTCCGCTACGACCAGCTCATGGACCTGGGCTGGAAGTTCATGCTCGAAGCGGTGACGGTTTACATCCTCGTCATCGCCTTCGTCATCCTCGGCATCGAGGCGGTCGGGATCCCGGCCGGCGGCTGGTACGCGTTCGTTCTCTTCCTCGTGAACCTTGCGCTCGCGGGGGCCCTCTTCTTCGCCATGGACCGGGGGAAGCTGATCCGCGGCGGAGCGAAGGGGGTGAAGTCGGCCGGCGGCGATGCCGCGGAAGGCCGGGAAGGGTAGAGGTCAGATGCCTGGAGACGTGAAGGTCGTGGAGCGGCCGCGGGCCGAGAGTTCCTATGTGCGGGCCGCGGCGAAGGGGATGTCGATCACCATGCGGCACCTCCTGAGCCCGAACAAGAAGACGCAGCAGTACCCGGACGAGAAGTGGGAACTCGCGCCGCGGACGCGCGGGACGCACCGCATGGCGGTGCACGAGGACGGCCGGGCCAAGTGCGTGGCCTGCGGCCTGTGCCCGACCGTGTGTCCCGTGAACTGCATCAAGCTGGTGCCGGCGGAGGACGAGAACGGCGAGCGCTACGCGGCGATCTACGAGATCGACGAGTTCCGCTGCATCTTCTGCGGCTACTGCCAGGAGGTGTGCCCGGTGGAGGCGATCCACCTGGGCGTGCACTACGAGAACGCGGAGTACTCGCGCGAGCGCTGGGTGTACGACCTCGAGCGCCTCGTCGAGCAGGAGCACCCCGTGACGGCGCTGTGGGATCCGCAGGACCCGGCGTCGCAGTGATGGCGCGATCGATACCGAGATGATCCAGGACTTCCTCTTCCAGGCCTTCGCGGCGGGTTCGATTCTGGGCGCGGTGATCATGGTCACGCGCCGGAACCCCGTGTCCGCGGTGATCTTCCTGGTCGGCGTGTTCTTCGCCACGTCGGGCATGTTCCTCATGCTGGACGCGCACTACATCGCGGCGATCAACGTGATTCTGTACGGCGGGGCCATCATGGTCCTGTTCCTCTTCGTTCTCATGCTCCTGAACCTGGGGCACGCGGACTGGCGCGACCTGCGGGGGCCGGTGGGCGGGCTCATCGGCGGCTCGATCTCCATCGCCTTCCTCGGCGTGCTCACGCGCCTCTTCGTGGGCGGGACGGATGCGCGCCCGGTCGTGGAGCTCGCGGGCAGCGCGCTGCGCGAGGCGGCGGCGGAGCAGGGGGTCGTGGGCGTCGTGGCCCGACCGCTCTTCACGGAGTACACGATCGTGCTCGAGGTCACCGGCGTCCTCCTGCTCGTGTCCATGGTGGGCACGATCCTGCTCGCCCGCAGGGAGCGGGGCGTGGGCGAGAGGGAGCGGACGTGAGCGAGGCGGGCATGGCGGGCGCGCTCGGCCTGAACGGGCTCATCGCCCTCTTCGTGAGCGCGATCCTGTTCACGATCGGCGTGATCGGGGTCCTGCTGCGGCGCAACGCGATCATCGTCTTCATGTGCATCGAACTGATGCTGAACGCCGCGAACCTGTCGCTCGTCGCCTTCTCGCGCATGCACGGGATCGAGGGCCAGATCTTCGTCTTCTTCGTCATGGCCGTGGCCGCGGCGGAGGCCGCCGTGGGGCTCGCGATCATCATCGCGATCTTCCGGCACTATGAAGTCGTGGACCTCGACCGCTTCCGGCTCCTCAAGTGGTGAGCCTCGGCGCGGTCGCGGCGGCGGGCCCCGGGGCGCTCTCGGCGGGAGCCGCCGCCCTCGCGGGTCAGGAGGGCGCGGCGGGCGGATTCCAGCCGGTGCTGCCGTGGCTCATCCTCGCCCTCCCGCTGCTCGGGGCGGCGGTGAACGGGGTCGGGGCCTTCCTGTGGCGCGACGACAAGCGGATCCCGACGATCGTCGGACCCGCGGCGCTGCTCGGGAGCTTCGCCGTCGTCCTCGCGAACTTCATCGCGATGAGCGGCGCGGACCTGCATGGCGCGGAAGTCGTCGGCCTGTGGAACTGGATCGTGTCCGGGGACCTCCGGATCGGGGTCGACCTCCAGTTCGACCAGCTCTCGATGCTGATGTGCATGATCGTGACCGGGGTCGGGAGCCTGATCCACATCTACTCCGTCGGCTACATGCGCGACGATCCCGGCTATTCCCGCTACTTCTCGTATCTCAACCTGTTCGTCTTCTTCATGCTCGTCCTCGTCCTCGGGGCCAGCTTCCCGCTGATGTTCGTGGGCTGGGAGGGCGTGGGGCTCTGCTCGTACCTGCTCATCGGCTTCTGGTACGAGAACAGGGACTACGCGAACGCGGGCAAGAAGGCGTTCATCATGAACCGGATCGGCGACGCGGGGTTCCTCGTCGCCATGTTCCTCGTCTTCATGGCCTTCGGGACGCTGGACTTCATTCCCGTCCTGGCCGCGGCGGAGGGGACGCTCGCCTACGGCGGCGCGCTCGTCACCGGGATCACGCTCCTCCTCTTCCTCGGTTGCACGGGGAAGTCGGCCCAGATCCCGCTCCACACGTGGCTGCCCGACGCGATGGCGGGTCCGACGCCGGTGTCGGCGCTCATTCACGCGGCGACGATGGTGACGGCCGGCGTCTATCTCATCGCGCGCACGAGCGTCCTGTTCGCGCTCTCCCCCGTGGCCCAGGGCGTGGTCGCGGCGGTGGGGGCGGGGACGGCGCTCTTCGCGGCCTCGATCGCGATCCGGCAGTACGACATCAAGAAGGTGCTCGCCTACTCCACGATCTCGCAGCTCGGCTACATGTTCCTCGCCGTCGGGGTGGGGGCCTTCACGGCCGGCGTGTTCCACCTGATGACGCACGCTTTCTTCAAGGCGCTCCTCTTCCTCGGCGCGGGGGCCGTGATCCACGCCGTGCACCACGCGTGGGCGCACGGAGACGGGCGCGGCGACGGGGGTTACGAGGACGCGCACGGCGATCCGAACGACATGCGGAACCACGGCGGGCTCCGGAAGTTCATGCCCCGCACCTTCGTCTTCATGTGGATCGCGACGCTCGCGATCGCGGGGGTGCCCCCGCTGGCCGGGTTCTTCTCGAAGGACGAGATCATCTGGTACTCCGGGGCATACGGGTATCCGATCCTGTGGGGCGTGGCGCTGGCCACGGCGCTGCTCACGGCCGTGTACATGGCCCGGCTCATGGTGATGACCTTCCACGGGGCGAACCGGACCTTCGGCCACGGGGGAGGGGCGGAAGCGGGACGGAAGCTGCACGAGGTACCCGCCGTCATGTGGGCCCCGCTGGCGGTGCTCGCGGTCCTCTCCGTCGTAGGGGGCTGGGCGAACATCCCCGAGGCACTGCCGCTGCTGCCGACGTTCGAGTGGCTGCACCACTGGCTGGAGCCGGTGTTCGCGCCGGCGATCGCCGTCAAGGAGGCACACGGCTTCGCCCCCGAATACCGGGCGCCCGTCGGGGGCGGCGCGGGGGCGCGGGCGGTGATCTCGGCCGCGATCGCGATTGCGGCCGTGGGGGGGGCGGTGGGCGTCCTGTCGCCGCCGCCGGGTCCGCCCGCGGTGGAGGCGGTGGCGCCGACCGGGTTCGCCCGCGTGCTCCACGACAAATGGTACGTGGATGAACTGTACGACCGCGCGATCGTCCGCCCCTCGCTCGCCCTGTGGCGCGCCTGCTGGCGGATCGTGGACGCGGGGCTCATCGACGGCGCCGTGAACGGCGCCGGGCGGGCCGCCCGCCTCCTCGGCTGGGCCGGCGGACAGCTCCAGACGGGCCGCGTGACGACCTACCTCGTCGCCTTCATGCTCGGGGCCCTCCTCGTCCTCGGAGTGCTCTCGTGATGGCCTTCTACGACGGGCACTGGATCCTGACCGCGCTCGTGGTCCTCCCCCTCGTGGGCGGCGCGGCCTGCTTCGTGGCGCCGGAGGCGCGCGCGAAGACCGTAGCCCTCGCGACGACGCTCGTCCTGTTCGCGCTCTCACTGCCGCTCTTCTGGACCTTCGACATGGCGGAGCCGGGGTTCCAGAACCTCGTCTCCATCCCGTGGATCGAGGCGTGGGGGATCTCCTACGCGGTGGGCCTGGACGGGATTTCCATCCTCATGATCCTGCTCACGACCTTCACGATGCCGCTGGCCGTGGCGGGGTCCTTCTCCTACATCCGGCGTCGGGAGCGCGCCTTCTACGCGATGCTCCTCTTCCTCGCGACGGGGATGATCGGCGTTTTCGTCGCCCTCGATCTCTTCCTGTTCTACGTGTTCTGGGAGATCATGCTGATTCCGATGTACTTCCTCATCGGGGTCTGGGGCGGGGAACGACGGATCTATTCCGCCGTGAAGTTCTTCCTCTACACGGCGGTGGGTTCGCTCCTGATGCTGGTCGCGATCGTGACCCTCGCCTGGATCTTCCAGGACGGCTCGGGGGCGTGGAGCTTCGCCTACGAGGACCTCGTGTCCCTCGAACTCGCGCGGCGCGCGCAACTGTGGCTCTTCGCGGGGTTCGCGCTCGCCTTCGCGATCAAGGTGCCGCTGTTCCCGTTCCACACCTGGCTGCCCGACGCGCACGTGGAGGCGCCGACGGCGGGTTCGGTGATCCTGGCGGGCGTGCTGCTGAAGATGGGCGTGTACGGGTTCCTCCGCTTCGGACTCCCCTTCTTCCCGGCCGCGGCAACGGACCCGATGGTGGTGAACGCGATGCTCGTGCTGGGGCTGATCGGGATCCTCTACGCGGCCTGGGTGGCGGCGGTGCAGCCGGACGCGAAGAAGCTCATCGCCTATACGTCGGTCGCCCACCTCGGCTTCGTCGTGCTCGGCGTGTTCGGGCTCACGACCCAGGGGATCGAGGGCGGCATCCTCCAGATGGTGAACCACGGGATCTCGACGGGCGCGCTCTTCCTCCTCATCGGGATGCTGTACGAGCGGCGCCACTCGCGGCAGATCGCGGACTTCGGCGGCATCGCGAAGGTGATGCCGGTGTTCGCCTTCGCGCTCGTCGTCGTCGCGCTGTCCTCCGTGGGGCTCCCGGGAACGAACGGCTTCGTCGGCGAGTTCCTGATCCTCGTGGGGACGTTCAGGACGCACCCGTGGATCGCCGCTATCGCGACGACCGGCGTGATCTTCGCGGCCTGCTACATGCTGCCCATGGTGCAGCGCGTGCTCTTCAACCGCCTCGACCGCGAGGAGAATCGGGCACTCACCGACGTGAACCGCCGAGAGCGGCTGATCCTCGCGCCGCTCCTCGCGCTCATCCTGCTCATCGGCGTGTGGCCGGGCCCCTTCCTGAACCGGACGCGGGCGTCGGTGCAGGCGCTGATCGAGCAGGTGGAGACGCGGTCGGCGAACGTCGCGTCGTCGGAGGCCGGCGCCGTCGAACTCGGACTCGAGGCCGGGACCCAGGCCGAACCCGGGGTCGGGCTTGAGGGCGGGGCTGCGCCCGAGACCGAAGCCGGGGGAGGGGAGTGACGTGAATCACTGGGTCGCGCTCCTGCCGGAAGTCGT
>VXMQ01000215.1 GCA_009841015.1 Candidatus Palauibacter denitrificans | reverse complement strand
CCCAGGGGTTCCCCGCCCCGTCCACGATCCGCGCCCCCGTGATGAGCACGTCGAACGGCCCCGCCGACGTCGATCCCTCCTCCATCCCGCAGCCGGGAATACCGGCCGCGAGGAGGCAGACGCCCAGCACAGCGGGCAGCGGAGCCATTCTCGGAGTCCGCCTCGGAGTCGCCCACGGCCCGTCGTGTCTCGCGTTCACTGATTTCATTGGCCAGTCCCGGGAACGGGCAAGTTTGGTGTCCCATCAAGGATCGACCGGCCGTCGTCTGGCGGCAACCGCACACGTCGGCCAGTGTTGGGGACCGAATCCTGGCTCTACCGTTCCGGAGGCTGACATGACGCGGACGCTGCGACACCTGCGACTGTTCGGATTCCTTCTTCTCGTTGGCGGCGGGGCTGCGCTGCCGCTCGCGGGGCAGGACGACCTGGAGCGGTATCCGGGGCCGTTCCCGGGCGGATATCCGGCGATGAGCGGGATCGGGGGGTCGGGGAAGATGTACATGGAGAGCTACTTCCCGCCCCCGGTCACGGCGTCGCCCACCTATCCCGCGTTCTCGCCCGATGGCGCGTCGATCGCCTTCGCCTACCAGGGGCGGATCTGGGCGGTGCCGGCCGAAGGGGGTGTGGCCCGGCAACTGACGTCCGGGGCCGGCTATCACTCGCAGCCGAGTTGGTCGCCGGACGGCCGTCATGTCGCTTACGCCGCAGACATCGGCCTCAACCTCGACATCTTCATGCTCGACCTCGAAAGCGGCGAGTCCCGCCGGCTGACGGAAGATCCCGCGATCGACATGCGGCCGCGGTTCTCGCCCGACGGTTCCCGTATCCTGTTCACGACCGGACGGGGCGGCACGTTCGACCTCTGGGCCTACGACCTCGGGGCGGAGGCGCTGGAGTCCGTCATCGCGCACCCGGGGGCGAACGACATGGCGGGCGACTGGATCGGCGACACGGGCGATATCGTCTTCGTCTCCAAGCGGGGCGAGGCGGCGCTCGGCTCGGGCTCGCTGTGGCGGTGGAGCGCGGACACCGGCGAGGCGGAACTCCTCATCCGCATCGAGACCAACTACCAGGCCTCGCCCGTCGTGGCTCCGCACGGCGGCTCGGTGGCCTACGTGACGGACGCCTCCGGGAACAACGACATCTACCAGGTCCCGACCTACCGCGCGGCCGCGGCGCAGGACCGTTCCAGCCCCGGAATCCAGCAGGTCCGGCTCACGCACACACGCACGGATGAATACTTCCCCTCCTGGTCGCCCGACGGGGAGCGCCTTGTCTACGCGCGGAACGGGGGCCTACACGGCGAGGAGCGGAGGACGGACGGCGGGATGGGGTTCGGGCTCTACACGACGGGGCGCGGCGGCGGGGAACCGGTTCCCGTGCACATCGAGGACTACGCGTGGTCGGAACCCACGGGCCGGGTGCAGGTCCGCGTCAGCGACCCGACCGGGCGTCGGGTTCCCTCCCGCGTTTACCTGGAGGCCTCGGACGGACGGAGCTACTTCCCGGACGGGAGCTTCCCGCGCGTCCTCAGCGGGCCCGAGGACTACTACTTCCACACGGACGGGAGCTTCTCCGTCACCCTCCCGGTCGGGACGGCCGAACTGGAGGTGTGGCGGGGCTTCGAGTACGAGCCGGTCGCGCAGACGGTCGACGTACGCGCCGGCGAGTGGACCAACGTGGACGTCCGCCTCGAACGCTGGATCGACATGGCCGCGGACGGCTGGTACTCCGGGGACAATCACATTCACCCGAACTATGGCGGCCACTATTTCGTCACCCCGCTCGACCTCGGGAACAAGGCGCTGGCGGAAGACCTCAATGTGGCGAACGGGATGATCGCCAACTATTGGGCGAACAGTCGCGTGGAGGACCTGGAACACTTCCTCGGCCACCCGCACCCGCACCCGGACCCGCGCACGATCGTCTACTACAATGAGGAGTACCGGCCGAACTTCTTCGCCCACATGTCGCTCCTGAACCTCGTGGAGCTCATCACGCCGTTCTATATCGGCTACGAGGGGACGGCGTTCCGGGAACTCTACCCCGACAACGCGGCGGTGCTCAGGCGCGTGCACGAACAGGGCGGGATCGGCGGCTACGTGCATCCGTTCGGGCTCAGCCACCGCGGGCCGGATCCGGCGCCCGGCGGGGCGCGCGAACTGCCGGTCGACGCGATCCTCGGGCTGGCCGACTTCGTGGACGTCTCCTGCATCTGGAGCGACGAACTGGGGACGGCCGCGATCTGGTACCGCCTGCTCAACACCGGCTCCCGGATCCCGGCCACGGCGGGGACCGACGCGATGACCGACATGTGGCGGCATCCGGCCGTGGGGACGACGCGCTCCTACGTCTACACGGGCGAGGAGGAGCTCGACTACGACGAGTGGGCGGACGCGATGGCCGCGGGCCACGCCTTCGTGACGAGCGGACCCATCCTCACGCTCGACGTGGACGGCATGGGGATGGGCGAAGAACTCGCGGTGTCACGCGGCGAGAGCGTGAGAGTCGCGGTCACCGCGCGCTCGCTGTTCGAGATGGATCGGCTCGACATCATCCGGAACGGGGAGATCATCCACACCGTGGAGGCGACGGGCGATGGCCGCACGCTGGAGGCGGAGATCGACGTCGCCACGGACGGGAGCGGCTGGATCGCCGCGCGGGTCCTCGGGCCGGCGCAACACGGCGCCATGGACAGCTACCTCTTCGCCCACACGAACCCGGTGTTCGTCATCGCCGATGGCGAACCGATCCGGTCGCGGGAGGACGCCGCCTTCTTCGTGCGCTGGATCGAGCGGACGCTCGACGACATCCACTCGATGGACCGCTGGGACGACCCGGCCCACAAGGCCGAAGTCATCGCGACCTTCGAGGAGGGTCTCCGCCTGTACCAGGATCAGGCCGCCGGTGGCCGCTGAGCCTGCCGACGCGGGGCTGGCGGGGGAGCCGGCTCCGACCGGCGACTCGGAGACGGCCGAACCCGAGGGACCCGCCGGCTTCTTCAACCCTGAGGTGCCGCTCGAGGCCCTGCCGGATGCCGAGGCCGTCGACTGGGTGCCGCTTCATCCCCGTTTCGCAAGGCGTCTCCAGGTCGGGGCAGCCATCCGGGCCGTCGTCTACCTCGCGGGGGCGGGGGCGTTCCAGATGGCGGTATCCCCTCGCAACCGGGCCGCCATCGCGGAGTCCCTGCCGTGGCTGCCGGCCTTCCTGTGGACGGCCCTGGGCGTCTTCTGCGTGTGCTCCATCGTATGGCCGCGCATCGCCGTCCCGCGTCGGGGCTACGTCGTCCGCGAGAAGGACCTCCTGTACAAGTCCGGCGTCCTCTGGCGCTCCGTGAAGGCGTTTCCCTTCAACCGCGTGCAGCACACCAAGCTCCATAGCACGCCGCTGGACCGCCGGTTCGGGCTGGCCAGCGTGTCGGTCTTTCCGGCGGGAGGCGGCCTCGGCAACCACGTCCGCGGGTTGGGTCGGGAGACGGCCGAGCGGCTGCGCGTGTACATCTCGGAACGGATAGAATCAGGGGCGGCCGCCCGGGATTCCGCCGAACACACCGACGCCCCGGGGAACGCCGGCCGGTGAATCCGCCGAACCCCGGCGATTGGCAGCGCTCCTCGCCCTTCGCCCTTCTCTTCTTCGCCGGAAACATCCTCAGGGCCGTCGCGCGCGCCATGCTTCAGGGCGCCCTGATCCCACTGATCGCGCTGGTGCCGCTGGTGTGGGACGACCCCGGCGCCCTCCGCATCTTGCTGCTCTCGTTCGGCGCGGTGCTGGTGCTGCCCTTCGTCGCGGGCGCGCTTCAGTGGGCCTGCTTCAGATTCAGGATCGCCGAAGACCGACTCCTCATCCGCAAGGGCGTGCTCAGGAAGGCGGCGCTCGACCTCCCCCACGAGCGCGTGCAGGGCATCAACGTCAGGCGATCCCCGGTCGACCGCCTGTTCGGGCTGGTCACGGTCACGCTGGATACGTCGGGCTCGGTCCAGGCGGAAGGCAAGCTGCCGTCGATCAAGACGGAGGTGGCCGACTGGCTGCAACGCAGCGTGACGGCTATTCGACCCGTCGTCGGGGGAGCCACCGCGGACGAGGGGGGCTCGGGGGCAACGGGCGCAAGCCGCTCAGCCGATGCGGAGGGAGCGCGGTCCGCCACGGGGCCGGGGTCCGTCCTGCTGCAGCTTGGCCCGGCCGACATGGTGCGCATCGGGCTCGCCAGCCGGAACTTCATCTTCGTGGCGGCGTTGATCGGCGTGCTGACCGATCTGCTCCAGCCGGGCGATTTCCTGGATCCCATCCTGGAGGCGGTCGAGGCCGGCGTCGACAGTGCCGCGAGCGCGTTCACCGGTCTCGGCGCGCTCGCCCAGGTGGGGCTCGCGGCCGCCGTGGTCGCCGCCATCGCGGGCGTGGCGCTCCTGCTTACGGTGACTGCGGCGTTCCTGCGACACCACAACTTCACGCTGCAACACGACGGCGGCAGGTTCCGTTCGCGCGCGGGCCTGCTCACGCAACGCGAGGTCGTCGTCGAGGCGCCGAAGATCCAGCAACTGACCGTGAGTCAGGGCCTCGTGCTGCGGTGGTTGCGGCAGTACCGGCTCTACGCCCTCCCGGCCGCGGCCGTCTCCCCGGACGCGGGCCGCGTCTCCGCGCTTGACGTGCCCGACGTGCTCGAGGTGCCGCTCCTGGACGGCCGGCTCGTCGACGACCTGCGGGCGGGCGTGTTCGCGCCGGAAGCGACGGCGATTCCCGTCCTTCCCGGAAATAGTGGATTCGAGCGCGTATCGCCTCACTACATTCGCGCGCTCGCTCTGCGTTACGGGCTCGTCCTGGCCGTCGTCTTCGGAACGCTCCTGGTGCTGGCGTGGGCCGGAGTGTTCGCCCGCACCTCCACGGTGCTCTTCTGGTGGGCCGCCTCCATCCCGGCCGCGGCGCTCGCCGCCTGGCAGCGGTGGCGCCGTCAGGGATACGCGTACGACCGCGACGGACTGGCGAGCCGCAGCGGATTCCTGGGAAACGAGGTGAAGGCGTTCCTCCTGCGGAAGGTTCAGTCCGCGACGGTGAGTCAGTCGCCGCTGCAGCGCAGGAAGGGGCTGGCCACGCTGCGGGTACAGTTGGCGTGCGGGAGGATCACGGTCCCGTACATCGACCGCCACGTGGCGTGTGCGCTACGGGACTACATCCTGTACCGCGTGGAGTCCTCGCGCCGGCGCTGGCACTGACCGAGGCGATGCCCGCGGTGTAGGACCCGGGGTCGGACATGTTCAGCGACTCCTTTCGCGGTAGCTCCGCAGGCGGGCGAGATTCCGGATGTCGGCGTCCGCGCCGTCCTCTCCCTTCGGGGTCTCCAGGATCTTGGGGACGTGGCGCAGGCGAGCATCCCGCATCAACCGCCGGAACGGGACCTCGCCGAGGCTCCCTTCCCCGATCTCCTCGTGCCGATCCTTGCGGGAGTCGAAGGGGTGCTTCGAGTCGTTCACGTGGATGAGCCCCAGGCGTTCGAGTCCCAGCACCGTGTCGAACGCCTCCCAGACGCCATCGTAGTCGCCGACCAGGTCGTAACCGGCCGAGTAGGCGTGGCACGTGTCGAAACAGATGCCCACGCGTACCCGCTGGGACTCCGGGATGCGGTCGAGGATGGCGCGAAGATTCTCGAAGCTCGCCCCGACCGTCGTCCCGGCGCCGGCCGTGAGCTCGAGGAGGACCCGGGTCGGTCCCTCCACGGCCTCCAGCGATTCGGTCACGGCCCGCGCGTTACGCGCGAGCCCCTCCTCGATGTCTCCGTCCGTCGCGTTCCCGGGATGGGTCACGAGGAAATCGAGGCCGAGGCGCACGCAGCGCCCAAGTTCGCTCTCGAAGCTGCGTTGCGACATCCGCCACAACCGCCGGTCGGGGGATGAGAGGTTGATGAGATACGAGTCGTGGGCCCCCGCGACCGCGATTCCGTGCTCGGCGCGCGCCGCCTTGAACGCCGCCGCCGTCTCGTCGTCGATCCCGGGCTCGGCCCACCGGTTGGGCTGTTTCGTGAAGAGCTGGAGGTTGGCCGCCCCGATCTCCGCCGCCCTTCGCGGCGCGGTCTGCACGCCCCCCGCCACCGAGACGTGGGCGCCGAGTTCGTCGTGGGCGCCTGCTCCCGCACTCTCCGGCGACGCGGTCATGCCTTCCGCGGTGGCTGCGAGGGACGCAGTTCGACCCGGCTCACGTGGGCTTCCTTCGGATAGGAGAGCAGCTGCATGACCGCCGCCGCGCAGTCGTCCACGTGCAGGCGCCAGGTCCGCTCCGGCACCTGGTCCCGACCGTTGAAGTACGTGTCCACGCTCCCGGGCATCACGATGCTCACCCGCACGTCGTCGTAGCGCACGTCGAGCAGCATCGCCTCGGTGAGTCCGAGCAGGCCGTACTTGCTCGCGTTGTACCCGGTGCCGCCGTGGAAGGGATGGCGGCTGGCGAGCGACGCGATGTTCACGATGAAGCCGTCGCCGCTCGCGCTCAGGTGCGGAAGCGCGGCCCTGGAGCAGTAGAAGACGCCGCCGAGGTTCACGTCGATCTGGAGTTGCCACTCCTCGACGCTCATCTCCCGCAGCGGTTTGAAGATCCCGAGTCCGGCGTTGTTCACGAGGATGTCGAGCCGACCGAACCGGGCCACGGTGTCCTCCACCATGCGCTCGCAGGCGCCCGCGTCCGCCACGTCGCACACGATGCCCAGCGCCCGGTTGCCGAGTTCCGCCTCGGCCGCGCGCACATCCGCCCCGGTCCTCGCGCAGACCGCAACGGACGCTCCCGCCTCCAGCAGGTGCTCCGCGATCGCGCGCCCGATCCCTTTGGTCCCGCCCGTCACGAGCGCGACCCTGCCCATCATGTCCGGTCCCATGCCACCCCTCTCCCTGCCCCTTCGCGTTCGATTCGGGACGCGCTCCGTGATCCTCTCAAATCGGGAGCCAGTAGGCGATCTTCAGCAGGAAGACGTGTTGCCCGCGGGCGCGCAGGCTGTCGACGAGGCGGCCGGGGTCCACGAGTTCGCCCGAGGCGCGCATGTCGGAGCGGTCCTGCTGCCACACGAGGAAGAGCGTGCTCCCGGGCTGCCACTCCCAGCGGAGGACGACGTTGCTCCGGAGAGAGAGGATGTTGAAGTCCCCATCGGGGAGGGTAAACGACCGGCCGCCCTCGGACACGTCCCACGTCCCATCCACCCGGCGGTTGATCCTCGATCCCATCTCGCCGTACAGGAGCAGGTGTCGCTGGCCGGGTTCGAGGAGTTCGCCCAGCCCGTGGCGGCGTCCGCTCGCCGCGAACGGCTCGAAGTAGGCCTCGAGCGTGAGGTCCGGGCCGAAGGCATAGGCGCCGCGGAGGCGGAGAGCGAGGGTGCTGCGATCGATGGCGGAGAAGATGTAGCGCCGGTCGAACGTGGCCCGCCGGCCGCCGGACAGCGTCGTGAGGTACTGGCGCGATTCGGTTTCGCGCCGGTAGCTGGGCTGAATCTCCAGTTGCAGGGCGGGCCCGGGGCGGAGCGTGAGGGCACCGCCCACGTCGTACGCCCAGCCGCCGATCTCGTCGCGCCCGTAGGATCCCCTGAGCCGGAAGCCGGTTCGGAAGGAGCGGTCGGTGGCGAGCGACAGGCCCGCCTGCCAGCGGGCGAGCGTCTCCATGAGCGGGCCGCCGCGCGTGAGGTGGTCGCTGAGCGCCCGCGGGTGGTACCCGCCCTCGAGCGTCGTGCGCAGGTAGTTGTGCCAGGTGGCAGTCGCCCGGGCCCCGAGCGTCGTCTCCGTGCGCACGCCGTCGAAGTTCCATGAACTCGCCGAGGTGAGGCCGACCTGCCAGGCGCGGGCGAACGCGGTCGGGATCGTCTCGCGGATCGCGACGTCGGCTTCGGCCGTGAGCCGGTCCGCGTTGAACATCTGGCCGATGTCGTTGATCTCGAAGCCCGGCGAGACGGCTTCGCCCCGCACGCGCCACAGCCAGCGCCGCCCTCCCACCTTCTGCATCCCGAGGGCCGCGGTATACCCGGAGAGCGCCGAACGCGAAGCGTCCAGCAGGGCGGTCTTGCGGTCCGGACGCTGGAAGAAACGCGCGCTCGAGCGCTGCACGCGCAGGATCGCCTCGGAGTTGCCGCTGAGGTGCGAGAACCCCGCGTGCCCCGTGAGTTCGTATTCGCCACCAGCGAAGCGCAGGTTCCAGTCCGTGCCTCCGGCGTAGGCGCGCCACGGGAGGAGCGCGGCGAGTTCGGGGCGGCCCTCGCGGCTGAGCGTGGTCCCCGTGAAGCCGAGCGTGGAACCCTCCTCCCCGAACTCCTGCTCCAGTCTCGCCACCGCAAAGGCGCTCAGGGGGGCGATCGGGACGGCGCTCTCGATCGTGTCGGTCGCGTCGGGGCGCTGCGTGAAGTGGAACGCCCGGGCATCCTCGCGACCGGTGACGGCGAAGAGCGCGCCCACCGAGGTCCCGCCCGGGAGTCGGCCCGTGACCTTCCCCGCCCCGAGAATCGTGGTCTGGTCGGGCGCGACGACGCTGTCGGCCACGGCCCGTCCCGCCGGCGGAGCCCCGATGCGGCGCGAGTAGAAGTAGCGCGGACCCAGCCCCTCCATGAGTTGGCGACCCTCCGTGAAGAAGGGGCGGCGCTCCTCGAAGACTTCCTCGAACGCGGTCAGGTTCACGACCGCGGGGTCCGCCTCGACCTGTCCGAAGTCCGGGTTGACGGTGGCGTCGAGCGTCAGGCTCGAACCGAGACCGACCTTGAAGTCCGCTCCCACGCGGGATTCGCTCCGCGTCACCACGCCCGCCATCGGGCCACCGGTGGGAGTTCTCAGATCGCCCGCCACGTAGGGGAGGAACTCGATCCCCCGGCTCCCCCGCACGCCCTCGAGTCCGGTCAGGTCGCCGAGGCGAGACGCCCAGCCCGGCTCGCTCCGCACCACGAGTTCCCACAGGAGGTTCTCCTGGACGTCGGGCATGTAGCGGTTGATGTTCACGCCCCACGCCGACTCGTCGCCGTTGAAGCGCAGTTGCGAGAACGGCATGCGCATCTCGGCCGTCCACCCGAGCGAGTCGCGCTGCACGCGCGCCGACCACACGGGATCCCACGTGTAGTCGCGGTTCGTCACGTTGTCCTCTGGGTGGTACCAGTCCGTGCGGCTCCCCGCCGCGTTCACCCCGAAGGAGACCGCCGTGCGCCGGTTCAGGTAGGGGTCGAGCGAGACGAGCAGGCGCTCCGATCCGGTGTTCTGGTCGCGGCGCGTGCGGTAGGCCTGGATGCGGCCGGGGTCGTCCGTGTACATCCGCCCGGCAATCCACAGCGCGTCGTCGTCGAACGCGAACGCGACCTCGGTCCGCCGCGTGCCCGGCTCGCCCTCGTCCGGCTCGCGCTGCCAGAAGGTCGTCGCGAACTCCGCCCGCGCCCACACCGCGTCATCCAGCCAGCCATCCAGTTGGAGCGTCCCATCCGTGTCGCGCGTGGCCCTGAGCTGCTGCCGGTCCTCCGGGCCCAGGCCCTGCGCGCCGAGCGCCGCGGCTGCGGGGAACAAGCCCAGGATGAGGGCGGCGCCGGCCAGCGAGACGCGGCGCGAACCGTCAGCGCTCAAGGAAGATGTCCTTCGGGATGAAGCCCGTGACGACCTGGGTCAGATCGACGACCTCGCTCACGCGAAAATCGACGGCGATGCTGGCCAGAGACAGGGCTTTGTCGGGCGCCAGTCCCTTCTCCTCCACGAGAAACTCCACCACCAGCCGGGTCGCCTCGCGGGCGGCGCGGTCGAGGTCCAGGTCGATGCCCATGATCAGGTAGTGGGTCGGGGTCTCGGCGCGCGGCGCGGGGATCGTCACCCCCTTGTGCACGACGAACCGGAACACACCGGTGAGCGACTGCTCGATCGCGGTGCCGCTCACCTCCCCGTCGCCTTGCGCGCCGTGCCCATCGCCCGCGTAGAAGAGCGCCCCCGGGTGGAAGACGGGGAGGTACAGCGTCGTCCCGGCCGCGAGGTCCTTCACGTCGAGGTTGCCGCCGAAGGCGCCCGGCGGGCGGGACCCCTGGACGCCCGGCACCGTCACGCCCGGCTCGCCCACGACAGGATCGGGGGCGACGGCCATGATCCCCATGAACGGCGCCAGCGGCACCCGGATGTCGGGCGAGAAGAAGGCGACTTCCCGCCCGTCCGCGTCACCCGTCCGAATCAGGTGCCGGCCGGCCGGGATATCGAGCGGTTCGTCCCCCTCCCGCGCGCCGGGATAGCTCGGGGAGAAGACGCCGCCCCGGCCGCTCGTGGAGTTCACGCCCCACGGCACGCGCGTCTCGATGTCGAGGACCCGAACCTCGAGCATGTCGCCGGGCTCGGCGCCCTCGATGTGGATCGGGCCGGTGATGACGTGCCCGCTCCGCCCCTCGCGTGGACGGCCCTCGCGCGAGGCCCAGAAGTCGATGGCGTCGTCGAGGATCTCCTCCCGCGGCACCCCGAGTCCCGTCAGGAACTCCACCGGGTGCTCGTCCTGCGTGGCCCCCACGTGGGTCAGCGTCTCGATCCGCACGGTCTCCCCGGACGCGATCCACAGCACCGGCTCCTTGTCGATCGGGAACCAGCCCCAGTTGAGCGTCTCGGGGGTGGAGGGAACGAGGTGGTTCGCTTCGATCTCTCCGGTCTCGGCGACACTCGCTTCGGCGACACGCGCGTCGTCGCTCGCGGGCGCCGCGCACGCCAGCGTGAGCGCGCACCCCATGATCACCGGACCCGACCTCATTTGACGCGACATGGAACGCTCTCCCACGCTGAGGGTGAGCGTGTACAGTGGATCTTCCCGTTCCGGGAGGCAACGATCCCGGACAGAACCCGGACAGAACGCAGAGGGCAGCAATGAGAGACGGCATCCGGCGCGTGATCTTCCTCCTTCCGATCCTTCTTTCGGCGTGCTCGAACCCGGAGGCGGGCGCCCCCCCCGAGAGTGGCCCCGGGGAGGGTGGCGTGCCGACGTTCGCGGTGGATCCGGGCTGGCCGCGCGAGATGCCGAACCTCTGGATCATGGGATCCATCACGGGTGTGTTCGTCGACGCGCGCGACCACGTCTGGGTCACGCACATCCCGGAGTCGCTGACGCCGGAGGAGACGTCCGCCGTGCAGGACCCGCCGATCGGCACCTGCTGCGTCCCGGCCCCGGTCGTGACCGAGTTCGACCCCGAGGGGAATCTCGTCCAGGGGTGGGGCGACCCGGCCACGCAGGACGTCTCGGAGTTCCCGCGCAACGCGCACGGCATCTTCGTCGACCACAACGACTACGTGTGGGTGGGCACCTACCGGCACCACCGGGTGATGAAGTTCACGCGCTCCGGCGGCCTCGTCATGACGATCGGCCGCTACGACGAGAACGCGGGCAGCGATGACCCGGAGCTTCTCGGCGGACCCGCCGGCGTCTGGGTGGACCCGGAGGACAACGAGGTCTTCGTCGCCGACGGCTACCAGAACCGCCGTGTCGTGGTCTTCGACGGCGAGACCGGAGCCTACCTCCGCCACTGGGGCGCCTACGGCGAGCCGCCGGACGACGCCTACGAGTACGAGTACGCGGGACGGACGCCGGACTCGGAGCCGCCGCGCCAGTTCTCCACCGTGCACCACCTGATCGGGTCGAACGACGGCCTCATCTACGTGGCCGACCGCCGCGGAAACCGGATCCAGGTGTTCGATCAGGCCGGCGCGTTCCAGGCCGAGAAGATCGTGGCCCCGGCCACGCGCGCCTCGGGCTCGGCCTTCGTCATCGCCTTCTCACCCGACGCGGAGCAACGCTGGCTTTACCTGGCCGACGGCACCAACCACAAGATCTGGATCCTGCGCCGCAGCGACCTCGAAATCGTGGGCGAGTTCGGCCGCGGCGGACGCCAACTCGGCCAGTTCCTGCGCCCCCACGGGATGAGCGTCGACTCCCACGGCAACATCTACGTCGGCGAAGCCTCCACCGGCCGCCGCCTCCAGCGCTTCACGCCCCGCTGAGCGAGGGGTTCAATCAACGCCTAGGTGATTCGTATTTCCGTTCCAGGCGGGTAGTTTCTCCTCTTGCGGGGCGGCGGCGTATCCGAGTCGAACAGGGACAGCGCGGTCTGCGGCGCGTGTCCTTTGCCCCGGGGCGATTTCACCTGAATCTCGCCTCGGTCTTCCATCGGCACGAGCGCGTGTCGGCGGAGTTGCGATCGATGATAGTCCGTCCTGTCTGACATGACGAACGCTTCGATTTCCTCAATCGCTACCCAGCGGTCTCCCCGAAACTCGTTCCTCAGGGCCTCCTGCAACGGTCGGAAATTCGGCTCGACCCCAAGCGCAAGTTGCTCGGTTTGTCCTCCGTGGAAGACGAAGCCACCCCCCGGATCGACGCTCCAAATCGCGGCCTTCATCTCGTTCGAGGCGCGTGGGTGCCGACTCGCGTGGAAGATACTGTACTTGTGTTGCCCTCCATCGTAGAGATCGAAGTGGATGACTTGGTCTGCCCCAGCCTTTCGGAGTTGCCGCTTGTAAAGATCGAAGAGACATCGGCGGCGCTCACGGCCGTCATCGATCTCGAGACAGGCCCTCCATTCATCGCAACCGTAGAGTAGGTCCAGCGGATCGCGGAACTCGTCGCTGTCTCGGAATCGATTGATATGTTCGTACATGACGGAGATGTAGACCTCGCTCTTGTCGTGAGCCAGGATCCGTCCGATGAGGTGCATCGGAGTATCTGAAACCCCGAATGGATCGACCATCGCGAAGCACGGGGCGAGGCTCTTCCGTGAACTTGACCTCCGCCTTGATCTGTCGCGCGGCCGAGTGTTCAACGAAAGCCCTCAGGGCTATGATCGGAGACCCCTCCTCACCTCCTTTGTACTCGCCGGGGCCGGCGAAACCGTCGAGGAAGATGATTCTCCCCTGCGTCTGGCCCAGGATTGGGAGCCAGGCTTTCAGGTATTGCTTCAGTACGAGATGCTTGCCGAGCGAGTGTGGCTTGAGTTCCCAGACGGTCTCGCGTGGCTTCACCGCCAGGAAACAACTGCGGCGGCAGCCGGTTCGGAGTTCATCACCATCGGAAACTCGTTCCACTCCCTGCCATCCAGGAGTCGACCACCAGCCTTCGGGGTTCTTCCACCCCACTGCTTGAAGAAGAAAGGCACGGACCTCCGCCGGCATTGCTCGCGGATGGTTCGCGACCAGTCCGGGTCCATGGATCGATGGTTCGGTCCGCTCTCGCCTCCAACGATGACCCAGTGGATGCCTTCAAGATCGAGGTGGAGCGGCCCCAGGAGTGGCTCGCACGACAGGAAGCGCACCGCTGCGGGAACGCGGACCAAATGAGAGCACCGATAGGCGACTCTCTGGTTCTCGATCGACGTGCCCAGCCAGATGTGGGCCGGGACCTCAGCGTATCCCAGCGCCTTCGCATGTGATGCCCAGAAGTTGGCCGCCCGAGCCGGCCGTTTCGTCAACACCTGGTAGATGTGTCGGTCGCAGGCCAGCATGACCTCGAAGATGCGGCGCACGTAGTCGACCGGGATGTCCTTGTGGAACAGATCGGACATCGAGTTCACGAAGATCATCCGCGGCCGAGACCAGCGTTCGGGTTGCGCCAGACGTTCCGGCCACAGCCTCACCGCAAAGGGGTCCGCTTCGTTCTCGTCCGTTTCGACGGCGGGTCGACGCAAGAGATAGGTGTGCTTGAGTCGCCGTCGGGCAAACGCCGCTGCGTAACAGTTGTCGCAACCGGCGCTTACCTTCGTGCACCCGGTGACCGGATTCCACGTGGCGTCGGTCCACTCGATCGCCGTTTGTTCACCCATGTGTCGCGTACCTCTGCATACGAATCTCCAGATTCACGATACCGAATAAAGACCGAAATCAACCGGATCGCAACCCTCCCGGCGAGGTCGGAATCATTGGTTCGGTGTTCAACATACGCGCGTTCCTCAAGCGGGAATCAACAGGTTAGCCACGGTTGCCCTCGCCCCATGCGGAGGTGAGCGGTTCGCCGTCGATGAAGCGGGCGGGGCGGAAGGGTGAGAGGTCGATCTCCGGCGGCTCGCCGCAGATGACGTCGGCGAGCGCTTCGCCGATCGGGGGGCCGAGCTTGAACCCGTGGCCGCTGCCGCCGAAGAAGGCGTAGTAGCCCTCGAGGCCCGGCTCGGGGCCCACGATCGGGTGCCAGTCGTCGGTGATCGTGTAGAGCGAGGCGTAGCCGCCGAGGTGCCGGGCGTTGGCCAGCGCCGGGATCCTTTGGAAGAGCGGACGCTCGATGCGTGCGCGCATCTCCGGATCGAGAGCCGGATCGCAGTCGTCCGGATCCACCGGCTCGATATCCTTGGGCGCCCCCAGCCCGGCGATGATGCGATCGTCGCCACAAGGCCGCAGGTAGACCCGCAGACCGGGATCCGAGACCACCGGGAGATCTCCGAACCCAGCCGGCTTCTCCACGAACAGGTCGCTCTCGCGGCTCCAGCGCAGCGAGTACCTCAGGCCGAGCCACGAGCCGACCTGCCCCGCCCAGGGACCCGCGGCGTTCACGACGACGTTCGTTGCGATCGTCCCGTCCTCGGTCTCCACCGCGACCACCCGGTCCCCGTGCAGGCGGACGCCGGTGGCTGCGACCCCAGGGCGAGGCTCAAGCCCCCACGGACGGGCCGCCGCCACGAGGTTCTCTGTCGTCCGGGTCGGGTCGGCGTAGCCCGAGCGGGGCTCGAGGATGCCGTACGACACGCCGTCCAGCGAGACGGGCGGCGCCAGCTCGGCCACCTCTTTCACGCCGAGCCGCTCGACGTGGAGTCCGTGCCGCCTCTCCGACTCGAGGATGTGTTCCCCGGCGGCGCGCAGCCGCTCGCCGATCAGGAGCAGGAAGCCGATGGGCCGGAACCCGCCGTCTCCGCCGAGCAGGTCCCGGTCGTTCTCGAACATGTGAAGGGCCCGCTTCGCGAGTTCGAGCGTGATCGGGTTCGAGTAGTACGTGCGGACGATCGCGGCGGAATGTCCCGTGCTCACGCCCGCCAGACGCCCCTTCTCAAGCAGCACGAGGCGTCCGAATCCTCGCTTGGCGAGGAAGTGCGCCGCGCTCGCGCCCATGATCCCGCCGCCGATGACCACGGCGTCCGCGGTCTTCACGCTCGCCGTCATCGTCCCGGCGATCGGCGAAGTCTCCGGGTCTCCACGAGGTCGACGGCCCATTTGCCCGACCTGATGGCCACACCGTAGGCCTCCCGCGCCCGGGCACGGGAGATCTTGCCTTCCCGCACGTCCCGCAGCACCGCCTCCGGATCCCGTTCGTGCGCCGGCCCGAATCCGCCCCCGCCCGCCGTCTCGATCCGCACCCGGTCTCCCGTCACCAGCTGCACCGTGGCTTTCGAGCCGAGATTCCGCGCCTCGCCGCCCGAGATCAGCGTGTAGCTCGCGACCTTCCCATCGTCTCCCCCGTGCAGGCCGTGGGCCGGAAACCGCGCGCGGTCCGCCAGCGTCGTGAACGTCGGCTCGTGGCCCACGAACTCGTATTCGCGGCACAGCGCGAGGCCGCCCCGCCGCCGGCCCGCCCCCTCGGAGTCGGGAACGAGGCTGTACTCGTGGATCCGCACCGGATAGTTGAGTTCGGTCTCCTCGATCGGCGCGTTCTGGGTGTTCTGGATGTGGGTCTGGACCGCGTCCGGGCCATCGGCGTCGTGCCTGCCGCCGTACCCGCCGGCGAGCGTTTCGAGGAAGCAGTAGTACTCCCCGGTCGCCGGATCCTCTCCCCCGAACCCCACGTGGCAGATCATCCCCTTCGTTCCCGCGGGAACGCGCTCCGGCATCGGATCCGCGAGCGCCCGGAACATGATGTCGCACAGCCGCATCGCGACTTCCCACCCACCGACCACTCCCGCCGGCGGCCGCACGTTCACCGCCGACCCCTCGGGCGCGACCACCTCGATGGGGCGATAAAACCCTTCGTTCAGCGGGATGTCCGGGTCGACGAGGCACTTCAGCACGTAGACGCAAGCGGTGAAGCACTGCGTCAGGTTGCAGTTCATGGGCGCCGCGCGCTGCGGGTCGGTCCCCGTGAAATCGAAGCGCGCCGTCGAACCATCGAAACGGATCCGGACCTTCAGGCGCACGGGTTCCCCGGTGATCCCGTCGTCGTCAAGGCACCCCTCCGCCGCGAACTCCCCCCGCGGAAGCGCCGCCAACTCCGCCCGCAGCCGCCGCTCACTGTACTCGACCATGCGATCCATGTAGGAGCCCAGCACCTTCGCGCCGTAGCGCTCCCACAGCGCGGAGAGCCGCCGCAGCCCGATCTCGTTCGCCGCGTGCTGCGCTCGCAGGTCGCCCGCCACCTCCTTCTTCGCGCGCACGTTGGCGAGCATGAGCTTCAACACGTCGCCCACCAGTTCGCCACCGTCAAAGAGCTTCACGACGGGGAGGATGATCCCCTCCTGGTAGATCTCGCGGAACGCGCCGATGCTCGCGGGCGCCCCGCCTCCCACGTCCACGTGATGGCAGCAGTTGGCGACGTATCCCACCAGTTCCCCCCCGTGGAAGAAGGGCGCGATGAGGAAGACATCGTTGAGGTGGCTCGCCTGCCGGTGCGGATCGTTGACCAGCAGCCCGTCCCCCGGCCCGAGCGTCCCCTCGCCGTGTTCCGCTTCGTACTCGGCCACCGCACGCGGAACGAGGCGCCCGATCGTCACCAGGTGCGCGGGCTGGCAGAACGCCTGCGCGATCATCCGCCCATCCGCGTCCACGAAGGCGCACGAGTAGTCGAGGCGCGTCTTGATGTTCGTCGAGTAGGCGGTGCGCTGGAGCGTGACGGACATCTCCTCCGTCGCCTCCACGAGCGCGTTCCGGATGACTTCGAACAGGACCGGATCCACGGAACTCACGGTTCGGCTCTCAGGCTGCGGCATTTCGGCCCCCGGTTCGAGTTTCGAGACGCGACCCGATCCACAGAATGAGGACCGTGAGCGGCAGTCCGACCAGGATCGGATCCAGCTCCCAGATGATGACGACGGACCCCACCTCGCGGATCGCGCCGAACGTCTGCCACACCGCCTGCACCGCGGCGCCGATGAGCATCGCCGCCATCACCGTTCGCGGCGCGTGCCGGAGCGACGGGAAGAGGACGATCCCGACCAGCGCGGGGGCGACGGAGGCCCCCATGATCCGTCCCCCAATCCAGAACAGTTCGATGAGGAGGGGGAGCGCCAGGTAGAGGAGGGCCGCGAGCGCCCCGACGAGGAGGACGTTGAGGCGGTAGACCCAGAGCTGCCGGACGGCGCTCGCCGTGGGCGCGATGAAGCGCGCATACAAATCAAGCGTGAAGTTGGAGGCGATCGTGTTGATGGTGCTCGACAGCGTCGACATGCTCGCCGCCAGCACGCACACGACGACGAGGCTCGCGAGTTCGTTCCCCGCCGCTCCGAAGGCGAGCGTGACGAAGGCGTCCTCCGCCGCGAGTTCGGGCCCATAGACCGTGCGGGCGACGATCCCGATGAGGGGCGGCGTCATGTACCAGATCGAGGCGATGACCCCGCCGTACAGGAACCCCCGTCGCGCCACGTCCGCGCTCTTCGCCGCGAAGCCGCGCTGGATGAGTCCCTGGTAGGCGCCCGTGATCGCGAGGCCAATGACGATCCAGGCCACGACCTGGGTGACGCCCGCCCGCCCGAAGATGTCGATCAGCGCGGGATCGAGGCCGGCGCTCAGCTCGCCGAGTCCTCCCGCCGCCGCCAGTCCCGCCACGAGCACCGAGATCGAACCGGCCAGGATGATGAAGAACTGGATGGCGTCGGTCGCCATCACTGCCCACATGCCGCCCAGGAAGACGTAGACGGACGTGACGCCGAGCCAGAGCAGGAGCGATTCGGCCACCGAGATGCCGAGGACCGCCGTGGTGACGAGCGTCAGCGCACCGATCGTTCCCGCCGTGACCCCCATGTCCCGGAGGATGACGAGGAGGAGGGAGACGATCCGGTGCCGCGGACCGAAGCAGCGGCCGAAGAGTTCCGGGATCGTGATGACGCCGGTCTCCCACAGTCGCGGGATGATGAAGTACGCGATCCAGATCGTCCCCAGCATGAAGGATCCGCCGCTCCAGTACGCGTCGAGGCCGAAGTCCGCGCCGAGCGCCGAGATCCCGATCAGGGTGGTGCCGTTGATCCACGTGGCGGCGACGGAGAAGGCGATGAGCCACACGCCCGAGTGGCGCCCGGCCACCGCCATGTCCTCGACGGAGCGCACCCGCCGCCGGAACCACACGCCGACCCCCAGCATGAGGGCGAGATAGGCCCCGATGAGCCACCAGGAGAGCTGAGCCCCCTGCATCCCCTCCATCGCCGGCTACCCTCCCAGCAGCCAGCCCCAGAGCCCGATGTAGCCGAAGCCCAGGAGCACGAGGATGAGGAGCGCGAGCCACGGGTTGAGGCGCGGGAGCGCGATCTGGTCCATGCGGGCCGAGTCCAGTCGGGTCGGGTCGGTGGGGGCTCCGACCGTCGGGTCCGCCGCGCCGCCGTCGGGTCGACCTCCCCGCGCGTTCCGCCCACTCACGGAGCGTCTCGCCGGCTCACGGGACCCGTCCCGGGGCGATCAGGAGGTTGCCGAACTCGTCCACGGTCGCCCGGTATCCGGCGTGCACGAGCGTCGTGGAGTCGACTTCCTCGATGACGGCGGGACCCGCAACGACGTGGCCTGCCTTGAGCCGCGCCCGATCGTAGATCGCCGTCTCGACGAAGCCGGCGTTCCCGTCGACGGCGGCGTTCCCGTCGGAGAAGAAGACCTGTCTTGTCCCCCGCCGGGCGTCCGAGACGCCCTTTCCGTTCGCATCGATCTTCGGAAGCCGGGGTCGCGCGATCCTGCCGATGGCCGTGACCGTGAAGTTCACGAGTTCGACGGGTTGCTCGGGGTATCCGTGTCCATAGGCCCGCTCGTGCTCCCCGTGGAAGCGGCGCACAGCGTCGGCCAGCGTCGCATCGGCCAAGGTCGCTTCGGCGAACTCCCCATCCAGCCCCGCGTCCGCCCCCTCCCCAGGCAACGCCACGGGCACTTCGGAGGACTGCCCGGCATAACGCATCTCGATCCCGCGCCGGAACTCCATGTCTTCCGGGGCCACGCCTTCGCGCCGGAGCGTGCGCCGACCCTCCTCCTCCATCGTCTCGAAGAGCGACCGGATCCGCGACGCGTCCGCGACGTCGGCGGCCATGACCCGCGTGCGCGAGAACTCGTGCCGCAGGTCCGTCACGAGGAGACCCAGGGCGGACGCCGTCCCGGGGCTCGGCGGCACCACGAGCGTCGGGATCTGCATCTCCACACACAGCCGGTTCGCGTGCAGCGGCCCGGCCCCGCCGAAGGCGACCATGGTCAGTTCGCGCGGATCGTTGCCCCGCCGCACCGTGACGAGCCGCAGCGCGTTGATCATCGTCGCGTTCGCGATCTCGATGATGCCGTTCGCCGCCTCGACCGGGTCGAGGCCGAGCGGCTCCGCGCAGCGCTCGCGGATGCCCGCGGCGGCCGCGTCCACGTCGAGTTCCATCTCGCCGCCGAGGAAGTAGTCCGGGTTCAGCCGGCCGAGCACGAGGTTGGCGTCCGTGATCGTGGGTTCGGTCCCGCCCTTCCCGTAACAGATCGGCCCCGGGTCGGCGCCCGCGCTCCAGGGTCCGACGCGGAGCCCTCCCCCGGCGTCCACCCAGGCGAGGCTCCCTCCGCCCGCGCCCACCTCCACGAGGTCGATGACCGGCGTGCGGATCGGGTAGCCGGCGGCACGCGTCATCCCCTGTCCCGGCTGCGCCTGCGCGCCGACCTCGTATTCCTTCGTGACTCGGGGGCGACCATCGAGGACGAGCCCGGCCTTGGCGGTCGTCCCTCCCATGTCGAACGAAATCAGGTCCGCGTGACCGAGTTGGCCCGCGATGAAGTTGGCGGAGACCACGCCCGCGGCGGGTCCGGACTCGACCATGAACACGGGCTTGCTCGCCGCCTGCTCCGCCGTCAGCACCCCGCCGTTCGACTGCATGACGAGAAGCTCCGCATCGAGACCGGCACGCCCGAGCCCCTCTTCGATCCCCGCCAGATATCGTGCTACGACGGGGACGATGCAGGCGTTGATCACACACGTGCTGGCCCTGAAGTACTCGCGGAACTCCGGGCACACACCGGATGAGAGGGAGATGAGGAGATCGGGATCCTCCTCCCTCAGGATCTCGGCCACCCGCTCTTCGTGAGCCGGGTTCGCGTAGCCGTGCAGCAGACAGACCGCCACGGACCGGACCTCCTGCGCCCGCAGCGCCGCCGCGATCTCCCGGACGGCGTCCTCATCGAGGGACCGAAGCACGCCGCCGGCCGCGTCCAGCCGCTCCGGCACCTCGTAGCACAGGTCGCGCGGGACGAGCGGGCGGAGCTTCTCGAAGTGGACGTCGTAGAGGGAAGGCCGGACCTGGCGGGCGATTTCGAGCATATCGCCGAAGCCCTTCGTGGTCACGAAGGCCGTCTTCGGCGTCTTCCCCTCGATCAGCGAGTTGGTGGCGACCGTCGTGCCGTGGACCAGGTGGGCGATGGCGCCCGGGTCGACCGCGCTCCCGTCGAGGACACGCGCCACCGCCGCCATGAACCCGATGGAGGGATCCGCGGGCGTGGAAGGGACCTTTGCCGTATCGATGCGCCCCGTCTCCTCACAGATCAGGACCGCGTCCGTGAAGGTGCCGCCCACATCTATCCCGAGGTGGAACTGGTTGCCCGTCATCGCGCTTCCAACGTTCGACGCGGGCGTTTCCCGTGACAAGGCACCGCAGTGCGCGACCGGTCGCACCGACACCGTCCACCACCGGGTGCGCCGCCGCGATCAACGTCTGGACGCGGTGGTCGCCGTCCGTAGGTTGGGAATCGAGGGTCCGCCGCCGTCGATCGTCCCCCCTCTCACGCCCACTGGAGGGTCATATGGACCGCAGATCGTTTGTTCGAACCGGGCTGGCCGGAGCGGGGTTCGCCGGACTCGGCGCCGCGTTCGACCCGGAGAGGCTGGCCGGAAGTGCCGAACCACCCGCTGGCGGGCTCTTCGCCAAGACCGATGGCGACGTCGTCATCGTGAAGGACGTGCCGGTCCCCATGCGGGACGGCCTCGAACTCATGACGGATCTCTACCTGCCGGCGGTGGACGGCGTCCCGGTGGAGGAGCCGCTCCCCGCCGTCCTCGCGCGGACTCCGTACGACAAGATGCGCCCGATCTCGATCGAGCACGCGATGTTCTTCGCGCGGAACGGGTACGTCTCCGTCGTCCAGGATTGCCGCGGGCGATTCAACTCTCCGGGAGACTTCTTCCCCTTCGTTCAGGAACCGGAAGACGGCTACGACACGGTCGAATGGGTCGCGCGGCATCCGTCCTGCGACGGCCAGGTGGGGACGTACGGCGTCTCGTACCAGGCGTGGGTCCAGTTCGAGACGGCGACGCTGAACCCGCCCAGCCTCAAGACGATGATCCCATACCAGGGGCCAACGAACGCCTACACCTACAGCATGAAATGCGGCGGCGCCCTGGGTCTGGGGCTGCTGCAGTGGATCCTGTCGGTCGCGTCGAACGGGAACGAGGCGCGGGCGAACCCGCAGATCACCGAAGCGATCAACGAGATGCGGACCGGGCAGACGTTCCTCGACTGGGCCTCGCGCATCCCGTGGCGCCGCGGAGAGACGCCGTTGAGCCTCGCCCCGACCTACGAGGAGGCCGCCCACCAGCTCTACTTCGACAACTACGACTACAGCGACTTCTGGCGGCAGCCGGGCCTCGGCATGGACGAGCACTTCGAGTCGTACCCGGACATGCCGATCCTCTGGGTCGTCGGCTGGTTCGACTGGTATCCGCGCACGATCAGCGACGGCTACCAGGCGATGGTGCGCATGGGGCGGGAGAACCAGCACATCCTCATCGGCCCCTGGACCCACAACAACTTCGCGTCATCGATCGGGGACGTGAACTTCGGCACCGAGGGCGCCCGCGTCGTGACCTACGACGACTACCTGAACCTCGAACTCCGCTGGTTCGACCGCTGGCTGAAGGGCGACGAGAGCGCCGATGTGTGGGCTCCCGCCAAGTACTTCATCATGGGCGGCGGCGACGGGCGGAAGGCCGAGAACGGCCGCCTCAACCAGGGCGGCGAGTGGCGCTACGAGGAGGGCTGGCCTCCGGCCGCGTCCCGCCCCACCGAATTTCACCTCCACGAAGGAGGAGTGCTCGCCCCCGAGGCGCCTGCCGAGCGGACTTCCTCGACGACCTACACCTACGACCCGCGCAACTCCGTCTCCAGCAACGGCCGCTGCATCGTGGCCTACGGACCCGCGCTCGAATTCGGGTTCCAGGGGATGGGCCCGCGCGACCAGATCGAGATGGAGACGCTGCCCGGCCACGGGATCCCCGGCATGCCGATCGCCTCCCGCCCGGACGTGCTCGTCTTCCAGACGGATCCGCTGCCGGACGACCTGACGATCGCCGGAGACATCACGGCGGTCCTCTTCATCTCATCCGACGCGCCGGACACCGACTTCTACGTGAAGCTCCTCGACGTCCATCCGTCGAGCCCGGACTACCCGAGCGGGTACGCGTTCCCGGTCTCCGAGGGGATCCTCCGCGCCCGCTACCGGGACGGGTTCGAGCAGTCGGTGCTCATGGAGGAGGGGGAGGTCTACCGGCTCGAGTTCCCGCTCGAACCCTCGGCCAACCTCTTCAAGGCGGGACACCGCATCCGGGTCGACGTCTACAGCAGCAGCTTCCCCAACTTCGACATCAACCGGAACACGGGAAATCCGCGCGACCGCAGGTGGCGCGTCGCGAACAACACCGTGCACCACGACGCCGGGAACCCCTCGCACGTCCTGCTCCCACTGATGCCCTGAGCCCGGTCGGTCACGCCGGAGAATTCGTTGCTCCGGCTACGCCGTTCGGCTAGAAGTCTGAGGGACAGGGGGAACCAGGGCCACGAAGGCCGACATGCCAGATGGCAGGGCCCTGACAACGGGGTCAGACGAAGGGTGGAAGGGAGGAAAACATGGATAAGCTCGTCCGCGCGGTTCGCCGCTAGGCGGCTCGCAGATATCTGCCTCTCGCCTATTTCCAGGATCCTCCCCCCAAGCGACGGCGGCCCCCTGATGCCGCAGTGGTCATGCGCGACTTCCATGTCGTCCTCAACGACCTCAACATCGCCACGCGTCGAGTCATGAAGAAGCATGACTACGAACCGGAGCAGACGGAGTTGTTCACCGGATGACCCCTGAGCCACCAAGCGAAGGCCATGTGCCTGAGCTGCGGGATGGTGGCGAAGCTCGGGGACCGAAGAATTACGAAGAGATTGTTGAGTTCTGGGCCGGTCCGATGCCGGACCCGGAGACGCTTCGGGAGTTCAATCGGGCCGTGCCGGGAGCCGGTGATCTTATCGTCCAGGAGTTCCGCGAACAGGGGCAACACCGGCGAGCGATCGAACAGCGGGAAAGCAAGGCATACGCCTTCGGCACCAGGGTCACGGCAGTTGTCCCTCCGCTAATCGACCTGGTGTTGATCCTCGGGGACTGAGTTCGATCCTCACGGGAAGGGTTTTGGTCGGTGCCACGCTAGCCCGGATTTCTCACACGCTGCCCGGAGCGCCGTCGTAGGCGCGGTTCGG
>VXMQ01000065.1 GCA_009841015.1 Candidatus Palauibacter denitrificans | reverse complement strand
GTTATAACCCCCGCCGTTGGGGGGGGGGGGGGGGGGGTGGTTCCACCCGGTGCGGCGTTCGCTCGCCCGCATGGCCGCGGGCGCCGGCCTCGCGAGCGGCGCCTTCCTGGCGGTTCGTGCGCTGCTTGGGGGCCGCCTCCCGGACGGATTCCTCGGCGACGCCACCCTCCTCGCTACCGCGCTTATCGCGGGCGGGCTCTGCTATGCCGGCTGCGCCGGCCTCCCGACCGGGCTCCGAACCGTGCGGGAGGCCCCACCGGCGGAGGGACCGGAATGAGCGGGGAGCGGGGGCCACGCGGGCCGGACCTCGACGGGCTTCGCGAGCAGGCGCGGGGGTTGGGGCACGAGCCGGGCGTGTACCTTTTCCGCGACGCCGCCGGGGGGGTCCTTTACGTGGGAAAGGCGAAGTCGCTCCGCTCGCGCGTGGCCTCCTATTTCGGCGCCGAGGCGAGCCGTTCCGTGAAGCTCGTCCGCCTCGTGCGGGAGATCGACAGCATCGAGACCTTCCCCGTGCTCTCGGAAGCCGAAGCCCTTCTCCTCGAATGGAATCTCATCCGCGAGTTCGGGCCGCGCTTCAACATCCAGCTCCGCGACGACAAGAGCTATCCGTACATCAAGGTCACGATCGGGGAGCCCTTCCCGCGGATCTTCGTGACGCGCCGGCTGAGGGATGACGGTTCTCGGTATCTGGGCCCCTTCACGGACGTCGGGGCGATGCGGCGGGCGCTGCGCACGATCAAGAAGATGTACACCGTGCGGTCGTGCCACTACCGGATGCCGGCGAAACTTCCGCCGCGGCCCTGCCTCGACTATCACATCGGGCGCTGCAAGGCTCCGTGCGCGGGCCTGCAGTCCGAAGGGGACTATCGGGCGATGATCGACGAGATCCTCGAGATCCTCGGAGGGCGGACGCGGGCCGTGAGGCGCTCGGTGGAAGACCGGATGGCGGAGGCCGCCGAAGCGCTGGACTACGAACGTGCAGGGGAGTTGAGGGACGTACTGCGCGGCCTCGATCAACTCGAGAGTCGGCAGGCGGCGATCGACCCCAGAGGCGGGAGCCACGACGCGATCGGGTTCGCGCGCCAGCCGGCGGGCGGGTCGGTGTGCGGGATCGTCCTCCGGGTGCGGGAGGGCAGGCTCGTCGGCCGCCGGGTCCACTATCTCGCGAACGTCGGGGATGAACCGGACGACGCCGTGCTCGGGGCCCTGGTGAAGGGGTACTATCTGCGCCAGGCGGACGATGTCCCGTCGGAACTGCTCGTTCCGGACCCGTTCCACGAGCAGGACCTGGTGGAGGAGTATCTTTCCGGCGTCGCCGGTCACCGTTTACGCATCCGGGTACCGGCGCGCGGGCCCGGGCTGGAACTGACGCGGGCGGCGAGCCGAAACGCCGCGCACGTGCTGGAACGGGACCGCGTGGAGCGTGGAGAAGAGGTGGGGACGGAGGTTGAGACGGCGGGGCCGTCGCCCGCCGCGGCGCGGCTTGCGGAGGCGCTCTCGCTGGAGGCGCCCGCGCGGGACATCGTCTGCTTCGACGTGTCGACGCTCGCGGGCCGGGAGTCGGTCGGCAGTTGCGTGTGGCTGCGGGACGGGCGGCCGCACAAGGATGAGTACCGCAAGTTCCGGATCCGGGACTCGGAAGAGGGACGGACCGATGACTACGCCATGATGCAGGAGATCGTCTCGCGCTACTTTGATCGCCGCGTCCGGGAGGGGCGCGCGCTCCCCGACCTCGTCGTCGTTGACGGGGGCAGGGGACAGCTGTCGGCAGCACGGCAGGCCATGGACGGCGCAGGCGTCTCCGACCTGCCCACGGTGGCCCTCGCCAAGCGTGACGAGGAGGTGTTCCGGCCCGGGACCCGGACGCCGTTGCGGCTTCCGCGCGCGGACCCGGGTCTCCACTGGCTGCAGCGGGCCCGCGACGAGGCCCACCGCTTCGCGCTCCGGTACAACCGGACGCTGCGCAGCCGCCGCGCCCTCAGGTCGAGGCTGAGCGAGATCCCGGGCGTGGGACCGGAGCGCGAGCAGCGTCTGCTGGAGCGGTTCGGCAGTCTCGATCTGATCCGGCGGGCCACGCCCGCCCAGCTCGCGCGCACGCCCGGGATCGGCCCCGCGACGGCCACGTCGATCCTCGCCGCGCTCCACGAGGAGGATCCGGCCCGGGGAACCGCCTCATGATGCGCGGCCGACAGCCCCCCTCGGGTCTGTGCGCGCGCTGCCGTCACCGGCGCTGGATCCGCAGCGATCGCGGGTCCGTCTTCCTCCTCTGCCGGCTCTCGCGCACGGACGCGCGTTTCCGGCGCTATCCGACGCTGCCCGTGCTGCGCTGCGCCGGTTTCCAGGCGGAAGAAGAGACTCCGTGACCCCTCCGACCACCTCGACCGCGCGGGTCCGTACCCGTTTCGCGCCGAGCCCGACCGGGGCCCTCCACCTGGGCAACGCGCGCACCGCCATCCTGAATTGGCTCTTCGCGCGGCGACACGGCGGCGTTTTCGTGCTCCGCCTCGAGGATACGGACACCGAGCGCGCGGTACCGGGGGGGGAGGAGATGATCTACGAGGCCCTCGACTGGCTCGGCATCGCCCCGGACGAGGGACCGCGAGAGGGGGGACCCTTGGGGCCGTACCGCCAGCTCGCACGCGCCGAACGCCATCGGGCCCGCGCGGCGGAGCTGCTCGAATCGGGGAGGGCCTTCCGCTGCTACTGCCGGCCGGACGAACTTGAGGCGCGGCGAGATGCAGCGATCGCCGCGGGGGAGCCCACCGGACGCGATGCGCGCTGCCGCGACCTCCCCGCTGGCCGGGCGCGCCGCCATGAGGCGGAGGGGCGGGCGGCCGCCATCCGGCTCCGGGTGGAATCCGGACCCGTCGAGTTCACGGACTTCCTGAAGGGCACCCTCGCGATCGACGGCGACGACCTGGGGGATCTCGTCCTCGTGCGAAGCGACGGGCGGCCCACCTACAATTTCGCCGTCGCGGTGGACGACATCGAGATGGAGATCAGCCACGTGATCCGGGGCGTCGGCCATCTTTCGAACACGCCCAAGCAGGTGCTCCTGTACCGGGCTTTCGGAGTAAGGCCGCCGGAGTTCGTCCACATCCCGACCGTCCTCGCCCCCGGGGGAGGGAAGCTCTCCAAGCGGCGCGGAGCGGCCGGGGTCCTCGACTACCGGGAGCGGGGGTTCCATCCGGATGCGGTGCTCAACTACCTGTCGCTCCTCTCGTGGTCCGCGGAGGACGGCGAGGAGTTCCTGAGTCGGGAGGCGCTCGTGGAGCGGATCGATCTCGACCGGCTGGGGGCGGCCGACACCGAGGTGGATGAAGAGAAGATGACCTGGCTTTCCGGACAGCACCTGCGGGCGGAGCCGGCCGAGCGGCTGGCGCGCGACTGGGCGGCGCGGATCGACGTGGAAGGGCTGGAGCTGAACGACGCCGATCTCCATCGGGCGGCGGAGGTCTTCGCCAAACGCACCCGTCTGTTCTCGGACGTCGCGTCCGAGGTCGAGCCGATCTATCGCGCGCCGGAGACCAGCGGACCCGCGGCGCGGGACTCGCTCTCCGCCCCCGCGGCCGCGACCGCGATCCGCCTCGCCCGCGCGGCGTGGGCGGACACGGCGTGGCGACCCGAACCGCTCGGGGCGGCGCTTCGCGGCGCGATGCGTGACGCCGGGCTTGCGGGCCGTACGTTCTTTCCGCCCGTCCGGGTCGCCCTGACCGGGCAGCTTCACGGCCCCGACCTCGGCGAGGTCGCCTACGCGCTCGGACGGGAGCGCACCCTGGCCCGCCTCGCGGCGGCAACAAGCGACAAGGAGCGAAGCGTATGAGCTGGCGCCTCGAATGCGGCCTCTGCGGGCGAACCGTCTCCCGTGGGCTGGCCACGGTTTGCCCGGACTGCGGGAAGCCTCTGCTGGCCAGGTACGACCTCGGTGCCCTGGACGGCGAAGCGCTGCGGCGGGCCTGGGCCGGACGACAGGGCGGCATGTGGCGCTTTCGGGAGATCATGCCCGTCGAGCCGAACGAAGATCCGGTGACGCTCGGGGAGGGTGGCACGCCTCTGCTCGAGATCGAGGTCGGAGGGGAGTTCGAGGGCCTCACGCTCATGGTGAAGGACGAGGGCCTCAACCCCACGGGGAGCTTCAAGGATCGGGGACTGTGCGCGGCCGTTACGCGGGCCGTACACGAGGGGGCGAGGGACCTCGTCATCCCGAGCGCCGGGAACGCCGGCGCGGCCCTCGCGGCCTACGCGGCGCGCGCCGGAGTGCCCTCCCGCCTCTTCATCCCCGAGGACACGCCGGAGGGCGTCGCCAGGCGCTGCGAACACTACGGCGCCGACATCGTCCGGGTGGACGGGCTCATCGACGAATGCGGCCGTCTCTCCGCCGAGTACGGCGCGGAGACAGGCGCATTCAACATCTCCACGCTGAAGGAGCCGTACCGGATCGAGGGGAAGAAGACGATGATGCTCGAGATCGTCGAAGCGCTCGGTTGGCGAGCGCCCGACGCGATCGTCTATCCCACCGGCGGCGGCACCGGCCTCATCGGCAGCGCCAAGACGCTGGCGGAGCTGCGCGAACTCGGCCTGATCGACGGGGACACGCGCCTCTACGCGGTTCAGGGCACCGGCTGCGCGCCCATCGTGCGCGCGCACGCGGCGGGCGAGACGTATGCGGAGCCGTGGCGGGACGCCTCGACCGAAGCCTGGGGGCTCCGGGTCCCGGGCGCGCTCGGAGATTTCCTGATGCTCGAAGCCATTCGCGAATCGGGCGGAGGCGGCGTCGCCGTATCCGACGAGGCGATGAGGGCTGGGGCCCTCGAACTCGGCGGCGGCGGCGTGGGGGCCGCGATCGAGGGCGGGGCCACCCTCGCCGGCGCGCGCGAACTCCGGCGCGCCGGGGAGTTGCGCGATGGCGAGACCGTCGTCCTCTTCAACACCGCGCATCTCCTCACATACTAGCGCGGGCCGTGGCAAACGCCCGCGGGGCTCCGTGCGCCGCAGGAGGCTTCCGGCTACCTTGACCGTGGTTGTGACTCAAACAGAAACAGGGGTTCAGAGCGATGTCGAACATGGTGCGTACTGGTGCGAGGGCGGCGACCGCCGCGACCCTGGCGTCGATCCTTACGTCCGCGGGACTCCTCGGGCAGGAATGCGAGTTCGAAGCGAACAGCGCGGCCGCCACGGCTTCCGGAGCGATCCAGGAACTTGCAGAGGCCGCAACGGCCCAGGACAGCATGGCGATCTTCACGGAGGCGTGGGAGGCGCTCACGGCGGACCTGGACAGCGACAATCCGGTGGTCCCCCTGCTGGGCGCCCAGATCCAGATAGGTCTCGGCAACTTCCCGGATGCCGTTGCGTTTCTCGACCGCTACGACGCCACCGCGTCGCCCGAGTGCATGATGCACGGCGAGGCGCAGCGGTATAACGGCTGGGTCCGGCTCTACAACCAGGGCGTCACGGCCTACAGCGCATCCGACTACGATACGGCGCTCGACGCCTTCATGCTTGCGAACGATTTCAATCCCGACCTCCGTACGTACAGCAACGCGGCTCTCCTGCAGTCGCAACTGGGAGACAACGCGGGTGCGATCGAGACGTACCAGGCCGCGCTCGCCGCGGACATTCCCGAGGCGGACGCGGAGTCGCTGCGCGGCATCGTCCGCGGACTCGGCGACATGCTGGCGGTGGAAGGCAGGGCGGATGAAGCCGTTCAGACCTACAGCGACTACCTCGCCAGCCACCCGGACGATGTCGTGATCCAGATCCGGTATGCGGGCGTGCTGGCCGATCAGGGGCAGACCGAGGAGTCGAGCGCCATCTATGCCGAGACCCTTGAGCGCACGGACCTGACCTACCAGCAGTGGCTCGAAGTCGGGGTGGGATTCTATAACGGACAGAACTTCCCGGACGCGGCGACCGCGTTCGGGAAGGCTCGGGAGGGGAACCCGTACAACAAGGAGGCGATGGAGAACTACGTCAACGCTTCCATCCAGTCGGGCCGCCCGGGGCCCGTCATCGCGCTCGCGGACACCCTGACCCGGTGGTATCCCTACGATGAGCTTGCTCACCAGTTGCACTTTCAGGCGCTCGGCCGGGCAGACATGAACGAGCGGGCGATGGAGGTCATGGGTGAGGAGCAGGAGTTGCCGTTGTCCGTGACGTTCTCGCAGATGGCCGCCGCTGCGAACGGCCGGTATGTCGTGCAGATCGCCTTCACGAACCGGACTGCCGCCGGGACGCTGCAGATCCTCTTCGAGTTCGTCGATGTCGGCGGGCAGGTCGTCACGGAGCACACGCACGCGTTCGAGGCCGACTCCGGGGGCTTCACCTTCGAGATCGAGTCCGACGTACCCCTGGCCGGGTTCCGGTACGGAACGATCGGGGGCTGACCGCTCGGTACTGCCAGACCGCGGGCGCGGGCCGCTCCCGGTAAGCCGGACCGGCCCGAAACCAGCCCCACGGGCTGCTAGACCATGATTCGAATCGCCAGCGTCGAGCCGGGATCGATCGCGGCTGATCTCGAGTTGCCGGCAGGTCTCGCCGTGCTCGAGATCAACGGCAAGCCCATCCGGGACGGCCTCGACCTTCTCTTCCACCAGGCGGAACCCGCGCTCCGGGTGCTCACCGAGCAGCGAACCGGCGAGCGGTTGCTGTTCGAGATCGAGAAGCCGGCGGACGAGCCCCTTGGCATCGTCCCGGAGCCCGACAAGATCCGCCGCTGCACGAACGCGTGCCCGTTCTGCTTCGTGAAGGGGAACCCGAAGCTCGACCGGCTCCGGGCGCCGCTCTATGTGAAGGATGACGACTATCGGCTGTCCTTCCTGCACGGCCACTACATCACGCTGACGAACCTGCGTCCGGATGACTGGGACCGGATATTCGAACAACGGCTGTCCCCGCTCTATGTGAGCGTCCACTCGACGGACCCCGCGGTCCGGCTCGGCATGCTGAAGAACCCCCGGAGCGCGAATATCGGGGAGGATCTCGACCGGCTGGCGGAGGGCCGGATCGTCGTGCACGCACAGGTCGTCCTCTGTCCGGAGGTCAACGATGGCGAACACCTGACGCGAACGATCGACGACCTCTATCGCCGCGGGGATGCCATCCGGTCGCTCTCCATCGTACCCGTGGGCCTGACGTCGTGGAACGCCGCGCTGGGCGGGCGGACGCTCGAACCTGCGGAATGTCGCGCGGCACTCGACGCCGTCGACGCGATCCGGGAGCGGGCGCTGTCGGAGCGGGGGCAGGGGTGGTGCTACGCCGCCGACGAGATGTACCTGCAGGCGGGACTCAAGCCGCCCGGCGCCGCGTACTTCGACGACCACGAACTCGAGAGCAACGGCGTCGGGGCGATTTCTGCGCTGACGGATCGCGTGACCGGACAACTGGAGGCGCTTCGCCCGCTGGAAGGGTGCCGGGTCGTGGCCGTGACGGGGATCTCGATGGGGCCGACCCTGACCCGCCTCGCGGGCCGCATCGCCCGGCGCACCGGCGCCGAAGTTTCGACGGTCGCGGTTGAGAATACGCTGTACGGGCCGATGGTCACGACGGCCGGCCTCCTGCCGGGCGCGGATCACCGGAGCGCACTCCGCAGCGCGGGGGATTTCGACGTGGCCCTCTTCTCGGCGCAGGCGCTGAACGACGGAGGCCTCTTCCTCGACGACGTGAGCCTTGCCGAACTGCAGGCGGATTTCCCGGGTCGCCGAGTCGAGCCTTCGCACGACCTCGTCGACGTCCTGTCGGAGCTCTAGCGTGGCGTCGACGCTGATGGCTCTCCACACCGTCGCGATCGTGGGCCGCCCCAATGTCGGCAAGTCGACCCTCTTCAACCGGGTCTTGGGACGTCGCGTCGCCATCGTCGCCGAGCGCCCGGGCGTGACGCGGGACCGGCAGTTCGCCGAGGCGGACTGGGCGGGGCGGCGCTTCCTCCTCGTCGATACCGGCGGCCTCGTCGTCCGACCGGACGAACAGATCGACCTCGAGGTGCGCCGGCAGGCCGAGACCGCGATCGGCCACGCGGACGTCGTCGTCTTCGTCGTGGACGGCCGCGACGGCGTCCAGCCCGTGGACCGTCACGTCGCCGAACTCCTGCGCCGCTCGGGCCTGCCCGTCATCGTCGCGGTGAACAAGCTCGACGAACTCGGCGACGCGATCGGGCACGTCGACTTCTACGAACTCGGCCTCGGCGACCCCACGCCGCTCGCGGCGCTCAGCGGCAAGGGGTCGGGGGACCTGCTCGACCGCGTGGTCGCGGCCCTCCCGGAGTCGGCGGAGGTGGAGGAGGAGGACGCCGACATCCGCATCGCGGTCATCGGGCGCCCCAACGTGGGCAAGTCGAGCTTCGTGAATCGTCTCCTCGGGGAGGATCGCGTCATCGTCCACGAGGAGGCGGGGACGACGCGCGACGCCATCGATACGAACCTCGTCCTGGAAGGGCGCCGCGTCCGTCTCATCGACACCGCGGGCCTCCGGCGCCGGGCCCGGATCGTGGATGACCTCGAATTCCTCGGGCGCTTGCGTGCGGCCTCGGCCATCGGCCGGGCGGACGTCTGCCTCCTCCTCGTCGATACCAGGGCCGGCGCGGCGAACCAGGACTTCCGGATCGGACACGAGGCGTGGGACGAGGGGAAAGGCCTCGTGTTCGTGGCCAACAAGTGGGACCTGATCGAAGACCGCGGGCCCTCCGCGCTGGCCGGCTTCGAGCGCGAACTCCGGGAGCGCGCACACTATCTTCGCTGGGTGCCCATCATCACCTGCTCGGCGCTGACGGGGAAGCGGGTGCGGAGGGTTATCGACCTCGCGTTCGAGGTGCAGGAGGCGCGGGCGCGGCGGGTGCCCACGGCGGAGGTCAACGAAGTCCTTCAGAGGCTCGTGGCACGCCGGCAGCCTCCCCAGGGCGGACGCGGGGACGTGCGGCTGCTGTACGGGAGTCAGGTGGCGGCGTCCCCGCCGCAGTTCGTACTCTGGTCCAACCGGCCGCACGACCTCAAGGAGCACTATGTGAGATACCTCGTCGCCGGCTTCCGGGAGGCCTGGGGATTCGAGGGATCCCCCATCCGGATCAAGCTGAAGAAGCGTTCGGGGCGAGAATGACGGCACCGCTCCTGACGCTTGCGGCCTATCTCATCGGGGCCTTCCCCACCAGCTACCTCGTCGGGCGCGCCTACGGATACGACCTCCGGCGGGAGGGGAGCGGCAACCTCGGGTCCACGAACGCCTACCGGGTCCTGGGGTTCTTCCCCGCCGTGGGCGTGCTCGTCGTGGACCTGCTGAAGGGGTTCGTACCGGTCTGGCTCTTCCCCATGTGGGACGGGCGCGCCGGCGCCTGGGCGCTCGCCTACGGACTCGCGGCCATTTCGGGACACGTATGGCCCGTGTACACGGGATTCAGGGGAGGGAAGGGGGTCGCGACCGCCGCCGGAACGATGGCCGCCCTGGTTCCGGTGGCCGTGATCGTCGCCTTCTTCGTGTGGGTCGTGACGGTGATCCTCACGCGGACGGCCTCCATGGCGTCCCTCCTTTCCGCGGCTCTCGTGCCCATCATGGCCCGCGGCTCGGCGGCGCCGCGCTCCGTCGTGTTCTACGCGCTCCTCCTCGCCATCACCGTCTGGTGGACGCACCGCTCGAACCTCGCGCGGATCGTGAGACGAGAGGAATTCCAGGTGGATTGGCGCCGCGGCCGACTCCCGCGCCGAGAAAGGGCGGTGCGGCAGTCCCCGGAGGACGAGGCGTGAGCGGGCACGCGGTCGCCGTGCTGGGGGCGGGCAGTTGGGGCACGGCGCTGGCGGACGTCCTCGTGCGGAACGGTCACGACGTGCGGCTATGGGCGCGCGACGCCGCGCACGCCGCCGCGATGCGCGACAGCGGGACGAACGAACGCTACCTGCCCGGAATCGCACTGGGCCGGCCCCTGTCGGTGACATCGGATCTCGCGGAGGCGATGGACGGCGCCGGTTTCGTACTCTCCGTCTGCCCATCGCACGCCGTGCGCGAGGTTCTGCGCCGGGCCGCGCCCCACCTCGGCGACCAGGTGCTGGTCTCGGCCTCCAAGGGGATCGAACTCGGGACGCACCGGAGAATGTCCGAGGTCATCGTGGAGACGCTCGGCAAGGCAGCGGGGCGACGCACGGTCGTCCTCTCGGGACCCAGCTTTGCGGAGGAACTCCTCCGCCGGCTTCCCACCGCCGTCGTCGCCGCGAGTCGGAGCGAAGCCCACGCGCTCGCCGTGCAGAGCCTGTTCCGGAACGGGTACTTTCGAGTGTACACGCAGCCGGATGTCGACGGCGTGGAACTCGGCGGCGCCCTCAAGAACGTGATCGCGCTCGCCGCCGGGATCTCGGACGGGTTGGAGTTGGGTTCCAACGCGCGCGCGGCGCTCATCAACCGCGGACTCGCGGAGGTCGTCCGGCTCGCCCGGCACTTCGGGGCGCGGGAGACGACGCTCGGAGGCCTCGCGGGGCTCGGAGACCTCGTCCTCACATGCACCGGACGGCTGAGCCGGAACCGCTCCGCCGGACTCTCCATTGGGGCGGGTCGCCGGCCTGCGGAGGTGATCGGAGAGATGGACCAGGTCGTGGAGGGCGTGCGAACGGCGCGCGCGGCGTACGAACTGAGCCGGGACCGGCACGTGGAGATGCCGATCACGAGCAGTGTATATTCGATCCTGTACGAAGATGTTGCGCCCCGGGAGGCGCTGGCGCAGCTGATGGCCCGGGAGCCGAAACCCGAGCGCTGGGGCTAGCAGGCGCGGAGGATCCCGCGTCAGCCCCGCCACGGGCCGCTAGCAAGGGAAGGGGAAGGCGTGTCCGACCGCATCGCCCCGAAGGAGTACTACTCGATCGGAGAGGTGTGCGAGATCGCGGATCTCAAGCCGCACGTCCTGCGCTATTGGGAAACGCAGTTCTCGGCGCTTCGCCCCACGAAGAACCGGGCGGGGAACCGGGTATACCGCCCGAAGCAGATTCAGCTCGTGCAGCTCCTGCGGCACCTCCTCTATACCGAACGGTACACGATCGAGGGCGCGCGGCGAAAACTCGATCAGCTGCGCGCGGGCGGCGAACTCGCGGCGCAGGCGCGGGTGGCCTGGGACCGGGAGACGATCCGCGACCTCCGGAGGGAGGCCGACGAACTGGTCCAGCTTCTCGAGGACGGCGAGGCCGGGTGACCGAAGCGAAAAAACCCGTCCTCCTGTGCACGAACGATGACGGCGTGAAGTCGACCGGGCTCGCGCTGCTCGCACGCGTGGCGGACGCGTTCGGCGACGTGTGGACAGTGGCGCCAGACCGGGAGCAGAGCGCCACGAGCCATGCGCTCTCGCTGTTCCGCCCGCTGCGGCTGACGCGGCTCGGAGCGCGACGCTTCATGGTGGACGGGACGCCGACGGATTGCGTCCTCCTCGCCCTGAAGGAGATCCTCGAGACACGGCCCCGTTTCGTCCTCTCGGGGGTCAACCACGGCCCCAACATGGGGGAAGACGTGCTCTACTCCGGCACCGTGGCGGCGGCGATGGAGGCGACGATCCTCGGCGTGCCCGCGATCGCCTTCTCCTTCACGGGGAGCAACGACCGCGTCCTCGAGACCTACGACGAGTTGATCGGCCGGGTCATCGCGGCCTGCCTCGGCCGGGATTCCTTCCCCGATGAGACGTTCTTCAACGTCAACCTTCCGGACCGGCCAGCGGGCCAAGTGAAGGGAATCACGGTGACGGCGCTCGGGCGCCGCGTGTACCATGACTCGCTCCGCCGGATTCACGATGAGGAGGGGACGGAATACTTCAAGATCGGCGGGGGACGTTCGGCCTGGCGAGGCAGGGAGGACTCGGATTTCCGTGCCGTGCGCGCCGGCTTCGTCTCGGTGACGCCCCTCCACCTCGACCTGACGAATTTCGAACTGCTCAACGAGGTGAGGTCGTGGCGGCTGGGAGGCTGACGGACCGGGCCCCCGCGACGGACTACCGGCGCGACCGCCGTCGCCTCGTGGAACGGCTCCGCGATGGCGGGGTGAGCGACCTGGCCGTCCTGCACGCCTTCGACAGCGTCCCGCGGCACGCGTTCATACCCGACGTGATGCGTGCCCGCGCCTACGAGGACGTGCCGCTCCCCATCGGCCGGGGGCAGACGATTTCGAGCCCGACGATCCACGCCCTCAGTCTCGAATACGCCGAAATCCACCCCGGTCATCGGGTCCTCGAGGTGGGGACGGGGGCGGGGTTCCAAACGGCGCTCCTCGCGGCGCTCGGGGCGAGGGTGTACTCCATCGAGCGGATCGCTTCCCTGTACGAGGCCGCGGCTCGCACGCTGGAACGCCTCGGCGTGGACGCGCGACTCATGCACGGGGACGGGACCCGAGGCTGGCCGAGGTACGCTCCCTTCCAGGCGATCATCGTGGGCGCGGCGGCCGTCCGGCCGCCCGAAGCGCTCTTCAGGCAGCTCGCGGATGGAGGGCACCTCATTGTGCCCGTCGGCAGGCGGCGACAGGAGCTGCGGCGTTACACGCGACGCGGAGAACATTTCGAGAAGGAGACGATCACTGGCGCCCGCTTCGTCCCGCTCATCGAAGAGGGCCGGCGGGGCGGGGGGGCCGAGTGAAGTCCGTGAGAGCCTGGGCCGGTGTGTACGCCAAGGGCCTCGCCATGGGGCTGGCGGATCTCGTGCCCGGGGTTTCCGGGGGGACGATCGCCTTCATCTCGGGCATCTACGACGAACTCGTCACCACGATCGCGGGTCTCGACCGCCGCCTGCTCGGAGCGTTCCGGGAAGGGGGCGTGCGCTGCGTCTGGCAGGCGGGCAACCTCGGCTTCCTCGCGGTCCTCCTCTCCGGCATCGGCACGAGCCTGTTCGCCTTCGCGGGGCTGCTGGACTGGCTGCTCGCGAACCGGCCCGGGGAGCTGTGGGCCTTTTTCTTCGGCCTCGTGGCGGCGTCGGTCCCCGTCGTCGGCCGGCGGGTCGCGGATCGCCGGGCCGGCATCTGGACCCTTGCCGCCGCCGGGGCCGCGGTCGCCGCCGTCGTCACGTCGCTGCCCCCGCTCGTCCGCTCCGACACGCCCCTCTTTCTGGCGGCGGCCGCGGCCGTGGCGGCGTGCGCCATGATCCTGCCGGGCATCTCCGGCAGCTTCATCCTGCTCATCCTGGGCGCGTACACCCCCGTGATCGTGGCCCTCAACGATCTGGACGTCGTCCGGCTCGCGGCCGTGGGCCTCGGGGTCGTCGCCGGCCTGCTCACGTTCAGCCGCGGCCTGCGGCGCCTCCTGGCCCGCCACCGGACGCCCACGCTTGCCGTGCTCACGGGGTTTCTTCTCGGCTCGCTCAACGCGCTGTGGCCGTGGAAGGTGCAGCTCCGTGAGCTGTACACGCACAGCGACGGCCGCATCGAGTGGTTGCTCGCGAACCGCTGGCCCGAAGGCGCCGGCGAGATCTGGCCGGCGGCGGCGCTCGCGCTCCTCGGGGTGGCCGCCGTCCTCGCCATCGACCGCTTCGCCGACGAGCGCGGGTCGAACCGTCCGTGATGGCCACGCAAGTAGCGGCGATTCGCCAGGCCGGGTAGCTTCCACGCCGTTCGACAACCGTGCAGGAAACGAGGAGGAGACGGCAGATGGCGGACGCGCTCGCCAGCGGAAAACGACCGGACGACGAAGGCGGACGGCAGGATGCCTTCGTGCGGTCCACCTTCCGCCTGGCCACCTGGGCCAACAGGAACATGCGGGCGGTGCTGGTGGGGGCTGCCGGCATCGCGATGGTCGTCGTGGGCATCATGTACTACAGGAACTTCCAGGCCTCGGTGCGCGAGCAGGCGGCGTCCGAGCTCGCGACGCTTCGGATGACCGCGACGGACCCCGAACTCCTCATCGCCGATCTCGCAACCTACGTCGAGCGCTTCGATGGCGTCGCGGCGGCGAACGAAGGCCGGCTCATCCTTGCGCGGACCTATCTCGACCAGGGGCTGTCGGTAGAGGCCGCACAGGTCGCGAGCACGATTTCAGAGGCGCCGGACCGGCCGGTCGGACTCGCCGCACGCACGCTCCTTGCGGCGGCGCAGGAAGCATCCGGCGACGCGGAGATCGCGCTCGCGACGTGGGAAGCGCTGGGTGAGACGGCGCGTTTCGCCTTTCAGCGTCGCGAGGCGCGCGCGTCAGCCGCGCGAATCCTCGCATCCCTCGGCCGTCTCGAGGAAGCCGAGACCATCTTCGCCGCCATCGCCGAGGAAGCCGCCGTGGAGGACCCGGTGGAAGCCGGCGTCTACCGCCTCCGGCTCGGGGAGATCAAGGCCCGGCGCGGGGGCAGCGGCTGACCGCGTAGCACTTCGGCCGGATCCCTGACATCGCTGCGGGCTCCCGTGATGGCGCATAAGATATATTATGTAAACTTGCGGAGGTCTGACGGTCCCTCCCCCTGACGCACAGATCCCGCTTCACTCAGGCGAAGAACGGATTCAAATCGCCCGCCGAAGCCCGGCTGGCGTGACGCTTGCGGGCGCCTCGAAGGCTAGAAGGCGAAGGTGTGGGAGTACTTCACCATTAGCGCCCGGCCCGAGGAGAACGGGAGGCGCGGGTCGACGCCGCCGTTCGTGCGATCCATGAAGTAGCCTTCGTTGTAGACCACCCACAGATCCACGCCCTCGCGGAAGTGATAGCGGAAACGGGCGTTCACGCTCACCTGGTCCGTCGTCGAGTTGTACTGGGCGAGCGTGCTCAACGAGAGGTGCGTGTCGAGCGCGAAATCCAGGTTGAGTCTCGCCAGGTGCGTCGTCAGGAAGTCGCGGTTCGGCAGTTCGAAGCGGTTGACGTCGTAGCTCGGGCGGATCTCGAAGTGCCGGGAGAGATTCAGCGCCGGACTCAGGCGAAGGCTCACGCGGCGACCGTCGTAGAAGCTGCCGGCCGAACCCCCGATTTCCCCCCGCACGAGGCCGCCGCGGGAGAGCCGGAGCGAGGCATCGACTTCGTGGAACCAGTATTCGCCCGGATCGATCGTCAGGCCTGCGATCCTGAACGGATCCCGGATGCTCTCGAAGCTTGAACGCGAGGTGAGCATCAGGAACGTCCCCGACTTCATGCCGATCATCACCTGAGGAGCGATAACCCGTGACTCCGGCGTGAGATCCAGGTTCCTGTAGAAGTGCTGTGTCTCGCCGCTGAGCGTCACGGCGCGGAGCGCCGAGTTGGCGCCCATGAACCAGGAGTAGCCGGCCGATCCGCCGAAGAGCGTGAACTCGTTCCGCAACTGGAAGCCCAGGCTCGGCAGATAGTCCCCTCCCACGCGGCGATACTGGGCGCTGTAGGCGAACCCCTCCTGCCTCCTCCGCTCGAACTGCGCGAAGAACGTCCCCGCGTCGAGCGGGTTGCGCTCCACGACATCGTCATCGAAGGACTGGGCCCAGCGCAGCGTCAGGTATTCGTCCCCGAACACCCGAACCTCGCTGTCCGCCCCGTAGGCCACGTTCGTCTTGCCGTACGCATCGACGCGCGTGGTGACGATCCCGCCGACGGACGAATTCTGGTTGAAGACCTGCTGCTTGAGCCGCAGCACGCCCATGTTCTCGCCCGGCCGCCCGACCGCGGGGGCCGTCTGCATGTTCAACAGGCCGAAGTCGAGCCCGCCGGCCCGGCCCACCATGCGCGCACCTCCGTAGATGCGGACGAGTTCGCCGCGGTCCAGCCCGATCCGGCGGCTGAAGAAGACCCGGTCGGTGACGCCGCCGGTGGCGAAGTCGAAGGTCGCCGAGCGTTCCTGGAAGAACTGCCGTTTCTCCGGGAAGAAGAGGGGGAACCGCGTGACATTGATCTGCTGGTCGTCCGCCTCCACCTGAGCGAAGTCCGTATTGGCGGTGAGGTCGATCGACAGGTTCGACGAGGGCGAGTACTTGAAGTCGAGGCCCGGTTCCCCGGTGGGGTCGTCCGTCGTCTCCCAGTACGCCCGCACGTCCGGCGGTTCTCGCAGCGTCGGGATCTGCGTCATCCCTCCGAGGACGTACGGCGTCACGTAGATCGGGTTCGCGCGATTCACGCCCCGGAAGGTGACCCGTTGCGCCAGCGACGGTTTGCCGAAGCCGAAGAAGCCGTACTCGGGCGAGATGTCGGGGTAGACGTGGCGCTCGTTCTTGCGCGAAATCGAGCGGTAGACGGTGAGCCCCATCGTCACATCCCCGCCTGTATTCTGGAACCCGAGCGTCGAGAACGGGATCCGCATCTCCGCCGACCAGCCGTCGTTCGTCCGCTGGACGGCGCCATCCCAGTGCGCGTTCCAGTCGCTGTTGAAGGGCCGGGTGCCCGCCGTCCACTCCGCATCGCCCCAGACCGCGCGGTCGGACCGCGCGCCGTTGGGGTTCACTACGAAGGACACGGCCGTCTCGTGGTCATTGTAGCTGTCGATCACGACCGAGAACTGGTCGTCACCGCTGAACCCGTCGCGGGCGAAGCTGTTCGCGCGGATCCCGCCGAGGTCCGAATCGAACAGTTGCCCCGAGACGTACAGGTACTGGTCATCGTACGCGATCCGAATCCGCGTCTCCTCGGTGGGGGCTTGGCCGTAGGTGGGCGAATACACCACCAGGGGCACGGGGTCGATCTCCATCCACGCGGGTTCGTCGACGAAGCCGTCGAGGTCGATGTGCCCCTGCCCGTCGAGCCGGTGGAGAGGCACCGGGGGCTTCCCCCGCCCCCCGTCCTGCGCGGCCGCGGCGACCGGCGCCAGCGCCACGAGCGCGGCGCACAGCCACAGCGCCGCCCGGGCGGCGGATCCCGCTCCCCTGCCCCTCGCGCGCAGCTTCACCGCACGCCGCTTCACCAGATGAAGGTGTGGGAGTATTTGATCATGATGTTTCGTCCCGCCGACCACGGCAGCCTCGGATCGAACCCCCGGTCCCGTTCGAAGTTGAACCCTTCATTATACACAATCCAGAGGTCGGTGCCCTCCCTGAAGTGATAGCGGAAGCGCGCGTTGACGCTCGTCCGCTCGTCGAGGTTGTTGTACTGCGCGAAGGCGCTGAACGAGATGTGTGTGTTGAAGGCGAAGTTCAGCCGCAGTCGGCCCAGGTGCGTCGTCGTCGCCTGGTCCCGGCCGGGGAACTCGAGCCGGTTCACCTCGTAGCCCCCGACGACCTCCAGGTAGCGGGAGACGGTCCACGTGGGGTTGAAGATGAGACCCACGCGCCGCCCATCGTAGAAGCTCCCCGCCGTCGTCCGGATGTCGCCCCGGAAGATCGTGCTGCGCGGCAGTTGCCAGTCGATCCCGGCCTCCGTGAACCGGTATTCCCCCGGCTCGATGGACACCGCGCCGACCGGAAACGGCCGCCGGATGTTCTCGGTCTGGCTGTTCGCGTAGGCCGTGATCATCGCGGTCGACTTGAATTCGAGCCGCGCTTCGGGACGGACCGAGAGGGACTCGAGGGTGAGGTCGACGTTGCGCTGGTAGTTCTCGCCCACCAGCGCCAGGGTGATCGCGTTCAGCGTCGCGTCCGCCCCGCGAAGCCAGGTATGGGCCAACTCCCCGCCGAACAGCGTGAAGTCGTTCCGCAGCTGAAAGCCGAGGCGCGGCAGGTAGTCGGGGCCAACGCGCCGGTAGAAGAGGTTGTAGGAGACTCCGCGGTCCGTCCGCCGCTCCCAGCGCGCCCGCACGAGGCTCGCGTCGAGCACGTTGCGCTCCCTGACGACCTCGTCCTGCGTCTGCGCCCAGGTGAGCGTGAGGTACTCGTCCCCGAACAGGCGCAGCTGCGAATCGAGGCCGTAGGCGACGTTGTTCTGCCCGTTGGAGCCGTAGCGGGTCGTGAGGATCCCGCCGACGAACGAATACGGGTTGAGCACCTGCTGCTTGAGGCGCATGACCCCCATGTTCTCGCCCGACCGCCCCGCCGCCGGCGCCGTCTGCATGTTGAGGACCCCGAAGTCAAGGCCGGCGAGCCGGCCGACCAGCCTCGCGCCCCCGTAGATGCGGACGAGTTCGCCCCCTTCGAGCCCGATGCGGCGGCTGAAGAACACGCGGTCCGTGAACCCTCCCGTCCCGAAATCGAAGGTCGAGGAGCGTTCCTGGAAGAACTGCCGCTTCTCGGGGAAGAAGAGCGAGAACCGGGTGAGGTTCACCTGCTGGTCGTCCGCCTCCACCTGCGCGAAATCGGTGTTGACCGTGAGATCGATCGCCAGGTTCGACGAGGGAGAGTACTTGAGATCGACGCCCGGCTCCGCCAACTGGTCCCGCTCGGTCCCCCAGAAGGAGGCGGCGTCCGTCGGTTCCCGGAGGACCGGGGTCCGGCTCAGGCCCCCGAGCACGTACGGGGTCACGTAGGCCGGCGTCGTGGGCCGCACCCCGCGCAGCGTCATGCGCTGGCCCTGCGAAGGCTTGAGGAAGCCCCCCTGCCCCCATTCGCGGCCGATGAACGGGAAGACGTGGCGCTCGTTCTTCCGGGCGAGGAAGCGGTAGATGATGATCCCCATCGTCACTTCGTCGCCCTGCGCCTGGAATCCCAGCGTGGAGAACGGGACCCGGTATTCCGCGAACCAGCCCTCGTCGTTTCGCGAGGTGACGACCTCCCAGTGGGCGTTCCAGTCCACGTTGAACGGCATCACGTCGCCCGTGAAGTCGCCATCGTTGGAGAGCGAGCGGTCCTGGCGGACGCCGGCGGGCGTGGTCCCGAGCCAAGCCCCGGTTTCGTAGTCGTTGTAGCTGTCGATCACGAACGAGAGGAGATCGTCGCCGCTGAACGCATCCCGGAGGTAGGTGTTCGCCCGGATGCCCTCGGGGTTCGAGTCGTACATCCGGCCGGAGAGGTAGAGGTATTCGTCGTCGTGGGCGATCCGCACCTCGGTCCGCTCCGTCATCTCGCCCCCGTGCGTGGGGGCCCACATGAACATCGGGAGCGGCTCGATCGCTTCCCAGGCCGGCTCGTCGACGACCCCGTCGATGTCGATCTCCCCGGTGAGCCGGGGGATCGGAACCGGAACGGGCGACCGGAACCCCGCGGCATCGACCTCGTCCGCGGCCCCGGTCTGGCCCGAAAGCCCGGGCGCCGCGAGCAGGCAGACCGGCACCATCCACGCGCACGGAGTCGCGAGTCGCCGACGTCGACGGCCGATGTGGATCAACGGCATCTACCCAGGATCGGGGGTGGCACCGGGAAGGTCTGCTCGCCGAGAGAACACCCCGGCGAGTCCGAGGGTTCAATCCCGGCGGCGGAGGGCGCGGCGGCAGCCGACAGGCCGGCGTCCCCGACCTACCAGCCGAGAAGCCGGCGGGCCCGGCCTACCAGCTGAAGGTGTGGGAGTACTTCACCATGACGTTGCGCCCGGCCGACCAGGGCAACCTCGGGTCGAATCCCCGTTCGCGGTCGAAATTCAGCCCCTCGTTGTACACGATCCAGAGGTCCGTTCCCTCCCGAAAGTGGTAACGGAAGCGGGCGTTGATGCTCATGCGCTCGTCGAGGTTGTTGTACTGCGCGAAGGTGCTGAACGAGACCTGGGGATTGAGGGCGAAGGCGAGCCGTACCCTGGCGAGTTGCGCGGTCGCCGCCTCGCCCCGGTCCGGAAACTCGATCCGGTTCACCTCGTAGCCGCCGCCGATCTCCAGGTAGCGGGACACGCTCCACATCGGATTGAAGATCAGGCCCGCACGCCGGCCGTCGTAGAAGCTCCCGACCGTGGTCCTGATGTCTCCACGGAAAATCGCGGTGCGCGGCAGCATCCAGTCGATGCCCACTTCCCGGAACCAGTACTCCCCTGCCGGGATCGAGAGGCCGGTGATGCGAAACGGCGTCCGGATGTCCTCGAACTGCGTGTTCGAATAGGCCGCAATGCGCGACCCCGACTTGAAGGCGAGTTCCAGTTCGGGGCGGATCGATTGCGACTCCGGCGTGACGTCGGCGTTGCGGTAGTAGCTCTCGCCCATCACCGACAGCGTGACGGTGTTCAGCGAAGCGCTCGGACCCTGAAGCCAAGTGTGGCCGACCTCGCCGCCGAAGAGCGTGAAGTCACTCCGCAACTGGAAGCCGAGCCGCGGCGTGTAGTCCGGCCCCACGCGCCGGTAATAGAGGTTGTACGACAGGCCGTCGTCCGTCCTCCGTTCCCACCGGACGCGGAACAGCGCCGCGTCGAGCGGGTTCCGCTCGTGCACCGCCTCGTCGAACGTCTGCGCCCATGTGAGCGTCACCCACTCGTTGCCGATCGGGCGAATCTGCGTGTCCACGCCGTACGCGACGTTGTCCTGGCCGTTCCCCCCGAGCCGGGTCGCCACGATCCCGCCGACGAACGAAAACGGATTGAACACCTGCTGCTTCACTCGCATCACACCGACGTTTTCGCCCGAGCGTCCCCCGGCGGGCGCGGTCTGCATATTGAGAACGCCGAAGTCCAGGCCGCCCATGCGGCCGACGACGCGGGCGCCGCCGTAGATGCGGACGAGTTCCCCGCCTTCGAGACCGATCCGCCGGCTGAAGAACACGCGATCCGTGAAGCCCCCCGTCCCGAAATCGAAGGTCGAGGACCGCTCCTGGAAGAACTGCCGTTTCTCGGGGAAGAAGAGCGAGAACCGGGTGAGGTTGACCTGCTGCTCGTCCGCCTCCACCTGGGCGAAGTCGGTGTTGACCGTGAGGTCGATGGCCAGGTTGGAGGACGGGGAGTACTTGAGATCGACCCCCGGTTCCGTGGTCCGGTCCTGTTCCGTCGCCCAGTAGGCGGCCGCGTCCGCGGGCTCGCGCAGCACCGGCGTCCGGCGCAGGCCTCCGAGCGCGTACGGGGTCACGTAAACCGGCGCGGTGGGCCGAACGTCGCGCAGCGTCACCCGCTGGGTCTGCGACGGCTTCATGAACGCGAGCCGGCCCCACTCGCGCGCGATCGGCGGGTACACCTGGCGTTCGTTCTTCCGGCCGATGTAGCGATAGAGGGTGATCCCCATCGTCACTTCATCGCCCTCCGCCTGGAATCCCAGCGTGGAGAACGGGATGCGGAACTCCGCGAACCACCCTTCCGCGTTGCGCGTCGTACGGACATCCCAGTGCGCGTTCCAGTCCTCGTTGAACGGCGGGAGGTCGCCCGTGAACTCGGCGTCACCGGAAATCGAGCGGTCCTGGCGCACGCCGGCCGGCGTCGTGCCGAACCAGAGGGCGGTCTCGTAGTCGTTGTAGCTGTCGATCACGAACGAGAACAGGTCGTCTCCGCTGTAACTGTCGCGATAAAAGGTGTTTACGCGGATGCCGTCCGGGTTCGAGTCGTACATCCGTCCGGACACGTAGAGATACCGGTCATCGTGCGCGAGACGGATCTCCGTCCGTTCCGTTTGCTCACCGCCGTGGGTGGGCGACATGATGAAGAGCGGGAGCGGATCGATCGTCTCCCAAACGGGTTCGTTCACGACCCCGTCCACGTCGATCGCCTCGGAGATGCGGGCGATGGGGACCGGAGCGCGGGGCCGGAGCGCCGCGACGTCCACCTCATCGCCGGCGTTGGCCTGGGCCGCGAGCCCCGAGGCCGCGCAGACGGCCGCCACGGCGCCGCCGAAGGCGGCTCGCACCAAGCGGCCGGCGCACCCGGGCAACCCCCCGGGCATGCGAAGGGACGGCCAGCGGCTCCTCATCGGTCCCGCCGCGGTGGGTTCATTCGAGCAGTTCGGTACCGCAGTGCTTACAGTGGCGGGCATCCGGGTCGTGGCCGGACCTGGCGCAACGCAGGCACATCCGCTCCATGGCGGCCTGCAGTCTCGCTTCACGGCCGCCCGTGATCTCGGCCGTTACGATGCCCGTCGGGACGGCGATCACGCCGTACCCCAGGATCATGAGGAGCGCGGCGAGCATCTGCCCCGCCGTCGTCTGCGGCGTGATGTCGCCGAACCCAACCGTCGTCACGGTGACGATGGCCCAGTAGACGCCGCGGGGGATGCTGCTGAAGCCCGCCTCCGCTCCCTCGATCACGTACATCGCCGCGCCCACGACCGTCACCACGACGAGCACCGCGACGATGAAGACGGCGATCTTGTAGGCGCTCGAACGGAGGGCGCCGAGGAGGAGTCGCTCTCCGCCAACGAACTGGGCGAGCTTCAGCACCCTGAACACCCGCAGCACGCGCAGCAGGCGGATGACGGCGAGCGCCTGCCCCCCCGGGATCAGCAGCCCCACGAAGTTGGGCAGGACGGCGAGCAGGTCAACGATCCCGAAGAAGGACCGGGCATATTGGCCGGCCCGCTCCGCGGAGATGAGGCGAAGCAAGTATTCGATCGTGAACAGCACCGTGAACACCCATTCGAGCGTCCACAGCAGGCCTCGGGCGCGAACGTTGAAGTCCTGCACGCTCTCGAGCATCACGACGACGACGCTGGCAAGGATGACGCCAATGAGGATGAGGTCGAAGAGCCGGCCGGCGCGGGTCAGATTGCCGAAGATGATGCGGTGGGCCTCGCACCTCCACCGCGGTCGCTTCGAGAAGACCGGATGGTTGTCGTAGTCGATCGCCGGACGCGGGGGTTCCCGCCGGGACGGGAAGTACGACATGGTCCGGTTCCTGGCCATCACAGCCTCCCGATGAGGGACCGCAGCCGCAGCGCCCACACCCGCCACACCGCCTCGCGCACGATCGCCCCCGACATCTTGCTCTGCCCGAGGCGGCGGTCCGTGAACACGATGGGGACCTCCCCGACGCGGAACCCCTTCTTCCACGCGCGGAAGTTCATTTCAATCTGGAACGTGTATCCGGTCGACCCCACGCGGTCGAGGTCGATCGCCTCCAGTACGCGACGCGTGAAGCACTTGAAGCCGCTCGTGGAATCGGCGAGGCGCAGTCCCGTGGCGATGCGCGCGTACTTGTTCGCGTAGTAGCTGAGGAGCAGACGCGACATGGGCCAGTTGACGACGTTCACTCCCGCAGTATAGCGGGATCCGACAGCGACATCGAAGCGGGAGGTCGCGGCGATCATGTCGGAAATATAGCGCGCGTCGTGCGACCCGTCGGCGTCCATCTCGAAGACCCACTCGAAGTCACGCTCGAGCGCCCAGCGGAAACCGGCGATGTAGGCGGTCCCGAGCCCCAGCTTCCCTTCCCTGTGTAGGACGCTCACGCGCGGCTCCGCCGCGGCGAGCGAGTCGACGAGGGCGCCCGTTCCGTCGGGCGACGCATCATCGACGACGAGGACCGAAAGCCGGCCATCCTGCGCCAGCACTCCCTCGACGATCCCGGCGATGGAATCGACCTCGTTGTACGTAGGCAGGATGACGAGCCCCCGTCCGCTGCCGGCGGAAACCGCGGCAGCGACGGGATCGTCTTCGGGGTCCGGAGACGCCGTGAAGGAGGTGTCGGGGCTCATGGCGGGTCGAATTTAGCGCCTCCCGGACCCCTCCCGCATCCGTGCGCCATCACTCCTCCGCCGGAGACCGGCCACCATGGAGATCCTCGATGACTTCTACCGGGAGGGTGCATCGGCATAACAAACCCGGAGGTCCGGTGCCCACCTCTTGGGCGTCCCTTCACGAGTGTCCCGCGGACCGGTTGGCGCGCGCGGAGGCTCCCCCGCGGGATGGGGGACGGCGGGCGGCGTCTCAGCGGACCTGGCGGGTGAGGAGGAAGAACCACTGCGGTCCGCAGCGCAGGAAGGCGCGGCGGAGCCCGCCCGGGAGTAGAGAGAGGATCCGCTGTCAATCGGCACGTAAAATGTCCCGGTTATCGGCATGGAAAATGTCCCGG